>JAUYPJ010000119.1 GCA_030697665.1 Candidatus Omnitrophota bacterium
TGGGGTGTCCTTCGAAGTCATGAGGTGCTCGATCGTCACCCGCTGGTGGTCATTGGGCTGCGCTGCCCTGTTCTTGGTGGGGGCCCTTGCTCATGCGCAGGTGCCCCACCTGGTGCGCTACCAGGGCCAGGCGGTGGACCGCGCCAGGGCGTCCCCCTCGAAGGCCCCTACACCCTGACCTTCCGGCTCTACGACGCGGAGACGAGCGGCACGAAGGTGTGGGAGGAGCGCCAGGCGGATGTCGTCCTCACCGGTGGCCACTTCAGCGTCCTCCTCGGCCAGGTGACCCCCCTCGACGTGGATTGGAGCACCCCGCTGTGGCTCTCGGTCCAGGTGGGCACCGAACCGGAGCTGGCCCCCCGCCAGCGGATCACGAGCGTGCCGCTCGCCATTCGAGCAGACATCGCAGAAGGCCTGACCTCCGCCATCACACCTGCACTCATCAGCCCCCAAGGCAGCGGTAGCGGGCTGGATGCCGATACGGTGGATGGTCAGCAGGCGGCAGACCTGCTGGCACGCGCCAACCCCACCGGGACACAACCCTCCTCGACAATCACCGGAACATTCTCCCCCTCAATGATCAGCCCGTAAGGCTCCAGATCTGGATTGGAGGCTGACACTGTGGATGGGTTACACGCCAACCAACTACAAGCAAGCTGGGTGTGCGCTGTTGCTAGTGAAGGCGAGACGATTTCAGCAAGTTGTCTTTCTGGGAAAACGTTTCGCGTCGTGAGTGCCTATTATGCGTGTACCCAATCCGGCGGATGTCCGGATCCAGAGGTAGGAGACGTTGGGGGTGGCCATTGCAGCAGCGCCCTCAACTGTGTAGGGAATAACTCGTGTTCCTTCGGGGTGGGCAACGGACCGTGCGGAGGTGATCCTTGCGGTGGCATACGCAAGCGTTTGTTCCTCTTTGGGATCTGTCTGTAACATCAGCGTTCCCATCACATCTCCTGGGAGGGCGTGCAGGCCGCGTGGTATGATCTACCACTCACAGGAGGCTGAACCCATGAAGAAACAACAACATATCGAGGTGCGAGATCCGACGTGGAGGTTGCACCTGACGTGGCGCGGCAGGACCCTGTTGCGTTGGAGTTGGAAACGACAACTGCTTCAACGGGTGCTGCCGATCCCCTTTCCTGCCCGTCACGTCGAGTATTCGTTGCTGGCCTCGACCGACGATGACATCCAGCCTTCGGAACGACTGTTGCGTCTTGCGCTGCAGGCCATCCAACGCGCCGCGGAACTCCGGTTAGATGCGCTCGACCGGCGCTTTCCTGCCGATTTCCCGTATCCTCCCTCGCTCTGGCCAGGCCAGCAATACCGGCTGTTGGCAGCCTTGGAGGAGATTCTGCAACCGCGGCGTGTCGTTGAGATCGGCACAGGCGGTGGGGTCTCTACCCTCGCGCTCAAACACCATCTGTCGCCAGACGCTCAGATTGCGACATTCGATCTGATCCCATGGGCACAGCACTCTGACTCTTGCTTGACCACAGAAGATTTTGCCGACCAGCGGTTGATTCAGTACACGGATGATTTGAGTGATCCCGCAGTCATGCAACGCCATCGAGCGCTGCTCAGTCGCGCTGAACTGATTTTTCTGGATGCCGCGAAAGACGGGGTGACCGAATCAAAACTCCTGGCGAACCTCCGGCATGTGCCATTTGCCAAACCCCCTCTCTTGGTCCTTGATGACATCAGGGTCTGGACCATGTTGAAGGTCTGGCGGGGGATACCCTATCCCAAACTCGATGTGACTTCCTTTGGGAGTTGGACGGGCACCGGTTTGGTGGAGTGGTTGGGAACACCGTCAAGCCGCCGATGAGATTCAAGCAAGAAAGGAGGACTCCGTGAGCCAGCAGAGCGGGAGGTATCTTCCACCACGGCGAAGCCTCGTCCTGGCCCTGTTCATCAGTGTAGAGCTGGCCAGCGGGGCGGCCCACGCGGCCATCCCCCACCTCATCCGCTACCAGGGCCAGGCGGTGGACCGCCAGGGCGTCCCCCTCGAAGGCCCCTACGCGCTGACCTTCCGGCTCTACGAGGCCGAGACCGGCGGGGTGAAAGTCTGGGAAGAGACGCAGACCAACGTCCCCCTGACGCACGGCCACTTCAGCGTCCTCCTCGGCCAGGTGATCCCGCTGTAGGTCGACTGGTCGAGACCGCTCTGGCTCTCCCTCCAGGTGGGGACTGAACCGGAGCTCTCCCCCCGCCAGCGGATCACGAGTGTCCCGCTGGCCATCAGAGCTGAAGTGGCTGAGACGGCTGATGCGGCGAAGACCGCTGACCGCCTCACGGCTGCCATGACGACTTCGACGATCACAGATGACGCCAACAAGCTTGTGCCGTCAGGGGCGGTCATCCTTTGGACTGGGTCAACTTGTCCAGCCGGATATACCCGGTTGTCTGCTCTGGATGGTGCCATGATCAAAGGGGGCGCATCCTATTCGCCTCCAGTTGCTCAAACGACAGCAGAGCTTGCCGCCCATATGCACAACGGTCCCAGTCACACCCATGTCATGAACGCCCATAAGCATGGGATCAAAACCGACGAAGATGACTGGGTGGACGGCAGAGGGAGCGGTGGAGCCTTTATCGGTTACAACGCGATCCAGAACGAAACAGCCTCCATGCAGGCTACTGGCTCTGGATCCACAAGCTCTACGGGAAGCGGGACTGTGGCGACGTTGCTCTTCTGCAGAAAGAACTGAAGGGCCATGGACGTCCAGAAATTTTGTGCCGATTTCGCGGCCCGGTTTCCTGCGTCACAGCGCAACCGACCGACGCGACGCTATGCGTGGCGGCTTAAAGTCAAGGCCAAAGCGTTTCACGTTCAGTATCACTTCTTCGACCCCCTCAGGGATGTTGCGGGCATGATCAGTGTGAAGAAGCAGCGACTCCTACACGTCGCCTACGCCCACTTGAACGCCAGTGAGGCCTATCTGGAAATCGGTAGCTGGCAGGGCAAGAGCCTCATCGCGGCACTGCGCGGCAATCCTGCACGCCCGACCTTTGCATGCGACAACTTCAGTGAATGGAGGCGGACAAAGGGCCAGGCCGTACATCCCCGTGAGGCGCTCATGAATAACTTGCAACGTTATGGGCTGGCTCAGCATGTGACATTCTATGATGAGTCATTCTAGGGCATCTTTACGCGCGAGAAGCTGCCCATACCGATTGGGGCGTATTTCTACGATGCCGCCCATGATGAGCAGAGCCAGTATCTCGGCATGAAACTGGCGGAGCCGTTTTTAGGGGAGGGGGCGCTTGTCATTGTTGATGACTGGCGTTTTGCGCCAGACTCCCAGTCATACGCTAAGGTGGGGACAGAGCGGGCAATTGCCGAATCTCAGAACGAGTGGAACCTGCTGTATGACCTACCTGCTCGGCACAACGGCGATCGGGCCATGTGGTGGAATGGCATCGCTGTGTTTGGATTCCGGAGACAACGCCCAAAACCTTCCCTCGCATGTCACCCAGCAGTGGCGTGACGCCTCGATAGCTCGTCGCCTCGTGTAGAGCTTCCGTACATCCTCACCAAGAGCCCAAGTGGAAGGAAGGCTGCACAGATATATTTTCACTTAATGAAAATTATAATTGACACACTGACCTCATGGTGATATAAGGGTGTCTCATGGATGCGCTGGCCGGAATCCTTCCCAACGTGGAACGACTCGAGAGAACCGTGGGCTTCAGGGTAACCCGCGTCGTCAAGGTGGGTGGGGCGCGTGCGCTCAAAGCGTTCTGCGACGTGGCGGTCGGCCACCTCGTGGTGATCCGAGGGGTGCGGGTGGTCGAGGGCCGTCAGGGGCTCTTCGTCAGCCTGCCACGCCAGCAGAGCCAGGCGGGCCGCTGGCATCACAGCGTCGTGCCGCTGACGAAGGAGGCGCAGGCGCATCTCTCCCGCACCGTTTTGGACTCGTATTGGCTGGCCCAGGTCGAATGAGCGGAAAGGCAGATCAGCAATTGGAGTTGCAGGTGAAGGCGCTTTGGACGTGATGCGTCACGCGCGCGGCCTCTTCCTGCTAAGCGCGTTGGTCTCCTCCTCAGGGCCGGCTCTCGTCGAGGCGGCTTCGGGCTGGGAACGCGTGGCGGTCGCGCCGGAGGAGCGTGTGGTGACGGCCGTCGCGGTGGACCCAAGCGTGCCGGTGCGAGTCCTTGCTGCGAGCCCACGGGCCCTCTACGAAACTCTCGATGGAGGAACAAAGTGGCATCATCGGTTCCATACCCCAGGCGGCGCTGACATTCAAGCGCTTGCCATCGACCCCGCTTTCCCATCGATCGTGCTGGCGGCCACCGACCAGGGGCTCTATGGGTCGTTCGACGGAGGCGCCCAATGGCAACGGCTCTTCCGAGGCGCAGGCGATGGAGCCTCCCGCTGCACCCACGTCGCCTTCCACCCCACGCAACGAGAGACCGTCCTGCTTGGCACAGCCAACGGGTTGTTCCGGAGCACGGATCGCGGCCGCTCATGGGTTGAGGTGGGCGTCCCGCTGGCCGCGCGTCAGATCGTCCACCTTGCGTGGGACCCTCAGCGGCCTGACCACCTCTACCTCCTGACGGCGGGAGGGCTCTTTGAGGGCGACCTGAAGGATGGGCGGTGGGAGCGCCGGCTGACCGTTCTGCAGACCCCTGACGCATCGGGCGAAGAGCCGACGGAACCGGTGGAGGAATCGACAGGGTCCATCCGCCAGCTCACCGCCGTCGCCGTTGACCCCCACTCGGCGTCTACGATCTACCTCGCGGACACGCGAGGGCTCCTGAAGAGCGTGGATGGTGGGCGCACCTGGCAACGGCTGAGCCGCGCGGGGCTTGCCTCAGCATCAATCAGGCGCCTCCTGCCCCTGGCCCGCTCCCCGGTGGTCCTCTACGCCGCAACGGCACGAGGCGTCGCGCGATACGACCCCCACGCTGAGCGCTGGACGATGCTCAGCCGGGGTCAGGCCTCCGCCCAGGTGCACGACCTGGCCGCCGCCAAGCGCCAGCTCTGGGCGGCAACCGACGAAGGGCTCTACCGCTACGAGCTGGCTCCGGATGCATTTGAGGAAGACCGACGGCCCTCCCCTGAAGAGTTGCTGTCCAACTTCTCCCATGAGCCGACGATGGAGCAAGTGAGGGAAGCCGCCATCCGGTACGCTGAGGTCTCCCCGGACAAGATCGCCGCCTGGCGGACCCAGGCAAGGCTGCGGGCGCTGATCCCGACATTCAACGTGAGCAGCGATACCAACCTGACGGACTTCCGACATTGGGACTCCGGCACGAACCCCGACTCGCTCGTGAGAGGCGAACGGGATGTCGACTGGTCAGCGACACTCGACTGGGAGCTCGCTGACCTGATCTGGAGCGACGACCAGACGTCGATCGACGTCCGCTCCAAATTGATGGTGGAGCTGCGCGATGACATCGTGGATGAAGTCACCCGCCTCTACTTCGAACGCCGCCGCCTGCAGATCGCCCTCCTCACCGATCCATCGACCGACCAGCGGAAGCTGCTGGAGCAGGAGCTGCGCCTCCAGGAGTTGACCGCCCTCATCGACGGGCTCACCGGCGGGTATTTTTCACGACAGGTGAAGATCGACGGCGCACGGTAGCATCAGCACAGGGGAGGAGCGATGGACGCGACCGAGAGGTCCTTTGGGGTGAAGCGTTTGGTGAAGTTTGACGGCGAAGGCTCGCTCAAGGCGTACTGCGACCTCACCGTCGGCGATCTGCTCGTCATCAAGGGGCTGCGGGTCGTCGAAGGCAAGCAGGGGCTCTTCGTCAGCATGCCGCGCCAGCAAGGCAAGGACCAGAAGTGGTATGACAGCGTCGTCGCGTTGACGAAGGACGTCAAGCGCGCCGTCGATCAGGTGGTCATGGCCGCCTACCAGCAAGGCGCGTGAGCGACCCCACCACGCATTCCGCCGATCCCGTTTCCGCTTGACAAAGTGTTTCCCCTACACTATATTTATTAGTGTAGGGGAAACACTTACTCATGGCTATCCCATCGCATAACGGCCGGTTCAGCGCGTACATCGCGGCGGTCGACGTCGTGCTCTTCACCATCCAGGGAGGCACCCTCAAGGTCCTCCTGGTTAAGCGGCACCAACCGCCCTACCGAGGGGCGTGGGCGCTGCCCGGCGGCATGGTGGGGGAGGAGGAGTCGGTCGACAAGGCGGCGCTCCGCGAGCTTCAGGAGAAGACGAACGTTGACCACATCTACCTGGAGCAGCTCTATACGTTCGGCGAACCGCATCGAGACCCCCGAGGCCGGGTGATCACGGTGGCCTACTACGCATTGGTGAACTGGCAACAGTTCCGGTTGACGGCCCGCCACCGCGCGGCGGAGGCGAACTGGTTTGCCGTCAAGCGGCTCCCCGCGCTGGCGTTCGACCACGCGCGGATCGTGGAGTACGCGCTCGAGCGCCTGCGCAGCAAGATCAATTACACCACCGTGGGGTTTCAACTGCTCCCGAGGCAGTTCACCTTGACAGAACTGCAGAGATCCTACGAGGTGATCCTGGGCCAGGGACTGGATAAGCGCAACTTCCGGCGGAAGATGCTCCAGTTGGGCATCCTCAAAGGCACGAGGGACTTTACAGCCACCGGCCGGCAGCGCCCGGCGCGGCTCTACACCTTTGCGGAACCGAAGGTCGTAAAGCTGCAAGAAAAGGGGATCATTGTGCCCTTCTGACGATGAGCCCCTTCAACGGATCCGCGAACGGCAACGGCCATTCCCCCACCGGGTCACCGCTTGTGGTCGCCGAGATGGTGAAGGAGAAGATCGCCATCCTGAAGCGGGAGCGCGAGGCGGTCATTCTCGCCCACAACTACCAGGAGGGGGCGATTCAGGACGTCGCTGACTTCGTGGGTGACTCCCTCGGGCTGGCGCGCAAGGCCAAGGCAACGGATGCGAAGATCATCCTCTTCTGCGGCGTGCACTTCATGGCGGAAACCGCGGCGATGCTCTGCCCGAACAAGACGGTGCTCATGCCGGACCTCGCCGCCGGGTGCTCGCTCGCCGACATGATCATCCCTGAGCAGGTCCGGGCCTGGCGCGTGCGGCACCCTGACGGGGTCGTGGTCTGCTACATCAACACCTCGGCGGTAGTCAAAGCGGAGTGCGACTATTGCGTCACGTCCACGAACGGGGTCAAGGTGCTCGAGCACATCCCCGCTGAGAAGGAGATCCTCTTCGTGCCCGATTACTACCTCGGCAGCTTCCTGAAGGCCAAGACGAGGCGGAAGATCCACCTCTGGAAGGGCTACTGCCCAGCCCATGCAGCGATCCTGCCGGAACAGGTGGACCGCTTGCGCGAGGAGCACCCGGAGGCGGAATTCCTGATGCACCCGGAGTGCGGCTGCACGACGAAGCAGATGGACCTCGCGGATCAGATCCTGTCGACGGAGGGAATGGTGCAGCACGTCGCCCGCTCCCCCGCCCGGGAGTTCATCATCGCGACGGAGACCGGCTTGCTCAACCGACTGCGCACGCAGCACCCCGACAAGACGTTCTACCCGGCCAGCGAGCACGCCACCTGCCACCACATGCAGCGCAACACGATCGAAAAAGTCTTCATGTCGCTGGTCAAGCTGCAGCACGTGGTAACAGTGGATCCGCAGGTCGCCAAACAGGCTATTGTTCCGATCCAGCGGATGTTGGAGATCGTCTAAGACCCCCATCAACAAGCCGACGACCGAGCCCGGGCACCCACCGAAGGTGGGTGGGCGATGGGAGTGCCGGAGCGCGAGAGCGCGACGGCGCGAGCGGATGTTGGAGATCGTCTGATCGTGCGGTTTACTGCGCAGCGCTTCCTTCCGTCAACCCCTCGAGGTCCTTCGGTTCGTTCACCGCAAGCCCCTTGACCGCGCTGTCGATCCGCCGGAGGAGCGCCGTCAGCGTCCGCGCCGGAGGAAACTCGATGGCGTGGGTCGCGCCCGCTCGGATGAGATGCCGCATGGAGATCTCCCACAGCACGGGGCTGACGATCTGCTTGACGAGCAGCTCCCGGATCTCATCAGGGCTCTGCACGGGCTTGCCGGTGACGTTGCTGATGACTGGGAAGATCGGAGGCCGGATGTCAACGTTGGCCACCACCTGCCTGAACTTGCCGGCGGCCGGCTGCATCAGCGGGGAGTGGAATGCCCCGACGACGTCCAGCCTGACCACGCGCTTGGCGCCCTTGGCCTTGGCCAGGGCTTCGGCCTTCTCAACGGCCTCCACGATCCCCGAGAGCACGACCTGGTCCTGGGTATTGTAGTTGGCCGCCCAGGCCCCGGACTCGTCGCAGAGCTGCTGGATGACCTCCCTCGAAAACCCGATGACCGCCAGCATCGCACCCTGGTGGTGCGCGACGCACTCCGCCATCGTGTCGGCGCGGGCCTGGACGAGGTAGAGCCCATCGGTGAACTTGAGGGCGTCAGCGACGACCAGCGCCGTCAGCTCTCCCAAGCTCAAGCCCGCCGCCCCAACCGGCTTGGCGGAGGGCGCCAGCTCATGGAAGGCCGCAAACGCTGCGATAGAGGTCACGAAGAGGGCGGGTTGGCACTTCTCGGTCTTCGTGAGCTCCTCCTGAGGCCCCTCAAAGCACAGGGCGGCCACGTCGAATCCCAGGTGGGTATTCGCCCGCCGGTAGATGGATCGGGAAGCCTCAAAGCGGTCGTAGAACGCCTTCCCCATGCCCACCAGTTGGGCCCCCTGCCCCGGAAATAAATACGCAACTCCACTTCCCATCAGTCCAGTCCATAGTCGATAGTCCGTAGTCCATAGTCAAGGCCTTGTGGATGGACTATGGACTGTGGACTATGGACTCGTCGGGGAATTACCACTGGAGGAGTAACGAGCCCCAGGTGAGGCCGGCTCCGAAGGCCACCATGACCACATGGTCATCACGCTGGATCACGCCGTCTCTCACGGCTTCGTAGAGCGCGATGAGGTTGGAGGCCGCAGAGGTGTTCCCATACCGTTGCAGATTCATGTACACCTTCTCCATGGGCAGATCGGCCCATTTGGCCACCGCCTCGATAATCCGGGTGTTGGCCTGGTGAGGAATGAAACAGTCCACCTCGCGCGGATCAAGCTTGGCCGCCTTGACGACCCGTTTGGCGGAGTTGGCCATGCGCCGCACGGCCAACTTGAAGATCTCGGTGCCGTTCATGCGGAGGAAATGCAAGCGCTGATCCACGGAGGCGTGAGACGGCGGATGCTTGGAGCCGCCCCCCGGCATGTAGAGGAGTTGCGCGGCCGAGCCGTCCGAGCCCATATCGGTCGCCAAGATCCCGCCGCGCCTCACCGGCGCCAGGACACAGGCGCCCGCCCCGTCCCCAAAGAGCACGCAGGTGGAGCGGTCGGTCCAGTCGATGAAGCTGGAGAGCACCTCGGCCCCGACGACCAGCGCGTTACGATAGCGGCCGGTCAGGAGGTACTGCTGCGCGGTGATGATCGCAAAGATCGACCCGGAGCATGCCGCCGAGAGATCGAAGCACACCGCGGAAGAGGCCCCCAGACGCTCCTGCACGAGGCAGGACGTCGAAGGAAACAGCATGTCCGGGGTGGTGGTCGCGACGATCAGCAGCTCAACGTCCTTCGGATCAAGCTCCGCCTGCGTGAGCGCTTCCTGGGCCGCCTTGTAGGCGAGGTCGCTCGAGGCCGTCCCCGGCTCAGCCACCCGCCGCTCACAGATGCCGGTCCGCGTCCGGATCCACTCATCGTTGGTATCGACCATCTTTTCGAGGTCAACGTTCGTGAGGACCTTCGGCGGGACGTACATCCCCAGCCCCCGCACCCCGATGCGGGTGGAGGAACGGCTGCGGCGGGGAGGGGTGGATCGCCTCATCTCTGCGCGTGCTGGGTGTAGACGTGGACGGCTTCGACCATGTGGCGATTGAGCTCATGGCGAACCGATTCGTAGGCGACCCGGATGGCGTTCTTGATCGCCTTGCTGCTGGAGGCCCCGTGCGCAATGATGGAGATGCCGTCCACCCCGAACAGGGGGGCACCCCCGTGCTCCGCATAGTCCACCTCCTTGCGCAGCTGGACGAACGCATCGCGGGCCAACCAGGCGCCAAGCCGCGTGATGGGGCTCATCGCCAGCGAGCGCTTGAGCAAGACGCTGATGGCGCGCGCGAGGCTCTCGGCCGTCTTCAAGGCGACGTTCCCCGCAAACCCATCGCAGACGATGACGTCCACCTCGCCGGAGAAGATGTCGTGGCCCTCAACGTTGCCGACGAAGTTCAGCCCGGAGGCCTCCAGCATTCCGTAGGTCTCCTTGGTGAAGTCCGTGCCCTTCGTGGCCTCTTCGCCGACGTTGAGGAGCCCCACGGTGGGTCTGGCCTTGCCGATGACGTAGCGCACGTAGGCTTCACCCATGAGCGCGTACTGCACCAGATGCAACGGACGGGGATCGATGTTGGCGCCGACGTCGATGAGGAGCGTATCCCCCTTCACGCCGGGCAGGACGATGGCGATGCCGGGGCGCTCAATGCCGGGGAGGAGGCCGACCAGCAGCGTGCTGGCCGAGACGACCGCCCCCGTATTGCCCGCCGAGACGAAAGCATCGGCGGCGCGCTCCTTCAAGAGCTGCACGCCGACGTTGATGGAGGAGTCGCGCTTCTTCCGGATGCTGGCCACCGGGGATTCCTCCATCCCGATGACTTCGGGGGCGTGGACGATCGACAGGTTGCGGGGACGCCTGGCGTAGCCGGCGAGGCTTTTCTCAATCGCCTCCCGCTTGCCGACGAGGAGGATCTCGACGGGGAGCTCCCGGGCGGCCCGAATCGCTCCGGCCACTTCCGTGGCCGGCGCCGTGTCGCTCCCCATGACATCGAGCGCGATCTTCATGGAGCCTCCCTCTTAGGTGTTCTTAGGACGGCTCGGCCTTCGGCTCACGCACGAGGACGGTGTGTCGGCCCCGGTAGTAGCCGCACTGGGGACACACGCGGTGCGGACGGACCACGCGGGCGCACTGGGGGCATTTCGTCAACGACGGGACGGACAGCTTCCAGTGCGTTCGACTTTTATCACGACGGGATTTGGAATGCTTGCGCTTCGGCAACGCCATGCTCACGAACCCCCTGTTGGCGAGCACATCAGGACCCCATTCCTCCGCACGCCGCCGAGGCGGTTACGGCACCAGGTGATGACGGCACGCGCCCACGTTCAGATTCTGACCACACGACCGGCAGAGCCCTTTGCACTCGGCCCGACAGACGGGAATCATGGGATACGCCAGGATGATTTCCTGGCGGATGTCCTCTGTGATGTCCACCACGTCGGTGGGCTGGACCTTGTAGCTCAAGATGGATTGTGTGGTCACCATTGAGGGGAACTCCTCCAGGCATCGCGCGCACGTCAGTGACAGCGGGCAACGGATGTCCGCCTTGACTACCAGCTCCTGACCGACCTTCCTGATGAACGCCTCTGCGACGAACGGCTCACGCAGGTGGATGTCGAGCCGTTCCATATCCATCGGCGCCGGATCATAGGTCGCGCGATCCGTCATCCCTTCCGCAGGGACCCCGCTGACGGAGATCTTCATCGAGGGGCGACACCACGGCTCCTCCCATGGCGCAGCTTCTGGCGCAACGCGGTGGCCACCACCGGCGGGACGAACGCGGACAGATCGGCTCCAAGCGCCCCCGCCTCCTTGATGAGCCGCGCCGACAGGTAGGCGTAGGCCTCCGACGGCATCATGAAGATCGTCTCCACCCCGTCGAAGAGCTTACGGTTGGTGAGCGCCATCTGGAACTCGTACTCGAAATCGGAGAGCATGCGCAGGCCGCGGAGCATCACCCGGCACCGCTTCCGGCGCACATAGTCCACCACCAGGGAATCGAAGTGGTCCACCACGACGCCTGGCATCTGTCGGGTCACCCGCTGGAGGAGCTGCACCCGCTCCTGGACCGAAAAGAGGGGGACTTTCCCCGCATGGTGCGCCACGGCGACGATCACCTCATCGAAGATCGTGCGCGCGCGCGTGATGAGGTCGAGATGGCCGTACGTGACGGGGTCAAACGTCCCGGGGTAGATCGCGCGTATCGTCATGGTGCGGAGAGGGCGCCCTGGTCCCGCCAGGGCCGCTCGTGGTCGGCTGAGCCGAGGTCATGTGATAAAAAGAGAGCACCGTTCCACCATACCGGTGCCGCTTGCCCTGCTGCAGAAAACCCATCGCCGACGGCAGGACCGTGCGGTGGTCGTGCTCGACGACGACAATCCCAGCAGGAGCGAGGATAGCATACTCCCCCACGGCCTTCAAGGCCTTTTTTCCCTCCTCGCTGCAGTACAGGGGGTCGCAGACCACCAGGTCAAAGGGCCGCTCAGTGCCGGCGAGCGTCCGCAGCCCATGCTCCACCTCCAGATGGAGAAGCCGCCATGCCGTTCGAGGCACCTGGGGTCCCAGGCGGGTGAGGTTGTCACGGATGGCCATCACGGCCTCCGTGGCGGATTCAAGGAACGCGACAAAGGCCGCGCCCCGAGACAGCGCCTCCAGCCCGATCGCCCCGCTGCCGGCAAACGCATCGACGACCCGCGCGCCTTCGATAGCATCGCCCAAGATGTTGAAGAGGGCCTGACGCACCTTGGCCTCCGTTGCGCGCAACGCTCGAGGCACCCGCAACGAAAGCCCCTTGAACTGTCCTCCGGTGATGCGCACCATGCGGTCAGCCGAGCTGCTGCCGGAACCGCGCCAGCCGCTGGCGAAGCGCCGCCACCGATGGGCCGCGCAGCTCTCGGTCACGCGCCATGAGCGTGGTCGCCTCCCGTCGGGCGAGCTCGAGCAGCGCGCGATCCCGCAAGAGCGAGGCGATCCGAAGCCTCGCCCCTCCATGCTGTTGGCCGCCGAACAATGCGCCAGGTCCCCGCTGCTCCAAATCTCTCTCAGCCAACTCGAAGCCGTCGGTCGTCTGGACGAACGTGGTCAGCCGCTGGCGTGCCGCCTCATCCGTCGCATCGCTCACCACCACACAGGCCGCCGGGTGCGTCCCCCGTCCGATCCGCCCTCGGAGCTGATGCAGCTGAGCCAAGCCGAACCGCTCAGGATGCTCGATCACCATGATCGTCGCGTTCGTGACGTCGAGGCCCACCTCGACGATCACCGTCGACACCAGCAGCTGCAGCGCCCCGCCGGCAAACGCCTGCATCGTCCGCTCCTTGTCTCTCGACGACATCTGCCCATGGAGCAGGCCGACCCGAAACTCCGGGAACACCTCCTCCTGAAGGTGGCGGGCCATCTGGGTTGCCGCCCTCAGGTCGCTGCGCATCCGCACACGCTGCAGATGGATCGACGGCGTGAGAGGAGCTTCCGCTTCGCCGGCCGAGGCCTCTTCAGCGGACGACGGCTCAACGAGGGGGTAGACGATATAGCCCTGGCGCCCCTGCGCAAGCTGTTGACGCACCATCGCATACAGCCCCTGGCGCTGGGCCTCGCCCATCCACCGCGTGTCGATGGGCCTGCGGCCCGGGGGCAGCTCGGTAATGGTCGAGACGGCGAGATCCCCGTACAGGGACAAGGCCAACGTGCGGGGGATGGGCGTGGCCGTCAGCACCAGCACATCCGGGGCTTCGGCCTTCTTGGCCAGATGGGCTCGCTGGGCGACGCCGAACTTGTGCTGCTCATCGATGATGACCAGCGAGAGGCGCCGGAAGGTCAGCGGCGCTTGGATCAAGGCGTGCGTCCCAACCACGACATCGAGCGCGCCCCGCGCCACGTCCTCCTGCCGCCGCCTCCGCTGGTCCGCCTTCACCCCCTGCGACAGCAGCCCAACGGAGACGCCCAGCGGACCGAGGTACTGCCTCATCACGTGGGCGTGCTGGGTGGCGAGCAGCTCGGTGGGCGCCATGAGCGCCACCTGGTAGCCGCTCTGGACGGCGACCGCCATGACCAGGGCCAGCACGACGGTTTTTCCGCAACCGACATCCCCCTGCAGGAGCCGGGACATGGGGGACGGGCGGCAGAGGTCGGTGAGGATCTCCTCGATCGCCCGCTGTTGGCTGGTGGTCAGCGAAAAGGGCAGGCGCTGCCGGACCGCGTGGACCAACGCCCCCTCCCGCTGATAGCGCTGCGGCTTACGCGTCGCCACCGCCCTGGCCCGACGCTGGGCAAGCGCCGCCTGCAACACGAATAACTCCTCAAACGCCAACCGCTCTTGAGCCGTCTTGAGCGATTCCCATGAGGTCGGAAAATGGATCTCGCGGACCGCTTCAGCGACGCCGGGCCACCCCTTCGCTCGACGCAACGGCTCGGGAAGCGGATCGTTGAGGGCCACGCTGAAGCGCTCCAGCACCCCTGCAATCACCTGCCGGAGCCACCGCTGGCTGACGCCGCTGACCAGCGGATAGATCGGCACGATCCGCCCCATGTGCAGCGAAGCCTCGTCGTCCCCCTCCACCCGTTCCATCTCAGGGTGCACCATCCGAGGGCGCGAACCGGATGACTCGATGCGCCCGTACAGTACCAGCTCATCGCCCTTCTTGAGCTGCTGGGCGAGGTAGGGCTGGTTGAACCACAGGCTGTGCAACACCCCTGTGGCATCTCCGATCGCCGCCTCGAAAATCGTCTGGCCGCCACGGAGCCTTCGCAGGTCTCTCGCCAACACGCAGCCCCGCACGGTGACGACGTCGCCGGGTTTCACGTCCCGAATGGCCGCAAGGTGCCGCCGATCTTCGTAGCGGCGCGGGGGGTAGTAACAGGCATCTTCAGCCGTCTCCAGCCCAAGCCGCTGGAGATCCGTCAGGCGGCGTGGACCGACCCCCTTGATGTACCGGAGCGCTTGCGGCTGTTGACGGACGGCTTGTGTCACCATGACGGGCCGTGTATAATTGGTGGTACTATGCGTGTGTGCGCAATCTGTGGCAAGCGTTCGGTCGTCGGCAGCGCGGTCACCCACCGAGGGATGCTGAAGAAGCGGGGTGGGGTGGGACGGCGAACGGTGCGGGTCAACCTCCGACGCTTCCTGCCAAACCTTCAACGGGCGACCGTCACCTTCAATGGGACGATCAGGCGAGTCCGCGTCTGTACGTCGTGCCTGAAGTCTGGGCGGGTTCCGAAGGCCCCGTTGAACCCCTCACGTCGCTCACCGTAAGCACGACCTCCCGCCCCACCAACGCCGGACTGGCGATCACGTCGTGCCGGTCACAAGACGCCAGCGTGGCCCAGCGTCCCCTGCCGACGAGCCGGATCGTGCCGTCCGAGAGGACGGCCGTTCGAGACGACCTGGGCTCGATGGTGAGGTGGCGGATGACGGCGGTCGGACGATCATTGCCGTGCCCGTACGGGGCAAAACGCTCCATCTCCTCAACCCACTGGGGCTGTACACGGCCGAGCGGCATCTCGAGATCCGCCGTCCGCATGGGACGCAGCCCCTGACGCCCCATCATCAACTTGGCCCGCTCGTTGATCAACTCCCGAAACCGCTTCAACTGGGTGCGCTCAATCGTCAACCCGCACGCCTGGGCATGCCCGCCGAATTGGACGAGCGCCTCGCGGCATGCCTGGAGCGCTTCCAGTAAGTTGAAGGAGGCCTCTGAGCGTCCGGATCCCACTCCGCGGGATGCCCCCAAGGCGATGGCAATGGCCGGCCGCCCGTAGCGCTGCGCCAAGGAAGACGCCAGCGGTCCCATCAACCCCTGCGGCCAACCGGATCGGCTGACCACGATCACGAGCTCCTCCCCGAAGTGGAGTCGGCTGACGTGCTCCTCCGCTTCGCTGAAGACCTGGCGATACAGGCGTTTGAGCCTCGCATGCGCCGCTTCCGCCTCGGCAAAGCACGTGTCCACTCGATGGGCGTCCCCGCGGAGCAATAGGCGCCAGGCCGCCGCGGCATCCCCAAGTCGTCCACACGCATTCAGCCGTGGCACTAGACGCCTCAGCACCTGCGCAGGCTCCGGCGCTGACGTCCGCGTCGCCTCGCAGAGCCGACGCAGCCCAGGGCGCAGGCTCTGAACCAGGTGCCGTAGCCCGACCGAGACGATGACGCGAGCTTCCTGCCGCAACGGCATGTAATCGGCCAAGATCCCCAAGGCGGCGAGATCGAGATACGCCATCAGACGCTCCTGCGCGCCGTCCTGGAAGAACGCCTGTGCGACTTTGAACGCGAGTCCCGCGCTGGATAACTCGCGGCAGCGACCCCCAGCGTCACCATGTGGGTTGATCAGCGCATACGGCTGCGCGAAGCCCTCAAGGGGAACGTGGTGATCGACGATGATCGTCTCGATGCCGTGGGCCGCCAGCTCGCGCACCGCCTCGGCCTGGTTCGTCCCGCAATCCACCAGGATGAGGATCTTGATCGAGGCACGACAGGCAAACTGAATGACCCTCTCCGGGAGCCCATACCCGTCCATGAGACGGTTGGCCTGCCGTGCGTGGACGATCGCCCCCAACGCCTTCAGGACCTCATAGAGGATCACGCTCGCCGTCAGGCCGTCCACATCAGAATCTCCGAAGATGAGGATCGGCTCGCGCCGGGCGATGGCCTGCCTCAGCCGTGCCATGGCGCGGGACAGATCCGGCAGCTCCTCAGGATCCGCCAGGCCGTTGAGGCGCGGATGGAGGAATCGGTTGGCGGAAGCCCCATCCGTCACGCCGCGATGGAGCAGCAGTTGGGCGGTGACGGGATCCAGGTCGAGGGCGGTGGCGAGCGCCTTGGCCCGCATCGGATCGGCAGGACGCACGCGCCAGAGCGTCTGCATCTGGGCGTGGATTAGGCTCGCTTCGGCTGGAACAGGCGACGCCATGTCACGACCAGGGCGGAGGCGATGTAGACCGTCGAGTAGACACCGGAGACAAACCCCACCAGCAGACACAGTGAAAAATCGCGCAGGACTTCCCCTCCGAACCCATAGAGCGCCACGACCGCCAAGATGACCGTCAACGATGTCAGCAACGTCCGCCCCAGGGTCTGGTTGATGCTGAGGTTGATGATCTCCGCGAGCCCCAACTTCCGTTGGAGGGAGAGGTTCTCCCGCACCCGGTCGTAAATCACAATGGTGTCGTTGATGGAAAAACCGGCGATCGTCAGCAACGCGGCCACGGTGATGAGATCGATCTGGCGGCCCAACAGGCACAGGGTTCCCGCCGCGATGACCACATCGTGGATGAGGGCGATGACGCCGGCGGCCCCGAAATCCATATGCCGAAACCGCACGGCGACGTACAGCAGGATGCCGAGCATCGACCAGGCAATCGCCAACCACGCCTTTTGGCGGAGGATCGCCCCGACCGCCGGCCCGACCTGCTCAAGACGCACCATCTCCGGCGAGGCGTCTGCGTAGTCGGCGTAGATCGCCTCACGGGCCCGAGCCGTCGTCGCGGCGATGGCCGCTTCGGTGTGATCCGCCGTGCGAATCAGCCACTCGGTCGGGCTGCCGAACTGCTGGATCACCGCATCGCCCAGGCCCACCTTGGCGAGGCTCGCGCGGAGCTGTTCCGCCGTCGCGGGTTGGGCCAGCCGGTATTCCTGCAACAGCCCGCCTGTGAAGTCGATCCCGTAGCGCGCAGGGCCCCGCAGGACGAACGCGGTCATGCCGACGGCGAGGACCGCCAGCGACAGCCCGTAGCACAGACGCCGTCTGCTGATGAAGTCGAGCGTTGTCTGCCCGATGAGCTGGAGCATCGGCAGCCGCGTGAGCCGTCCAGCCCCGAGCAGCAGATCGAAGATGACGCGCGTGACGAAGATCGCGGTGAACATGCTGGCCAGGATCCCGATGGCCAGCGTCGTGGCAAAGCCCCTGATCGGCCCGGTCCCGAACCAGTAGAGGAAGATCGCGGCGATGATGGTGGTCACGTTGGAGTCCACAATGGCGGAAAACGCCTTGGCATAGCCCGCATCGATCGCCAGACTCAACGGGCGGCCTGCGCCTCCACGCATCTCTTCTCGAATCCGCTCGTAGATCAACACGTTCGCATCCACCGCCATCCCGAGCGTGAGGATCATGCCGGCAATCCCGGGCAGCGTGAGCGTCGCGTGGAAATAGCCCAGCCCCCCGGAGATGAGCAGGAGGTTCAGCAGCAGCGCGCCCACCGCCACGAAACCGGCGAGCCAGTAGTAACCCACCATGAAGGCGACGATCAAGGCGCCGCCCACCATCGTCGCCGTCACCCCAGCCCGGATCGAATCCCTCCCAAGCGTCGGGCCGACGGTGCGTTCCTCTTCAATGGCGATGGGCGCCGGCAACGCCCCTGCCCGGAGGACGATGGCCAGGTCATGCGCTTCCTCTCGGGTGAAGCGACCGGTGATCCGGCCGGAATCGGTGATTCGGCTCTGGATGACCGGGGCGGACTTGACCTTGCCATCCAAGACGATGGCGAGGCGCCGATTGATGTTCGCGCCGGTGAGGCGGCCAAACGCCTTGGCCCCCTCTCGCGTGAGCCGAAAGCTGACCTCCGGCAGCCCAAGCTCCCCCGCTTCCACCCAGGCGTCCGACAAGACGGCGCCGGTGAGGGCCTCGTCGGTGTCGAGCAGGAGCGGGCCGCCGCTCTCCTCCTCGGCCAGCTCGAAGCCGCTGGCGAGCCTCCCGTCAAGGGCCTGCTGGAGGAGCCGATCGTTATCCGACACCAACTGGAACGTCAGCAGCGCGGTCTGTCCGATCAGCTTGAGCGCGCGCTCGCGATCCGTAATACCCGGCAGCTGCACCAAGATGTGGTCGAGGCCCTGGCGCTGGATGAGGGGCTCGCGCACGCCGAACTGGTCGATGCGGTTGCGGATGATCTCCAGCGCCACCGCCGTCACATCGGTGTTGCGCCCCTCGGCGGGAACGGCGGCCGTGTCCACCCGCAAGACGAGATGCATCCCCCCTTGCAGATCCAACCCCAGGTTGATCCGCGTGGAGAGCGGGAACGTATACCAGGCCGCGGCCCCCACGACCGCCAGGACAAGCGGGAGACGCCACTTCAAGCTAGTCGGCATGTGTCCTGAACGTTTACAGTGGACAGTTTACGGTGTGCAGCATTCACCGTACACCCCCCTCAGCTTTGGATTCATCCCGGGATTTCACCAAGCGGGTAATGGCCGATTTCTCGACTTCCACCCGCACGTTCTCATCGATCCGCAAGGTCACGCTCTCCGGTTTGACATTCACCACGGTGCCGAAGAGTCCCCCGACCGTCACCACCTCATCGTGCTTCTTTAAATCTTTGAGCATCCGCTCATGGGTCTTCCTGGCGGTAGCCTGCGGTCGAAAGACGAGGAGGTAAAAGATGAGGGGCACCACGACGAACATGGGCAACATCGCCAGCGGCCCTGGGGCGGCGACAGATGGATCCGGCATCTCTTTAGTCTCCTCTCACCATGATGGGTGATCCTTGAGCTGCACCAGCGTACAGCCCGGATAGTACACGGCGAGGATCTCCGGGGCGGAAAACCCGCGCCGAGCCAGCTCCGCGGTCCCCCACTGGCAGAGCCCCACCCCGTGTCCCCAGCCGCGGCCGTCCAGCAGAAACGCCTCTCCAAGAGGCGTGATGGAAAACGCCAGGCTGCGGATCCGATCAAATCCAAACAGCGCGCGCGCATCGATGCCCGTCAACCGCAGGACGCGCTGGGAGCCGGTGACCGTCACCTGCTCCACCCGCCCCGTGTCGTCCCGTCGAGTCACCTGCACATCGCTGACCGCCCCCACGGATCCGTGGGGGCTGTTGCGCAGCGCCCAGCCGACGTCGGCCCTCGTGAGCCGGCGTTGCCACCGATAAAAGGGCGAAGCGGAGCAGAAGGTGCAGGCCATCCCGCCGCGTAACGGCTGCAGGTCAAAGGGTCCCATCACGCGGGCATGCTCCGTCAGCCCCCCACAGGTGGAATGGTAGAAGGTGGGAAACACCCGCCCCTGGTAGGTCACGATCCATCCTCGCGTGGCCTTTACGGCGCGCGTCGTGTTGGCTTTCTCCCCGGTCTTGCCGCCGTAGTCCTGCGACATGACGTCGCCGGTCACATCGTAGTCCGCCGATGCCTTGCTCAGTCGCTGGGAGAGCGCGTAGGTGCGCGCCGCAATCGCGATCGCCCGCAGCGCCTCATCCGGCCAGTAGTCCGGAGCCTCTTTGCTGAGGACCCCCCGGAGATAGTCCTCCAACGCCACGTGGTTGACGACCAGCAACGTCAGGTTGTTCTGGCGAACGATCTCCACGGCGCCGCGCAGCCGTCTCCCATTCAGACTGATGGTGGAGTCGCTTGCCGGCTCGATGCGCACGCCGAAAAACGGGAGGACCGCTTCCCCCACCGCGATGCCCTCCGGGAGGGCCTTGACGACGACGGGGGGCAGCCGACGTCCCTCTTGAATCGGATCGCCGGTGTGCAGCGCACGGATCGTGAAGCGCCCATGGATTTGCAGATCCGCCTGGGCATCCTGTCGCACGACGGCCACCCGAATCCACTCAGGGTTGGGTTGGGCCCGCGTGGTCGGCGCGCCGAGACTCAGGCCCACTCCAACGACGAACCACAGATTGCGCGTGCGACAGGCCGTCATGGGCGCGCTCAACGGCGGAATCGGCCGATCACCCAGAGCAAGACGCTCAGCAACAGGCTGGCCGCCAGACAGCTCGCCAGGGGAACGTAAAAGGAAAAACGCCCTCGCTGGATGAGGAAGTCCCCCGGCAGACGACCCAGCCATGGGATCTTCGGCACCATCAGCAGGAGGAGGCCAAAGCCGGCCAGGATCACCCCGAAGAAGATCAGCGCTCGACCCAGCGGCTGCAGCTCAGGCGTCATGAGGAGGAAGCGAAGAGCTCCAGCCCCTGCCCTTTGACGCGGGCCACGTGCTGATACGCGAGGCGGGTGGCTTTTCGCCCGCGGGCGGTGCGCTTGAGCAATCCCACGGAGAGCAGGTACGGCTCCACAACGTCCACGATGGTATCGCGCTCTTCGTTCAGCGCCGCGGCCAACGCATCGATGCCGACCGGCCCCCCGCTGTAGAAGTCGATGAGGATCGTGAGCACCCGGCGGTCCAACGCATCCAGGCCGAAGCCGTCCACCCCCTGCGCCGAGAGGGCGGCTTCGGACACCTCCTTGGAGACGCGCCCGCCGCCCTTCACCTGCGCGTAGTCGCGCACCCGGCGCAGGAGGCGATTCGCCACCCGCGGGGTGCCGCGGGAGCGCTCCGCAATGATCCGTGCAGCATCCGACTCCAGCGCAACGCCCAGGATGCCGGCAGAGCGCCGCACCACCTCCACGAGCTCATCAGGCTGGTAGAACTCCAGGTGATACGTCATGCCGAAGCGGCTGCGGAGGGGGTTGGAGAGCAGGCCCGATCGCGTCGTCGCGCCGATCAAGGTGAAGCGCTTGAGGTGGAACTTGATGGTTTTGGCGTAGGGACCTTTGTCGATCACGAAGTCGATCTCAAAGTTCTCCATGGCCGGGTAGAGGAACTCTTCCACCACCTTCGAGAGCCGATGGATCTCATCGATGAACAGAACATCGCCCTGTCCGAGGTTCGTGAGGATGCCGATGAGATCGCCCGCCCGCTCAATGGCGGGGCCGCTGGTGGCGGTGACCTTTGCGCCCATCTCCTGGGCGACGATGTGGGCGATGCTCGTCTTTCCGAGCCCCGGCGGACCCGCCAGCAGCAGGTGCTCCAGCGGTTCCCCTCGGCTGGTCGCCGCCTGGATGGCCACCCGCAGATTCTCCACCACCCGCGCCTGCCCGACGAACTCGTCGAACCGCTTGGGCCGCAGGCTGAGGTTCAGGATCTGCTCCTCGTCCGCCTCGATGGCAGCCGGGACGGCAGGTCCCGATCGATCCGGCAGCGAATTGGGCGTCACCTCGCCTCCGCGCCTGCCGGCCTTGGCCGACGGCTCTGAGGCCGGTGACGACCGCGCCACGGATCGCCTCGCTCTTCGCACGAGGTCCTCAACGGGCTTCATGTCCCACCAGGGCGGTCGGCTGACGGGATTCGGCCCCCAGGCGTTGCTGGCGGTAGACCTCATTCAGGAGCCCTTCCGCGGTGGTGACCTTGGGGTTGCGCTCCAAGGCGGCGCGGACCATCTGCTTGGCCTCAGGCTTCTTGTATTCCAACTGCAGAAGAATCGCCACCGCCTCCTCTTCCAACGCGGCCTGCTGCACGTCGGGGGCCGGCGGCAGCATCGCTTTGGTCTGGATGAGCGCGTACTTCCCCACCTTGCCCTGCAGCTTGGCCACGATCTCCTTGGCCCGCTGTTCTCCGATGCCGGGCAACGACCGCAGTAGGCTCAGGTCGCCCTCGTCGATGGCCTGGGCGATGGTGGGGATGGGGAGGGTCAGCGCCTTGAGCGCCGCCCGAGGCCCCACGCCCGAGACCGAGATGAACCGCGCGAAGAACTCCCGCTCGATCTCGTTCAGGAAGCCGATCAACATCGGAATGCCGCGGCCCACCTCCAGGTGGTGGTAGTGGAACGTCACCAACTCAAGCTCTCCCTGAGCTCCCAGCCGTTCCGAGAGGAGGCGGAGGATCGACGGCGGGACGAGGACCTCGTAGGATACCCCGTTGACCTCCAAGAGCACATGCGTCTCGGTCTGCTCGCGCAGGATACCTCGCAGCCGAGTGATCATCTCCCCCCCACCCCAAGAGCTCGCCACCTCGCCCTCGCGTTCCTGTGGCCTTGCTGGGGCATGCGTTGTTGTTGGCGCTGCATGTGGGCGTGGGCGATCGCCAAGGCCAGCGCATCGGTGGCATCCAGCGACCAGGGACCTTTGCGACAGTCCAACCACTGCATGACCAGCCGCGCCACCTGCTCCTTGGAGGCCGCTCCGTGCCCGGTCAGCGCCTGTTTGACGCGAGCCGGCGGATACTCAACGAGAGGGACCTGATGTTCCTCAGCCACAAGGCAGCAGATCCCGCGCGCATGGGCCATCAGGGCGGCGGTCCCGATGTACCGCTGGTGGGTGAAGATCATCTCCAGCACGACCACGTCAGGCCGCTGGGAGGTCACGACGGCGTTGAGCGCCCGGTGGAGGTAGGCCAGACGTTCGGGCATCGGTTTGCCGTGGGGAGGCCGGATGTCGCCTGCCACGACGACCCGAAGCTGGTGGTCAAACGTCGCGATCACTCCGTACCCTGTCACGTTGAGGCCGGGGTCAATCCCCAGAATGACCATGCCCGCGGCACGCCCTCACCGCGTCTCAGGCAGCCGCATGCTCGGCCAGAATGGCGTCCGGGATATCGAAGTTCGCGTACACGTGCTGCGTATCGTCGTGGTCCTCCAGCGCATCGAGCAGCGCCAGCAACGCCTTGCCCTGGGACGGATCGTCCACCCGCACGGCGGAAGAGGGGATCATCGTCACCTCGGCCGACTCCCATGGGATAGCGGCCTGCTGGAGCGCCTGCTTGACCGTCTCGAAGGCCTGGAGCGACGTCGTCACGGTGAACTGATCCCCCTCGACTTTCAAATCCTCCGCCCCCGCCTCCACGACGATCTCCATCACCCGCTCCTCGCTGAGCCCCTTGGCGGCCAGCACGATGAGCCCCCGCTTCTGGAACTGCCACGACACGCTGCCGGCGCCGGCGAGGTTCCCACCCAGACGCGAGAAGAGGCTCCGCAGCTCCGCGCTCGTGCGATTTTTGTTATCCGTGAGCGCCTCGACCAAGATGGCCACCCCCCCTGGACCGTAGCCCTCCACCACCATCTCGTCGTAGCTCATGCCAGGCAGGTCGCCGGTGCCCCGCTTGATCGCCTTCTCGACGACGTCCTTGGGCACGTTCGCTTCGCGGGCCTTCTGCGCCGCCAAGCGCAATCGGGGATTCGCCTCCGGATGGCCCCCACCCAGGCGCGCGGCTGCGGTCAGCTCCCGGATGACCTTCGAGAAGAGCTTGCCTCGCTGGGCATCCACGACGGCTTTCTTGTGCTTGATGCCGGCCCACTTCGAATGCCCCGCCACCGTAACCTCGCCTCAAGAGAATTGTCGCTAGTATAACACCGCCTTCGGATTACTGTAAAGGCGAGAGACCTAAATGTGAAGTCCCATGTTGCCTCCTGGAGGCACTATCAGGTATCCTTTCCAAGAGGAGCCAGTGAGCGCCATGCAGGAAGGGCAGGAATCTCCTCAAGGACGAATCCGATCAAAGCTGCTGATTGTGGATGACGAAGAGAAAGTCTGTCAGCTGCTGGCGCACTACTTTTCCCTGAAAGAGTACGAGGTGAGGGCGGTCTGCACGGGAGAAGAAGCGGTGGCGCTGGCGAAGATCTTTCACCCCCACGTGGTGCTCCTTGATCTCTTGATGCCGGGGATGAACGGCATCGACACCTTACGGGGGCTGAAGAAACTCAGGCCGGCCCCCATGGTGCTCATGCTCAGCGCAGCCGACCACGAACAGGTCGTCCAGGGCGCGCTGGGACTCGGCGCCGACCTCTACGTCTGCAAGCCGCCCAAGCTCTCCCATCTGGAGCAACTCGTCAACGGCTTCTGCCCCTCCCCACGCTCGCGCCACTGAATCGACGACGCACGGTCCCGCGCCGGAGGTCCCTACCCCATCATAGTCAGGGCTTCTTGCAAGAGAGGTAACACGGCCTGCAGCTCTTCCTTGGTGAGCCGCCCCAGCTTGGCAAATGACGGCTTGCCTTCCTCGCCGGTGAGCTCTCGGCTGATTTGCACTTTGTTCTGCCCGTGATTATAGGAGTACACCCCGACCGTCAACTTGCTCCCGTCCCCCTGCCACGCTCTCGCAAAGACCTGCTCATCCAAATTCTTATCATACGCCATGCAGCAACCCTCCATGCATCAGTCGTTCCCCGTTTCCTCATTCCCCAGTGTCATTCTCTATCTTCAGTGTTCCTCTTGAGGACGGCCCAGATCTTGCAGGTAGCGCCGGTACTCCTCGGTGATCTGGTCCGCTTCGCGCGCCGAGAGCGTCGCCTTCTCGACGACGTCAGGAGGTTCTAACCGGGGCGCGCGTGCCGGTTGTAGCTGCGCGGCAAACTCCTTGACCGACAGGACGGAGACGCCGTGGGCGCGGGCGTTGTTGAAGACGTAGGTGTCGTTCGAGACGATGATGAACCTGGTGCGGTCCTCGTCAGCCCGGATCAGACCTAAGATCCGATCGTCGGCCTCCTCGTGTCGCTGCGTGAAGAGCACGGTGACCCCGCCCCGATCTCTCTGCGGCCCCCGCGCATAGGCCTGATCCCCGTCAAACACCACATACACCCGCTGGATGTCCCCGCGCCGGGCCTGGTACGCCTGGCAGAGGCTCACCAGCGCCTCCCGCGCCGCTTCCAGGCTGCGGTCCAACTGCCGCGCCAGCTCCGGCACCGCGTGGATCACGTTATACCCGTCCAGCACCAGCGTGACCATCTTGCGCCGCTACCGTTCGTTCCGAACGGTCCCGCCCACCACCAGCCCGGCGGCAATCAGCACCAGATTCTTGATGACAAATTCCCCCTCGGTCGTCAGCAACAGAGGATTGCCTCCCTGAAACGCCATATCAGGCCGCAGCACCAACACCAGGAACGTGCCCGCCATCTGAAGCCAAAAGAGGAAGAGGATGAGGCGCGTGGCGAATCCGCACAACAGCCCGATCCCCACCACCATTTCCCACGCCCCCAAGAACGGCACAAACGCGCGCGGTGAGACCCAGTAGACCGTCTGGGCGACGAGCTCCGCCACAGGGCTTTTGCCGATCACCTTCAACAGCCCGAACCAGAAAAAGACCACCCCAAGACAGATCCGAAGGATCGAGATGCCAAACACCGCCATGAACCGGACCATGCGACGATCCAGCCGATCCCAGAGGTCACGCATCAGCGCTCCGAAAGGGCTCATCGGTGCTTCCCATTGTACCGCTTGGAACCCGGTACAGCTTCTCCCTTACTTTCTCAGCTTGAAGGCGGAAAGGGCTAAATACCCGGACAGCCCAAGCGCAAGAGCGCTCACCCACGTTGGCACTGCCCACCCACCAATCACCGCTTCCCACCGAAACAGGAGTCTGAACAGATGAAGGACAGCGACCACCACGAACACGACACCCGCCAGCGTGTTAAAGGTCTTCTGCTTCATCTCCACGCCCTGACTATTATACGCCTGAGCGAGGGCAAACAAAAACCGGCGGCCCATCCGGACCGCCTGCCTACCGCCTACTACCACACCCTCGCCAAGACAAAAAAATCCGGAGCGACGTCTTACATCCCTGTCGCTCGGGTTTGCGCTCTTGCCCCAGGTCGAGTCATCTGATCATCACACGCCTGGTTTGAAAATTCACGGTGAGAACCTTGCCTCGCAGGAGTTTGGTCCCAACAAGAATGTCATCAGCGTGGGTCGCCACGGTGTAGACTGGCCCGCGCTTGCCATTGAAGACTGCTTCACCAAGATAGATTTCCTGCTCGACAATCTCGCCAGTGGCAATCTCGAATTTCTCCGTCCCAATCGCCTGCCAGCCACCACGAACCAGCAAAGGCGTGGGAACACTGAGGTAGCCGTTGAATCCGGTATCCACGACGGCAGGAAACCTGGTCGGTCGGTTGCGGAGGATGAGAGAAATGGCGACAACGGGTTCCCCGTGGCGGGTTACTCGACCTTCCAGCATACGCGGAGGCGCAGCTTGTGGACGGCGGGGTAGCCGATGCGGAAAAAGCTAAACTTCTTGCCGGGGAACCCCTTCACAGCCTTGAGGGCGACTTGCAACTCATCTTTGCCCACGATGTACTGGCCTGACTCCACCTCAATGGCCACAATATCACCTTTGTGGCGCGGTTCAAGCCGCGCCCTGAGGTGTCGGTAGAACCGTTCACCTTTGGCCTGTAATCGATGGACGTGATTCTGCGCCGGCATGGTCGTTTTCCCTCGTCAGCCGTAGTGTAGCACGCGCTCTTTGTCCACGCAACCGACGTCTCAAGTCTCAAGTCTGTCTCAAGTTTCCTGCAGGCCTCACTGCCCCAACAACTTCTTCAGGGCGCCGGTGGTTCCTTGGACGGCCTGCCCAGTGACATCCAACGCGCCCTGCCCGACTTCGCCAACGGCCTTCTGGAGCGACTTGCCAACGAGATCCGTGAGCCCTTCCTGGAGCGCCTTCAGGTCCAGGTGGGTAAGCTGAGCGATGGTCGTCTTGGCCAGCGCCCGCGTGATGATCAGGCCGGCCAAGGCCTGGGGATGCGTAATGTGCTCAAACCGCTCATGGACATTTACGGGGAAGGTGTGAACCTGGGGCGGGCTGACCGAATAATCCTTGTACACGACGGTACCGATGTGCAGCTCAAACAGGTCGACTTGGATCTGCGGTGGCTTGGAGGCTATCGTGGTGTCCTTCGGCGCCGGCTGAGGAGGCCGTGGCTCCTTGCTGGCCTTGACGGTTCGCAAGGCGTTCAGGTTCACATCGCCCTGTTCGTTTTTGATCACCGTCAACTCTTGGAGATCCAACCGGATCTCCTCCAAGTGAGTCTGACCCTTCAGGAACGCGCCCAGGTCATAATCGATGTAGAGCTCCGGCACATCGACCATCACCGCATCGTGAAATCCCGTGGGATTGAGCACCCGCAGGCCGGTGACCCCGAGCCTGGTGTTGAGCCAGCCGACATCGATGTCACGGATGCTCAATCGCAAGCCGGTGAGCGCCTTGACCCCAGAGGTGACGGCAAACCTGACGATGACGTTTTTCGCCAAGAAGATCAGCGCGATCGCCAGGACGATCACCAGACCAACCCGCTTGTTCATCGGCTTCGTGGCTCCTTGTGTTCGGTTAAGGCTCGAGCGGTGATGCCTATTCTACCCCTGAGGCAACCCTCAAAACAACACCGGCGGCCCGTATGTGGACCGCCGGATCGAATAGGGGATGTGGTATCGAACGTCGTGCTTACCTGCGACCTCCACCGCGATGTTGTACGGGGTGATGCGCCTTGGGGGAGCGATGCTCAGCCCCCTGCCCAACGCCCGCTCGGCCCTGCCCCTGCCCATGGTCACGCACGCCGCGGTTCATCTGCTCCCGGCGCTCGCCGCGGTGCTCAAACCGCTCTCTTGGCTGCCCCGCGCGCTCGCCGCGATGGTCCATCCGCTCTGTCATCTGCTCACGAGCGGCCGGATGATCCTTGAGGAATATGGCCCGCTCCCCCGGTGTCGCGCGCTGCGCGCGTTGCTCCGCCATCTCGTGCCGGGCCTTCGGATGTTCCTGGAGAAAACGCCCTTTCTCCTCAGGCGTCGCGTGCTCCCAGCGCTCATGAGCCATGTCGTGCGCTGCCCCGGGATGCCCTTTCATAAACTCCTCACGCTGCTCAGGGTTGGCCTGTTGCCATCGCTCACGTTTCATCGTCTCTGCGGCGCCAGGATGTTCACGAAGAAACCGCTCTTTCTCCTCCGGTGCCGCATGGTCCAAACGTTGCTCAGCCATTTCGTGCCGGGCCTTCGGATGCTCGTTGAGAAACTGCCCACGCTGCTCTGGGGTAGCCTGCTGCCACCGCTCGCGCATCATCTCGTGTTTCGCTTCAGGATGCGGGGGGAATCCTT
>JAUYPJ010000008.1 GCA_030697665.1 Candidatus Omnitrophota bacterium
CCATTGATGACGTCGCCAAGCGCACGATGGCGCGGTATCAGGTGAGCCTGAAGTACCTCGTGGGGACGATGATCGAGGTGCCGCGCGCGGCCGTCGTCGCGGATGCGATCGCCCAGGAAGCCGAGTTCTTCAGCTTCGGGACCAACGACCTAACGCAGATGACCTTCGGGTTCTCGCGGGATGACATCGGCAAGTTCCTCCCCCACTACCTCAAGGCCAACATCCTGCCGGCCGACCCGTTCGTCACGTTGGATCAGGACGGGGTGGGGGCCCTGATCCGCATCGGGATCCAGAAGGGCCGCAGCGCTCGCAAGGCCCTCAAGGTCGGCATCTGCGGCGAGCATGGCGGCGATCCCTCCTCCATCGACTTCTGCCACCGGGCCGGGCTGGATTACGTCTCCTGCTCGCCCTACCGGGTGCCGGTCGCTCGCCTCGCCGCCGCCCAGGCCGTCCTCCGCGAGAAAGCCAAGTGAAGTCCATGGTCCATAGTCGATAGTCCATAGTGACATGACAACAACCGTATGGAACAAGTTTGTGATCCACGATCCATGGACTATGTCTATGGACTATGGACCCGCCGAGCGTAGCGAGGCGCAATGGAGCCGATCCGCGCCTACCTGAAAGACATCAAGTCGATCCCGTTGCTGACCGCGAAGCAGGAGATCGAGCTCGCCACGCGCATCAGGAGGGGCGATCACAAGGCGAAGCGGCAGATGACGCTGTCCAATCTGCGGCTCGTCATCAGCATTGCCAAACGCTACTCCCACCTCGGCGTTCCCCTGCTCGACCTCATTGAAGAAGGGAATCTTGGCCTGATGCGGGCGGTGATGAAATACAATCCTCGCAAAGGCTATCGGTTCTCCACCTACGGGGCGTGGTGGATCCGGCAGTACATCACCCGGGCGATTGCGAACCAGGGCAAGACGGTTCGCATCCCGGTCTACATGACCGAGCTGCTCTCGAAGTTCAAGCGCGTGACCGAGGAGCTGTCGCAGAAGCTGGGGCGCAAACCGAGCGGCGCGGAGATTGCCAAACGGATGCGACTGCCGCTGGAGCGCATCGAGCGCTTGCAGGAGCTCGTGACGTCCTCGCAGGCCACCTCGCTGGAGACCCCCGTTGGGGAAGAAGGCGAGACGGAGATGATCGATCTCCTGGAAGACGAAACCGCCCCGTCGCCCCAGGACGACCTGGCCCGGTTCCTCCAGCATGAGCGGATCCAGTCCCTGCTCCAGAAGATGGGCGAGCGCGAGCGGCGCGTCCTGACGCTCCGCTATGGCCTGGAGGATCGGATCAGCCGCACCCTTGGGGAGACGGCGAAGTTCTTCAACATCACGCGCGAGCGGGTCCGGCAGATCGAGGTGTCGGCGATTCGCAAGCTGCGCGCCCTGATCGCTGCGGAAGGATCCCCTGAAGGATCCTCCGCCTCTGCGCCCCAGTAGCTCAGTATGGAAGAGCAGCGGTTTCCTAAACCGCGTGTCCGCCGTTCGAATCGGCGCTGGGGCACTTTCTCATTTTCGATTGTCGATTTTCGATTGACGATTGAAAATCGTAAATCGGCAATCGTCAATTGACATGACACCTTGATGTTAGTTAACGGCCAACCCTACAGGACGGTCTGGATGGAGGGCGGGATCGTCAAGCTGATCGAGCAGCGCCTCCTGCCGCACCGCTTCGAGATCCTCAGTTGCCACACCTGCCAGGAGACCGCCTTCGCGATTCAGGACATGGCGGTCCGGGGAGCCGGGGCGATCGGTGCGGCGGCGGGCTATGCCATGGCCCAGGCGGTCCTTAAGGCACCCGAGTCGTCATTTCGAGCGGCGCTTGAGGAAGGGGCTCGCGCGATTCGCGCTACCCGTCCCACCGCGCACGATCTCTTCGTTGCCGTTGAGCGGGTGCTCGAGGCGGCAGTGGCCGCCCCCACCGTGGCGGCCGCTCGTCAGGCGGCGGTCAGTGCCGCGGGGGCCTTGGCGGATGACAACGCCAAGGCGGGCGAAGCGATCGGCCGGGTCGGCGCCGGCCTCCTCCACGCCGGAATGCGGATCCTCACCCACTGCAATGCGGGCTGGTTGGCCTTTGTGGATTGGGGCAGCGCGCTGGCGCCGATCTACTCCGCCCACCGGGCCGGGGTCGCGCTGTTCGTCTATGTGACGGAAACGCGACCCCGCTCGCAAGGGGCCAAGCTCACCGACTGGGAGCTGGCGCAGGCCGGTGTGCCCCACGTGCTGATCGCGGATACCGCGGCGGGCTCCCTGTTGCGTCAAGGGAAGATCGACGGGGTCATCGTGGGGGCCGACCGGATCGCCGCGAACGGAGATGTGGCCAACAAGATCGGGACCTACAGCCTGGCGGTGCTGGCGCGCGCCCATCAGGTGCCGTTCTATGTCGCGGCGCCGCGATCCACCTTCGATCCCTCCGCTCCGGACGGCGACGCGATTCCTATTGAAACCCGACACGAGGATGAAGTGCTCTCTGTATCCGGATTGGCGGATGACGGAACCCTCAAGCGGGTGCGCATCGCCGCCGCCGCATCCCATGCGCTGAACCCGGCGTTCGATATCACGCCGGCATCGCTGGTGACGCGGTTTATCACAGAGGCCGGGCTTCTGGAGCCGGAGGGGCGGGCCATCGCCGCGTTTGTGCAAGCCCCGCATGAGATCCTCTCGCGTATCGCGTAACCGTGCATAAGGGATATCAGCCCTGCATGAAAAAATGCTTGACAATCCCGTGGGAACTTCCCTATAGTACTGGCTCATAGCGAGAAAGGAGGTGTCCTGCGGTTCTTTTTTATCCGTTCGGTGAGCCGTGTGACGGGACACTGAGTAAGGGGATCAGCGTGGGGACGCACAACGAGGAGGGGAATCAATGGTGAAGGCTACGCTTCGAGGCGCAGTCCTTCTTGGACTGTTAGGCTGGAGCCTGCCGGTGTTCGCGGAGGTCCAGAACGTCAAGGTCGGTGGCGATGTCACCGTCCGTGCCTTTCACCGGCAGAACCTCGACTTGCATGATGAAGGGGAGGCCCGCGAGGGGGGCGGCAGCCAACTCTTGGACGCAGAAGACTTCATCATGTCAACGACGGGGATCAACATCGGGGCCGACTTGACCGAGAACGTCTCGGCCTTCATCCGCCTCGCCAATGAGCGAAACTGGGACAGCACGGCTGGAGAAGCGACCGGCGACATCGACTTCAGCCAAGGCTACTTAACACTGAGGGAGCTGTTCTATTCCCCGTTGACGCTTCGGGTCGGCACCCAGCCCGTCGTGTGGGGCCGGGGATTTGTGCTGGGCAGTAATCTGTTTCCCAGCGTTAACGCGACCGGCGATGATCGGAACGCCGCCATCACCCCGAATGAGTTTACCGATTTCACCGCCTTTGATGCGATTCGGGCCACGCTGGACCTCTCCAACCTTGGCGGCCTCACCCTTCCGCTGACCGCGGACTATGTGTTCATCAAGATCGATGAGAATGCGGTTGGTGGGTCGGATGACGTCAATATTCAAGGCGTCAACTTCAGCTCTCAGTTGGACGCCTGGAATTCCGAAGTCGAGGCGTATTTCCTCAACAAGCGCGACAAGACCACTGTGCCTGCAGGGTCGAGCGTGAAGACCGGCTCGTTCAACACCCTCGGCGTGCGCGGGAGCACCCAACCGGGTAGCGCCTATCTCTATGGCGAGCTGGCATATCAGTTTGGCACACGGCCGATTGATCCGGCCGGGGTGCTGCCGACAGGCGATGCCGTCCAAGCCTGGGGGGTGAACCTGGGGGGAGACTACACCTTCGCAGAGGTCGCCACAACGCCAAAATTAGGCGCGGAGTGGAGGTTCTATTCAGGAACGGAGGCGCCAGGGACAGGGAATGGGGCCGCGGGATGGGTGGTCGTTGCCCCCGGCTATTTCCGGACCGCCTTGCGTGAGTTCCAAACGCAGTCGACCGTCGCGGGATTCTACCCCAACGATCAAGCGGGCGTCACCTCGACCGGGACGAACCAACACGAGCTGGCGGTCTATGGAGACTTCAAACCGCTTGAGGACCTGACGATCGCCCCTCGGTTGTCCTTCTTTATCTTCGATGTCGGGGTCATTCCAGCGGCGGCGCCCCCGATATTTTCGGCCGGCCAGACAAAGCGAAAGAGTTTCATCGGGACGGAGTGGGATACCAACGTCGTATACAACTATACGGATGACGTGCAGTTGGGGTTGCTCTACGCGCTGTTTGCGCCGGGCAATGTCTTTCGGACTCCCAATGACAGCACGGCTCAGGAATTGATCACATCGGTCAGCGTGAAGTTCTAACGTCCGTTTGCTGAACGAACGCCCCCTGCTTCAGATGAGGCAGGGGGCTTCTTTTTGGGTCTGAGGGGTGGAGGCGTCACTCGACACGACATGACTCGGCCGCTGTCCATCGCGTTCGTATGGCACATGCACCAGCCGTATTACCGCGACCTGGTCACGGGCGCCTGCTCCATGCCATGGGTGCGGCTCCATGCGACCAAAGACTACCTGGATATGCTCACGCGCCTCGACGCCTTTCCCGCCATCCACCAGACGTTCAACCTGGTGCCCTCGCTCGTGGATCAGCTCGAAGCGTACCTTCCGCCAGGCTCGCAGTCCGATCTCTTCCTGGAGCACTCACGGCAGCCGGCCGATCAGCTCTCGGGGCAGGCCCAACGGTTTATCCTGGAGTGGTTCTTCCTCGCGAATCTGGAGCGGATGATCAAGCCTTACCCCAGGTATTACGACCTGCTGGTCAAGCGGGGCCTGTCCGTCCTGGAGGAGGAGTGGCCGCAGATCCAGCGGCGCTTCCGGGTTCAGGACTACCGCGATCTGCAGGTCTGGTTCAACCTCGTGTGGATTGATCCGTGGCTCCGCCGGCAGGATCCCCACATGGCCCGGCTTGAAGCCAAAGGAGGGCAGTTCACCGAAGAGGAGAAGCACCTTGTGCTCGACCGTCACCTCACCCTCATGGCGCAGATCATTCCCGCCTATCGGGACGCGGCTCGCCGGGGACAGATTGAGCTGACGACGTCCCCCTACTATCATCCCATTGTGCCGCTGCTGTGCGACGTGCGCTCAGCCCATGTCGCCTCGCCGAACCTGCCGCTTCCCAACATCACCTTTCGCCACCCTGAGGACGCCCGTTGCCAACTCCAGGAGGCGTTGGCGCGCCACCAGGAGCTCTTTGGGACGCCCCCGCAGGGCCTCTGGCCCCCTGAGGGCAGCGTGAGCGAGGCGGCGGTGACGCTGGCGCTGGAGTCGGGCATCCGGTGGATCGCGACGGACGAGGCGATCCTGTGGCGGACACTGAACAGATCTCCCACCGCCTCGCTGCGCTACCGGCCCCACCTCGTGCGCCGCAAGGCGGGCCAGATGGCGGTCATCTTCCGCGACCGAGAGCTGTCCGATCTCATCGGATTTACCTACAGCCAATGGGAGCCGCAGTTGGCCGTGGCCGATTTCCTCAAGCGGCTCGAGACCATCGCTGGACAGACCAAAACGGAGGAGCTCCCATCCCTGGTCAGCGTGATCCTGGACGGCGAAAACGCCTGGGAGGGGTACCCGGACGACGGCCACGAGTTCCTGAGCGGGCTCTATCGCGCTTTGGCCGGCCACCGGAGGTTCCGCTGCGTGACGGTCAGCGAGTTCCTCAAGGAGTACCCCCTCTCCCGGATGGAGTCGCTGCCGGAGCTGTGGAGCGGTTCGTGGATCGAGGGCGATTTCACCACCTGGGTCGGACATCCTGAGAAGAACGCCGCGTGGATCCAGCTCGCCCACGCGCGAGACGCCCTCGCCTCTCTGGGAAACGATCCGGCCCCTTCATTCCGCGCCAAGGCCTGGAGAAGCTTGGCGGCGGCGGAGGGCAGCGACTGGATGTGGTGGTTCGGGGACACGCATGTCTCCGCGCAGGCGGCGGAGTTCGACCGGCTCTTTCGTCTCCACGTCTCGAACGGCTACCGGCTTGCCGGGCTCGACGTGCCGAAGGAGCTCGATCGCCCCATCAAGACGGGCGAGCAGGCCTCTGCCATCCACGGCCCAACGGGCCTGATCCACCCGACGATTGACGGCCGCGAGACATCGTACTACGAGTGGTTGTACGCCGGGCGGCTCGATCTAACCCGCCAGTACGCAGAGCTCCATCGGACGGGGCAGGTCCTCAAGCGGCTCTACTACGGCTTCGACCAGAGCCACCGGTACTTCCGGATCGACTTCGATCCGCAGCAGCTGCAGGCATGCGCGGGGTGGATGATCGAGCTGGTAGTGTCAGAAGCGCTCCGCATTCACGTTCAGCCGGCGCGGCAGGATGCCAGCGAGGCCCGGCCAGCCGATGGGGTGGAGATGCCGCCAGGATCCGTTCTGGCGCAGATCGTCTCGCCGAATCCCGCGCCGCTTGTCTGCGCGCTCGAGCGGATCCTTGAGCTGGCCCTCCCGCGCGACGTTGCGCAGGGTGCAGGGGGGCGCCTGCAGCTCGTGGCGATGCTGAAGCAAGGTGGAGAGGTGGTGGAGCGACACCCTGCCAACGGGACGTTTGAGTTGGCGGATTCGCTGACGGATATGGGAGCGCAGATGTGGTCGGTCTGATCACGAGAAAGCGATTGCACCGGTGCCGGCGTTGACCTATAATGTATTTTTATTCCCTAGATCATCTCCTGAATGGTCACCCAACCCCGGCCCATCCGCATTGCCATCGCAGGGATCGGCAACTGCGCCAGCGCGCTGTTGCAAGGGCTTCAGCACTACGGCAAGGGCCAGGGGGGGCGCCGCAACGGGGCCGTGGGGCTGTTGCATCCTCAGGTCGGACCCTATGCCCCCTCCGACATCGCGGTCGTCGCGGCGTTTGATATCGACGCCCGGAAGGTCGGCAAGCCGCTTGAGGTCGCGTGCACCGCGCCGCCCAACTGCACGACGCAGTTCCTCGCGCGGTTCCCGCGCTTTGGGGTCCGCGTCCAGATGGGCCCTGTCCTCGATGGGGTGGCCCCCCATATGCGCCGCTACCCGCCATCCCAGACGTTTGTGGTGGCGCGGGCGCGTCCGGTCGACATCGCAGAGGTGCTGAGAGCGCGCCGGGCGGAGATCCTGCTCACCTACCTGCCCGTCGGCTCGCAGCGGGCCACCGAAGCGTACGCGAAGGCCTGCCTTGAGGCCGGCGTCAGCGTCCTGAACTGCATCCCGGTCTTCATCGCGTCCAATCCCCGCTGGGCCGCCCGATTTGCCGAGCGGAACATCCCGCTCGTGGGGGACGACGTCAAGGGCCAGGTGGGGGCGACGATCCTGCACCGCGCGCTGGTCCGGCTGTTCATGGAACGCGGGGCCGCGATCGACCGGACCTATCAGCTCAACGTGGGCGGCAACACCGATTTCCTCAACATGCTCAACCAGGACCGCCTGAAGATGAAGAAGATCTCCAAAACCGAGGCGGTGCAGAGCGTCCTTCGGACACGGCTCCACAACGGCGCCATCCACATCGGCCCCAGCGACTACGTGCCGTGGCAGCGCGACCGGAAGGTCTGTTTCCTGCGCATCGAGGGACGAGGGTTCGGGGGCTGTCCGATCGAGTTTGAAGGCCGGCTGTCGGTGGAGGATTCCCCGAACAGCGCCGGCATGACCATTGACGCCATCCGGTGCCTTCGCCTGGCGAGGGATCGCCGCTTGCGAGGGCCATTGCGATCCGTCTCCGCGTGGACGATGAAACATCCGCCCGAACCGATGCCGGATGAGCAGGCGCGCCAGCTCCTTGAGGCGTTCATCCGCGGGACCAGCGATCGGTAACCCTGCCCCTTCCCATCCCATTCCGCCGCTCCAGCGTGGCGCTGCGTGTTCAGGCGCAGTGTGGTCGCTGGTGCAGTTCGGCCTGTGCGTGGTCCTCATCAGCTTGGTGCTGAGCCTCCTTGCGCTCCCCTGGTTTGAGCTCTCATGGTGGAAGATATTCCGCCGGTGCGTCTCCATCGCTGCGGCGTTCAGCCTGTGGCTCTGGGTCAGGAAGTTGGAGGGCAGGACGTTCCGTTCCTATGGGTTTTCGGCTGCAGCGCACGGCAGGCGCCAACTGATCTTCGGTGTGCTCTTGGGCCTCGGAGCGCTGGCGTTCTGTTTCGGTTTGGGGCTGGTCAGCGGAGCCTGTCACGTCGCCGTCAGTTCAGACCGCCTGAGGCTGTGGCGGACGGTCATCGGATTCCTTCCTGCAGCCTTCTTGGTGAGCGTCCTTGAGGAGCTTGTCTTCAGGGGGTTCATCTTGCAGCGCCTGCTGGCCTGTTCAACGCCGTGCGCGGTCGTCATCAGCAGCGCCCTCTACGCGGTCGTCCACGTGAAGACAGGCAGCTTGACGCCGGCGACCTGGCGTGAGCTGGGAGGGTTGTTCCTGTTGGGTGGGGTGCTCGCCGTCAGTTACCTCGTGACGCGCCAACTCTACCTTGCGGTCGGCCTGCACGCCGCGTTGGCCTACGGCGCTCGTGTGAACAAACTGCTGGTCGGCTGGTCAGATGCCGCCGCTTCCTGGTTCGTTGGGACGAGTCGACTGGTCGACGGCATCTTCAGCTGGTTTGTGCTGGCGGGAATGGGGGGCATTGTGGTCTGGTGGGCAACGCGGGGATCGCACGCAGGAGGACGACGCCATGAGGGGTGAGATGAACTGGTGCCGGATCGTCTGGCTGGCAGGGCTGGCCGTGGGTGTCGCCGCAACGGACGTCGTCGCTGATGACAGAACCTGGTCAGGGGCTGAGGGGAGGCTGCGAAAATTGGGACGCGGAGTCGCCAATGTCGTGACCGCCCCGCTCGAGCTGATCCGAACCCCTGAGCTCGTGAGTCGACAAGATGGCTACCTTGCCGGGATGAGCGTCGGTCTTGTCCAAGGCGCGTGGCGGACGGCTCAGCGGGTGGTGGTCGGGGCGTTTGAGGTGGCGACGTCCCCTCTGGAAATCCCGCGGGGTTTTCAGCCCCTGGTGACGCCGGAATTCGTGTTTGCCCACGGCAAATGGGCTGAGTGAACCCCCGCACCACGGGTTGGTCTGGGGTTCACGACGGCTCGGAAGACATCGGGGCAGAGGAGCGCTCGATCGCGCGGGCCAGGCGGGTGAGCTCGAGGTCCAACATCGAGACCAGCGACAGCAACCGCTGCGTCAGCCAGAAAATGCCGCACAGGGCGATGCCCATGACTGACGTCACGGCGTGGAATTCGGTAGACGGCGTGACGAGCAAGACGAGGAACACCGCCATCCCCGTCAGCAGGACATATCCTTTGAACCGATCCACTGCGCGCAGGAATCGCCGGTCGTTCTGAGTCAGGGACATCTCCCTCCTCCTCTTAGGATAGTGTGATCCACGCGATGTTGCACATATTGTGGTCAAAAGGCGCCAGCGTTGTCAATCCCACCTGGAAATCCTCTTGACAGCCACCGCGTAGCACGTTACACTTTTGTTTAGCACTCTCTCTATATGAGTGCTAACTCTCACAGCCATGATGGACGTAACTGACGTTGAGACAAGAAGAAATAAAATTCTTGAAATCATCATTGAGGCGTATGTCTCGACCACCTGTCCGGTTGGCTCCGAGTTGGTGTCGAGGAGGCTCCGGTCCGGTTTAAGCCCGGCAACCATCCGCAACATTATGGCGGAGCTGGAAGAGCGGGGTCTGCTGGAGCAGCCACACATCTCAGCGGGCCGGGTGCCGACGGAGCGGGGCTTCCGGTTCTATGTGGATATGGTGATGGACGCTCGGCATCTGCCGCCGGAGCAGCTCCGACAGCTTGAGGCGCTGATTCAGCCGCCGGATCTCGGTGTGGAGGAGCTGTTGGAACGGGCCAGGATGGCGCTGTCTGAATTGACGCAGCAGGCGGCGTTTGTCATCGCCCCCACCGTGAAGCACAGCACCGTCAAACAGGTCGAGTTCGTGCCGCTGAGCATCCGGAAGCTCCTCTGCGTCTTGGTGGTCAACGAGGAGATGATCGCTTCCCGCGTGGTCGAGATGGAAGAACCCATGAGCCGGGATGAGGCGGCTGCGCTGGCGCGGTTCCTCAACACGGAGCTGGTCGGGTTGTCGCTCAGCAGCCTGCTGGAGTCGTTGGAGCGAAGGATGCTGGCGGACAGCGACTCCTTCTATCATTTCGTCAAGCGCTCATTGGCGATTCTCCAGCATGCGTTCTCCGCGGAACCGAGCGAGCGCCTCTTCCTTGACGGAGCCAGCTACATGGTGTCGCAGCCGGAGTTCAGCAGGGATCCGACGAAAGCGCATCACCTGCTCAAGAGCCTTGACGCGGAGGAGGCGTTCTTGGGCCGCGTGAGCCGGGATCTCGCGCCGAACGAAATCCGTGTGCGGATCGGACATGAAGTGCAGGTGCCGGGATTGGAGGAGTGCAGCTACGTGACGGGGTCGTTTGTGATCGGCGATGATGTGACGGGCGGCATCGGGGTGCTGGGGCCGATGCGGATGGACTACCCGCGCATGCGCGCCTTCGTGGAGGGGATGGGACGTTGCCTGACGAATGTGTTCGCCCGCTGGAGCCAAGGGTGACGGATCTGATGGGCCAGAAGGCACGCCCTCCACAGCACCAGCCGGCGAACGCGCCTGGCGACGCCGCAGCCTCCGGCGGGGGATCGCCTCCGTTGGGCGCGACGCAGGCCGACTCGGCGCCACCGTTGTTGGAGCAGGAGGTCCAGCGGCTGACGCGGGAACTCCAGCAGGCCAAGGAGCAGTACGTGCGGACCCTCGCGGAGTTCGACAATGCGAGGAAACGGCTCCATCGTGAGAAGGAAGAGTTCGTCCGGTACGCCGCCGAGGCCATCGTGGGGAGGCTCCTGCCGATTGTGGACAGCTTGGATCACGCCCTGGCGGCGGTTGACAAGGTCGTGGATCCTCAGGCGGTCGTCAAGGGGGTCCAACTGATTCATCGCCAGCTTTTGGATGTGCTGGAGCGGGAAGGGATCAAGCGCATCCTGAGCGTTGGGGAAGCGTTCGACCCGAATCAACATGAGGCGATTGCGCAGGTCGAGACGAAGGATGGCATGGCGGAAAACACGGTCGTCGAAGAGATCCAGGTGGGGTATACCCTGCATGGGAAGGTGCTCCGGCCTGCGATGGTGAAGGTGGCAAAGAAAAGCAGTCCACAGTCCATAGTCGATAGTCCATAGCACGAAAATAATCGTGGAGGAAATGGCTAAGGCAAGGCTCTATACCAAGGAGGATAAAGGTTGATGGAAATTCTACGGACGTGTAAAGAGGGCGAGGATTGCACGTGTATCGTAGGACAATTTGAGAAGCTCGGCATTATGACCGCGCTCAAGCGTCTCGAGAAGATGGGCGTTACCGATCTACGGATGCAGTGTGGCGACTACAGACACCGGATCTGTTTCCTCATGAATGGGCAGGATAAGAGGCAACGCGACGTATGCGTCCTGGCACCAGAGATTAAGAGGAATCCGAACATTTTTCCTGAGGTTTTAGTATTTCCAGAGTTATTTCCCAACGTTGTCGATCCGCAGTTCTCCATGAGAAATAGGTGAGCATAAGACCAGTCGGAGGGACCTCTACAATGGGAAAGGCAATTGGGATTGATCTTGGGACATCCAATTCGGCGTGCGCCGTCATGGAACACGGGCGGCCCACGATCATCCCCTCGGCCGAAGGGACGAGCGTGGGCGGGAAAGCCTTCCCGTCGTACGTCGCCTTGACGAAGGACGGGCAGCTCCTCGTCGGGGAGCCGGCGCGACGGCAGGCGGCGACGAACCCCGAGGGGACCGTCCAGGCCGCGAAGCGCAAGATGGGGACGGACCACGTGTACCGGATCTACGGCAAGGAGTACACGCCCCAGCAGATCTCCGCGTTCATCCTGCAGAAGATCAAGCGGGATGCCGAGGCGTATCTGAGCGAGCCCGTGAAGGAAGTGGTCGTCACCGTGCCGGCGTACTTTAACGACAACCAGCGGCAGGCCACGAAGGACGCCGGGGCCATCGCCGGCCTTGAGGTCCTGCGGATCGTCAACGAGCCGACCGCCGCCTGCCTGGCGTACGGGCTCGAGAAGGGAACGAAGGAGCAGAAGATCCTGGTGTTTGACCTCGGGGGCGGGACGCTCGATGTCACGATCATGGAGATGGCCCAAGGGGTCTTCGAGGTGAAAGCGACCAGCGGGGACACCCAGCTCGGGGGCACCGACATGGATCTGGCCCTCGTGGACCATATCGCCACGGAGTTCAAGAAAGAATCCGGGATCGACGTGCGCCAGGACAAGATGGCCCTGCAGCGGATCCGCGAGGCGGTGGAGAAGGCGAAGATCGAGCTGTCGAACATCCTGGAGACGGATCTCAATCTCCCGTTCATCACGGCCGACGCCTCAGGCCCAAAGCACCTGACGACGAAGCTCACCCGCGCGACACTGGAGCGCCTCATCGAACCGCTCATCGACCGCTGCCGCGGGCCGGTGGAGCACGCGCTCAGCGACGCGAAGTTACGGCCAGCCGCGATCGACCGGATCATCCTGGTCGGCGGACCGACCCGCATGCCCATCGTGCAGCGGTTCGTCGAGGAGATGGTCGGCAAGAAGGTCGAGCGGGGCGTGGATCCGATGGAGTGCGTGGCGACGGGGGCTGCGATCCAGGCGGGGATCATCAAGGGCGAGGTGAAGGACGTCCTGCTGCTGGATGTGACTCCGCTGTCGCTGGGGATCGAAACGCTGGGCGGCGTCTTCACGAAGCTGATCGAGCGCAACACGACGGTGCCGACGCGGAAGAGCCAGACCTTCTCCACCGCAGAGGACAACCAGTCGGCTGTGACGATCCGGGTGCTCCAAGGGGAACGGCCGATGGCGGCGGACAACACGGAGCTGGGCCGGTTTGACCTGATCGGCATCCCGTCCGCCCCGCGCGGCGTGCCGCAGATCGAGGTGACGTTCAACATCGATGCCGACGGCATCGTGCACGTCTCGGCGAAGGACCTGGGCACGGGCAAGGAGCAGTCGATCAAGATCACCGCGCCCGAGAAGCTCTCGAAGGACGAGATCGAGAAGATGGTCAAGCAAGCGGAGCAGTTCGCTGAGGCGGATCGGCAACGGAAGGACGCGGTGGAAGCGAAGAACCAGGCCGATCAATTGCTCTACACGACCGAGAAGAGCCTGAAGGAGCTGGGCGACAAGATCGGCCAGTCCGACCGGCTGGCGATTGAGCAGGCCGTGCGGGATCTGAAGGACGCGCTCACGTCGGATGATGCCGACAAGATCAAGCGGTTGTCGGATGCCTTGATGAAGGCCTCCCACAAGCTGGCGGAGGAAGTATATAAGAAAGCGCAAGGGGCACGGGGTGGGGGGCGAGGGGCGGGGGAATCCGCCGAGCCACCCAGCCCGCAGCAAGAGCCGGCGGGGAAGGCCCGAGGGAAGGACGACAAGGTGGTCGACGCCGAATTCAAAGTCGAAGACGACAAGTGATAGTGATGAGTGGTCAGTGATCGGTGACGAGTGATGACTGAAATAGAAGGATGATTCAGATTATTCGGGAGCGGGCGACGGCTGAGCAGATCCGTGAGATGCTCCAGGTGTTGCAGACCTACATTAAGCTTGCCATTGACGTGCGTCGGAAGGTCATCGCCGGTGGCGGAGAAATGCACGCCGATTGTGAAGCTGTGCTGCTAGAAGACGGCAGCCAGCAAACCGACGTGTGGGGTGCGGACTGGAATCCTGACAACGGCACTATCCGCTTTGAATCGCTGATTAATATCCGGCCAAGACATGGGAACCGAACCATGAACATTGAAGACGCAGCCCTGCGGCGAACGGTAGAACAGATCGTCCGAGAGCGAGTAAAGAACGATGGTGTCTGAGCACATTCGCCAACGGTTCTTGCGTGATCCATTGCCCATTCGGTTGGGTGGCTTGGCAGCCGATTTGGCCCGCATCGCGTCATTCGCAGACGATCCAGGGAATTATCGAGTCGTGGCAAGTCTTTTGGAGGAAGGAAAGCATTTCGCGGAGTGGGCGGCTCCCGACGCTCCGCCGGAGACGCAGGTGGTTTTGGCTGAGGTCCAACTGGCGCTGGCCATCTGGCAACGTCGGTTGCTCAATGGAACGCCTGACCAAACAATGCGCGCCAAAGCCCAACGCAAATCCGACGAGCTCCTCGCCCTCGCCGGCCTGATATGAGACTATCTGACGCTTCTTTTGAAAAGGGGACTTAGTGAAACAAAAACTGTTTGAGTTAGCCATTGCCTACGTGAAGGTTATTGAACGGATCGAACACACCGCTGATCCTGAACGGCTTCGTGAGCTCGAAGAAGAACGGGTGATCTGCCATAACCGGTTCGCTGATGCGCTGAAAGCGGCCGGCATTCGGTACAAAGATCGGGAGCACGTGACGCGCATTGCGTTTCGCATTGCGAAGCAAGAACTATGACGTTAAAAGAAGCCGCGCAAATTTACGTTGATCTCGTCGAATTGGAGAAATCGCTAGAACCGGATCAGCATCAGGCTAGGCAGGAAGTCAGTGCGCTGCGATCCAAATATCACGATCTGTTTACCGAGGCGCTCCGGGAGACAGGGATTGAGTGTGCGGATCGCTTCGAGGCCACCTCCCGCGCCTTCGAGTTGATTGCCGAATACCTTAAGAAAGTAGCTAGCTGAGATGGGGATTGAGAAGCGCCTGCGGCCAATCCTTACCACCCAAAAATCGTGACGAGCAAGAAGAAACGCTACGAACATTCGCGGCATCTCTAGGGTGCAGTCTCAATTCGACCTATAGTCAGGGTGGGTTGAAGCATGAGACGAGCGAAGTGATTCGACGGATACGAGAAGCTGTAAGGAGTCAACGTGAAGAAAGGCTTTGGGTTGTGGCGGTCATAGCTGCCATTGCCTCAGTTGTTAGCGCCCTAGCTTCTTGGTGTGCTGTCCTAAACAGATAGCTGTCTATGGACTATCGACTATGGACTATGGACTGAACCGATGCCGGTGACGAAACGTGACTACTACGAAATTCTAGGCGTGAGCAGGGGCGCCTCGGTTGATGAGATCAAGCGGGCCTACCGGGAGCTTGCGCTCAAGTACCATCCCGACCGCGTCTCGACGGAGCACAAGAAGGAGGCCGAGGAGAAGTTCAAGGAGATCTCGGAAGCCTACGCGGTGCTCTCCGATCCTCAGAAGCGCTCGGTGTATGACCAGTACGGCCATGCCGGGTTCGACCAGCGCTACTCGACCGAGGACATCTTCCGCGGCGCCGACTTCTCCAGCATCTTCGAGGACCTGGGGGTTGGGGGTTCCATCTTTGAAGATCTCTTCGGAGGGTTCGGCCTCTTCGGCGGGGGCGGGGGGCGTCGCGGCAGCCGCGGAGCCGATCTGGCATGCGAGCTGCCGTTGTCGTTCGAGGAAGCGGCCAGGGGGATCACGAAGACGGTGACCGTGCCTCGCCGTGAGCTCTGCCCGGAGTGTCGCGGCGAAGGAGGGGATCGGGCGCAGTGCTCGACCTGCCAGGGCGCAGGGCAGATTCGGCAGGCGGCCGGCTTCATGGTCATCGCCCGCACGTGTCATCGGTGCGGGGGGCAGGGTAGCACCCTGAAGCGCTCCTGCGCGAAATGCCACGGGGAGGGCCGCGTGCGCGTTGAGCGCAAACTCCAGGTCAAGGTCCCGCCGGGCGTGGAGTCCGGCATGCGCCTGCGGCTGTCGGGCGAAGGGGAAGCGGGCTCGCGCGGGCGGGGCGATCTCTATGTCGAGCTGGTGGTGAGCTCCCATCCGCTTTTTCGGCGAGAGGGTCCGCATCTGATGGTGGACTGCCCTGTGAGTCTCGCCCAGGCGGCGCTCGGCACGGAGATCGAGGTGCCCACGCTCAACGGGCGGGTGTCGGTGAAGATCCCGCCCGGCACGCAAAGCGGCGTGGTCTTCCGGGTGCGCGGGAAGGGCCTGTCGGACGTGCATGACGGTCGAGTCGGCGACCTGCTGGTGCGGGTGGCCGTGGAGACGCCGACCAACGTCAGCGCGCCCCAGCGGAAGTTCCTCGAGGAGATGGGGAGGGTCTTCGGGGATGACGCGTATCCCGTCCGCCGGTCGTTTGTGTCGAAGCTGAGGGAATTCCTGAAACGGTGACGTCCATGCCGACCTACGAGTATCAGTGCAAGAAGTGCCGTCGCCGCCATGAAGCGTTCCAATCCATCACCGCGAAGCCCCTGAGGCGCTGTCCCTCGTGCAAGGGGACGCTGGAACGGTTGATGGGGAGCGGCTCGGGGTTTCTGTTTCGAGGCAGCGGCTTCTACGTGACCGACTACCGGAGTCGGAGCTACCGTGAGGCCCAGCAGAAAGAGAAGCCCCCGTCCAGCCCCGCCGCTCCCGCGACCCCTCCCACATCCGCCGGCGACAAGGGCTGCGCCGGCGGATCCTGCGCGGCCGGCCGCGCCGCGTAGATCCAGAGACAATTTGCCGGCGTACGTTTCGCGAGGCGATGCGGGGTCGAAGAGCTTCCAGGCAGCGGGTGGCGAGTCGTTCGTGGTCGTTGGGCGTGGCGGCCTACACCGTGTTGCTGGCGGTGGTGTCGGTGATCCCGGTTCCATTCGAGGGACCGCTCCCATCCGGTCATCTTGACAAGGTGATCCACCTCTGTGAATATTGGGTCCTCGCGTGGCTGCTCATCCGGGCGATCCCTCCGGATCGCCCGTTTTCCTCAGGGGTCCAACTGGGCGTCTGGTTGTTGGCCGCCGGCTACGGAGGGTTGCTTGAAGTGGCGCAGGCGATGATTCCGTGGCGCTCGGGGGAAGTCCTTGACGTGGCGGCGAATATGGCGGGCGCGGCCCTTGGGGTGTGGGTCGGCCCGGGTCATCGATGACCCACACGACCGGGACACGCTGGAGGCGGGTGGCGACGGAGTTCGCCCACCATCTCCCGTATACCCTGGTCGGCTCCTTGATCGCCATGGCGGGGGTGTGGTGGGTCGGCACGCAGTACCTGGATCACGGTCGGTCGCAGCTCTTCTTGGAGCAGTCACGCGTCAGCTTCCATCTGTTTCACCCGCTCCACATCTGCCTGAGCGCCATCGCCACCACGTCGTTGTTCTGGCGGCACGAGCGCCACGTCCGGCGCGCGATCACCATCGGGGTGCTGGGGACGATTGTGCCGTGCGGATTCAGCGACTACATCTTCCCCTACCTGGGGGGACGCGTGCTCGGACAGGCGATGGAGCTGCACATGTGCATCGTGGATCATCCCCAGCTGTTCTTTCCCTTCCTGGCCTTGGGGGTGATCGGCGGCTTTTGGGCGGAAGAACGGCTCACCGGCAGCCACCTCTTCTCCCATGGCGCCCACGTGTTCGTCAGCAGCGCCGCCTCGTTGTTGTATCTGACCTCGTTCGGCTTCACGGCGTGGTTGCACGAAATCCCCTACCTCTTTCCGGTCTTTGCCGTGATTGTCCTGGCCGTCTGGGTTCCCTGCTGCATCAGTGATATCGTGGTGCCCACGGTGACCGCCCAGGAGCCTCCCTTCCTCCATCGGGACGCAGCAGAACCGAGCCTCCGCAGCGCGGCAGACCGGTAGAGGTCTCATGGTCGCCGTCCTGCCGTTTCGCGCCTTGCGCTACAACCCCGAGCAGATCTCGAATCTGAGCGAGGTCATCGCGCCTCCCTATGACGTCATCAGCCCCGAGCACCAGGAGCGGCTCTACCAGGCCTCCCCCTACAATGTGGTCCGGTTGATCCTGAGCCGGCAGTTCCCGCACGATACCCCGACGGAGAATCGGTACACGCGCGCCCGGCGCGACTTCGAGGCATGGCGCAAGGCGGGCGTCCTAGTGGCCGATCCGACCCCTGCGCTCTACCTCATCCAACACACCTTCAGCGATGAGGGCGAGCGGCGATCCCGACTCGGATTCACGGCGCTCTTGGAGCTCGGGGACGGCATCGAACGTCAGGTGTACCGCCACGAGACCACCTTGGCGACGCCCCGGGAGGATCGGATGAAGCTGCTGGAGGCCGTCCCGGCGAACTTGAGTCCGATCTTCTGCGTCTATCCGGATGCCCAGGGGTTCATCCACTCGACCCTCCAGGCCCAGATGCTCGAGGCGCCTCCGCTGGCGCGCTCGGCCTTCAATGGGGACACGGTGCAGGTGTGGGCGCTGACGGACACGCGCCTCATCCGCGCGCTCGCCGAGCGGCTGCGATCCATCGCCGTCTTCATCGCGGATGGGCATCATCGCTTCGAGGTCGCCTGCGGAAAGCGCGCACAGTATCGCCATGTGATGAGCTACTTCGTGTCGATGGCGGATCCCTCATTGATCGTGAGGCCGATCCACCGAATCGTCCGGCATCCCGCTCTCGCGCGCCTTGATGCGATCCGTCAGATCTGCCAGCTCGAGCCGGCGCCGGACCTGCCGTCGGTCTTGCAGCGGCTCCAGCACGGCCCGCCCTCCTCCGAGCCGGCGGAGGGGGCAGGCGCTCCGCACGGCCGGTTTGGCTACTCTGACGGCAATGCCCTCTATCACGCGACGGTTCACCCTGATCGCTTGGGCCGATGGCTCTCAGCCCCCTCGATGCCGGGGCCGGTTGCCGCCCTGGATGTCTCCATTCTCCACGGGCTGGTCCTGCCGGCACTCACGGGTGCGGTGCCGGGTAGCGAACAGGCCCTGGTGACCTATACCCCAAGGGCCGCCGAGGCGCTGGAAACCGTTGCCGGGGCACCAGGCTTATCGATGTGGTTGCTCCGCGGCATTCCGGTCGATCAGATTTACGCGCTGGCGGCTCAAGGATTGACCCTTCCTCCCAAATCGACTTATTTCTCCCCGAAGGTGCCTTCCGGGCTCACGATCCATTCTCTGGCGTAGCCTGTTGCAACCAGGGGTAGCGTCAAGTAAACTGTGTAAATTCCTTTAAGGGCTTTTCCTGCCAGATGGTATTTAAGCGATGGAACACCGCGTAGATAATCCGATCACAGCTCGCCGCATTCGTGAAGCAGCCGATCGGTCGGGTCCGCCGTCTG
>JAUYPJ010000129.1 GCA_030697665.1 Candidatus Omnitrophota bacterium
GGGGGGGGGGGGGGGGGGGGCCGCTGGTTGTACGCGTCAATGTTGCGAACGCCTGACTCGGCGAGAAGCTGGTATCGGCGTTCCATCTCTTCGACCGCCCAGCGAAGGGCCGCCCCCGCCCGCTTCGCGCTGGTCACCACCGGCGCCACCAAATGCGGGATGTCGTTGAAGAGCGCCAGCTCGACCATCTTCGGATCGACCATCAAGAGCTTCACCTGCTCGGGGCTGGCGCGCGTCAACATGCCGATGAGCAAGCTGTTGAGGCAGACGGTCTTGCCGGAGCCGGTCGCCCCCGCAATGAGCAGGTGGGGACACTCCCGCAGATCGGTCAGAATCGCCTGCCCCGAAACGTCCTTGCCGATGGGCAGCGCGATCGGGGACGGGTGGCCGGCGAACTCGCGCGAGGCGATGATCTCCTTGAGGTAGACCACCGTCGTCGTCGAATTGGGGACATCGACCCCCACCCGCCCCTTGCCCGGGATGGGGGCGACCACGTGGCAACTGGCCGCCTTCATCACCAGCGCGAGATCGTCCGCCAGCGAGACGATCTTCGTCAGCTTCACCCCGGGCGCCGGGGTCAGCTCGTAGCGCGTCACCGACGGCCCGCGATCGATGTTGACGACGGTCGCCTCGACCCCGAACTCCCGCAGCGTCTCCTCCAACATCCGGGCGTTCACCTGCAGGTCCTCATTCAACTGCCGCTGCCCGATCGGTGGAGGATTCGCCAGCAGCTCAAGCGAGGGGAGCTGGAACCCGTCCGGCCCTGGGCGATGGGCCACGGCGGGGATCGTCTTCGGTGGGGGCTCAACCGTGGAGCGAATCCGCACGCGCGGCGTCGGCGGCGATTCACCCGTCGAGCCATCCGATGCAGCCGAGCCAGAAGCGCTCGCGGGCGCGGCGGCCCGTGGGCTGCGTGGGCGCCGCGTGAGGGCGGTCAACTCGTTCCCGAGCCGACGCAAGAGCCGCTGACCGGCCGCCGGCATCGTCTGACCCGAAATCACCACGCCCGCCAGGCCTCCAATGCAGAGGGCCGTCAACACCGTCCCGACGGTTCCCAGGTAGTAGTGACCCGCGCGGGCCAAGAGGAATCCCGACAACCCGCCCAGTGTTGCCTGGGCGCGACCGCTCGGACCCAGCAACGCGAAGAGCGTCCCAAGACTGCCGAGCAGACAGAGGCTCGCGAGCATGAGGGAGATGCCGCGTTCCTGCGCAAGGCGGCCCTGCCAACAGCGCCAGGCCCAAAAACAACACAACAGCGGCACGAGCAATGACGCCCATCCAACCCCCCCTCGGCCCAGGAAGCCGATCCATGCGCCGATCGCCCCGCCGACGTTGAGCGCAGGGCGTTGAGGGGAAGAGCTCAGCAGGGGAATATCGAGGGGGGTATAGGTGACCAGGCTGAGGGCGAGAAACAGACCGACGGCGGCCAGCACGCACGTCCCCATCCGCGCGGCCCACTGGGATGGGCTCATCCGAACTGCACCAACGTCATCCGCGTGGCTTGTTGACAACGCCTCTGGGGCGGCCTACGCGGCGCGCTCCTGCGCGCGTTTCTTCGAGAGGTTGATCCTCCCCTGCTCATCGATTTCGATGACTTTGACGCGGAACTCATCGCCGAGCTTGACCACATCCTCGACCTTGCCCACGTACTTGTCCGCCAGCTCCGAGATGTGGACCAGGCCTTCCTTGCCGGGGAGGATCTCGCAGAAGGCCCCGAAGTTCATGATGCGCTTGACCTTGGCATGGTAGATCTTGCCGACCTCGACGTCCTCCGTCAACGTCCTGATCAGCTCCAGCGCCCGCTGGGATTTCTCCGCATCCGCCGAGGCGACCGACACGCTGCCGTCATCCTCGACGTCGATGGAGGCGCCCGTCTCCTCGATGATCTTCCGGATGGTCCGGCCGCCCGGCCCGATGACGTCGCGGATCCTCTCGGGATTGATCTTCAGGGTCGTGATGCGAGGCGCGTAGATGGAGAGCTGCGGCTTGGGACGGTCGATCGCCGCCGCCATGAGCTCCAGCACAGCCATCCGCGCCGGGTAGGCCTGGGCCAGAATCTTCGAGACGAGCTCGATCCCCAGGCCCTCCGCGAGCTTGACGTCGACCTGCAACGCCGTCGTCCCGAGCTTCGTGCCGGCGACCTTGAAATCCATGTCGCCGACGTGATCCTCCAGCCCCGAGATATCGGTGAGGATCACCGAGCGCCCGGCGTCCTTGACCAGGCCCATCGCCACCCCGCTGACGGCGGCTCGAATCGGCACCCCCGCGTCCATGAGGGAGAGCGTGCCGGCGCACACCGTCGCCATGCTGGAGGAGCCGTTCGATTCGAGGATGTCTGAGACGACGCGGATGGTGTAGGGAAACTCCTCCTTCGGAGGGACCATCGGTTCGAGCGCCCGCTCCGCCAACGCCCCGTGGCCGATCTCCCGCCGGCCGGGACCGCGCAGCGGCCGCACCTCGCCGACGCTGAACGGCGGAAAGTTATAGTGCAGCATGAACCGCTTGTACGACTCCCCTTCCAGCGCCTCGATAAGCTGCTCGTCATCGCTGGTGCCTAAGGTGGTCACCGCCAGGCTCTGTGTTTCCCCTCGCGTGAAGAGCCCTGAGCCGTGGGTGCGCGGGAGCACGCCGATCTGGCAGGTAATCTCGCGCAAGTCGGTGTACCCGCGGCCATCCAGCCGGGTCTGGCGCTCAAGAATCATTCGGCGGGCCTCTTCCCGATCGACCGTCTCCAGAGCTGCAATCACCTCTTCCGCCGTCACCGCGCCGGCGGCCGTCAACTCCTCCACGAGGCGCCTCGAGAGTTGCGCCACGGCCTCGTGGCGGGCGGCCTTCTTCTTTGGCTCGTTGATGAGGGCCAGTTCCTTGACGGCGCGCTGGCGGACCTGTTCAAGGACTTCTGGCCTGGGTGCGAAGATCTTCAAGGTGTCATCTTTCGGCTTGCCCGCTCTCGCCACCAGCTCCTCTTGCATGGCGATCATGGTCTTGATCTGCTGATAGCCGAAGGCGATCGCCTCGAGCAGTTGCTGCTCCGGAACTTCCTTCAGGCCCGCCTCAATCATCACGATCCCGCGTTCGGTGCCGGCCAGCACCAAATCAACGGCGCTCTGGTTGAGGTCGTGGTAGGTCGGATTCACCACGAGGCGGTTGTTGACCAGCCCCACGCGCACCGCACCGAGCGGCTCGGGAAACGGGATGGACGACAACCGCAGCGCGCAGGAGCTCCCCAGCACGGCCAACACATCGGGGTCATGCTCGCCATCTGACGAGAGGACCGCGGCCATCACCTGGAGCTCATGGAGGAAACCTTTTGGAACGAGGGGGCGAATCGGGCGGTCCATGAGGCGGGAGGTCAGGATCTCTTTTTCGGTCGGGCGGCCTTCCCGCTTGAAAAAACCGCCCGGGATCTTGCCGGCCGCGTACGTCCGTTCGCGGTAGTCGCACGTCAGCGGGACGATGTCGACTCTCAGCGATGGGGTCCCGCTGCGGACCGCGGTGACCAATACCACGGTCCCTCCCTGCTGGACGACGACGGCGCCGTCAGCCTGCCGGGCCCATGCGCCGGTTTCAAGCGAGAGGGTGGTGCTGTTGAGTTGGGTGGAGACGCGGGCGGTCATCCCACAACCTGTTGCTGGGTCTGCCGAAGGCAGACCCAGTGCCATGTCATCCACGTGCCTGTCCGCCTCGTCATGGCACACCAGCCTTCGGCTGGTGCGACAGATTGTGGGATCATTTGCGAAGTCCCAGCGCATCGAGGAGGTGTCGGTAGGCGTCCTCCTCGTGGAGCTTGAGGTACTCGAGGAGTCGGCGGCGGCGACCCACCATCTGCAGGAGGCCCCGGCGCGAGTTGAAGTCCCGCTTATGGGCTTGGAAATGCGTCGCGAGCTGATTGATGCGGTCGGTCAACAGCGCGATCTGCACCTGCGGGGAGCCGGTGTCAGTCTCATGCTGCCGATACCGCTGGATAATCGTCTCTCGTGTTGCTGGTTGATCCATCTTCAGCATTTTGGGGTGAAGGGCATCAGTATACCTCCTCCCCGCCGAATCGTCAACGAAACTCTCAACGATGAACGAAACCCGCCGCCCCCAGGGCGCCTATAAGCCGAGTTCTGTAACCCTCGCTCCGCTCGGAAGTGTACAGTGTACCGTGTACAGTGAACTGTACACTGTGTTCACTCCGTCGCGAAGCGACGGCCGATGGTCATCCATCTCGCTCTGATGTTGCCACCAGAGTCCTGCGGCCTACCTCCTCGCTACCCACGCGTCGCGCGGGATTCGGGCGGGCAACCCGATAAGCGAGACGTTTGGCCTTGCTCCGCGTAGAGATTGCCGCGTTTCACGTCTTCCCCCCACCGTAGGTGGAGGGATTACTCGTCTCTGTGGCTCTGATCCGCCTCCCCGCCATCGGCGGGGAAGGCCCCGCGGTTAGCGGAGTACGCTGCCCTCTGGAGCTCGGACTTTCCTCCCCCCGCCAACGAACTGTGGCGGGGAGCGACCATCCAACGACTCGATGGTTGACGGTTCACTTGTCAAAGAAGCGCTG
>JAUYPJ010000130.1 GCA_030697665.1 Candidatus Omnitrophota bacterium
GGAGGAACTGAAGAACTAAAGAACCGAGGAACGTACGAGGCTACTTCACGCTCTTGCATCCTTCGGTCCCTCGATTTTCTGACGTTTCGATCCATTGGTTCTTCCGTTCTTCAGTTCTTCAGTTCTTCAGTTCTTCAGTTCTTCAGTTCTTCAGTTCACGGGGTCTCGCGCCGCAGGTACGTGACGAACGACTGGCGGCGCGAGCGGGCATCCTGAAGCCACTCGACGGTCACCTCGATCGTCTTCAGCCGGGTGGGATCGACCAGCGCTTCCACCTCCGGTTCGGTGATGCGCGTCGTCACGGTGTAGTCGGCCTCTTCGGATGGGCCCTCTTCGTCCCTGAGCGCATCGCAGGGGCCGGCTTCGGCCCCCTCCACGAGCTCGTCCCACGGCGTCAGTTTCAGACACTCGATGGTCCGCTGGGCGGCGATCGCCGCCCGACTGCTCCGCTCCGAACGCTGCGACGCCCTCAGGCCCACCGGGAAGACCCGCACCGCGCCCACGAGCCCAACGGACAGGATCGCCAGCGACACGATCAGCTCAATCAGCGAGAATGCAGACTGCGGGCTGCAGGCTGCAGGCTGCAGGCTGCAAGTCCCGTCCTGAAGTCTGAGGCCTGGAGCCTGAGGCGTGAGGCGTGGAACCTGAAGCGCTGCTCGATTCATCCGAGCAGCTTGGTGAGCGACATGAGCGGCAGGAACATCGCGATCACGATAAACCCCACCACCCCTCCCACGAAGACGATCAGCAACGGCTCAAGCAGCTGAGTCAACCCGGCCAGTTGAACCTCCACTTCCTCTTCATAGCTGTCGGCCACCTGCATGAGCATGCGGTCCAACTGACCCGTCTCCTCGCCCAGGGCCACCATGCGCGTCACGAGCGGCGGGAACACCCCCGACAGCTCCATGGGGCGCGCCAACGACTCGCCGACCTTCAGGCTGCGTTCGACGTCCTGCAAGGCGTCGTCGATCACCACGTTCGTCACGGTCGCGCGCACCGTCTCCAGGGCGCTGAGGATCGGCACCCCGCTCGCGATCAGGGTGCTGAATGTCCGGGCGAAGCGAGCGATCAACAGCCGCTCCACGAGCGAGCCCAGGACGGGCGCCGCCAGGGCGCCGCGGTCCATCAGCCGCTGCCCGGTGCTCGTCTTCAAGAACATCCTCAACAGCGCCCCGCCCCCGACCGCCAGCAGCAGGACCACCCACCACCATGCGCGCGCCACCGTGCAGACGCCCACCAGGATGCGGGTTGGGAGGGGGAGGGTCGATCCCAGCTCCGTGAACATCCCCAGGAAGGTGGGCACGACGAAGACGATGAGGACGGTGAGGATCCCCACCGCGGCGACCATCACGAAGGCCGGGTACATGAGGGCGCTCTTGACGCGATCACGCAACCGGCTCTGTTTCTCGAGGAGCTCGGCCAGCCGTTTCAAAATCTCATCCAGGATCCCTCCGGTCTCGCCGGCGCGGACCATGTTGACGTAGAAAGAAGGAAACCATCTCGGATGAGACGCCAGGGCCTCTGAAAACTTGATGCCGGATTCCACGTCCGTCGCGACGGCGGCAAAGACGTCGCGCAGCGGCCCAGGATCGAGTTGATCGCTGACGGTGCGCAGGGCCCGCAGGAGGGGCATGCCGGCCTTCACGAGGGTGGCCAGTTGGCGCGTGCTGAGGACAAGCTGTGGACGTCCCGAACGCCGGAGCCGCAAGCGGAGGGTGGGCAAGGGATGCAGCCTGCTTACAGGCCGCTCTGCACGACGAGATCGCCGATCTGTAACCGGCCGAGGGCCTGGGGCCGATTCACGTTGCACGCCGCAAATCGAGGACGAACGCGCACGACGCTGGCTTGGCCCACCGCTTGCGCCCCCCGCAGGATGTCGAGCACCATCCCCGCCTGGACGCCATCGGCACTGCCTTTGTCGATCACGATGAAGCGGTGCGGCTCGTTGACCTCCACAATACGCCCGCGAACCGGCGTCGGCTCCCTCGGGGTACTGTTCCGAATGACGATGGGGGGTAACTCGACCGCCTCGGAGCGCGCCTGAGGCTCAGCCGGGGGGTTTGTCTCGGTCTTGGGCAGGCCGCTTCCGTTGCCCGCGACAACCGGCGGCCTGGCGGGTGGCTCTGATCCCGAAGGAAGGGGGTTGCCCGTGTTCCCAACGGCAAATAGCGGCGGGGGTGCGGTCTCGACCGCTTCCAGCTTTCCGGCGAGCTTCCGGTAGTCCCGGTCGAGCAGCGCCATGCGCTCGCGGGCGCGAGCCATCGAACGCTGCACCTCCGCCTTCTCCTGCTCCAGGCGCTTCACCTGCTGCCCGACCGCATCGCGCTCGCCCGTCAACGCGCTGACCTGCGCCTCTAACCGCGCCCGCTCGCCGTCGAGGCGCGCGTACCGCTCCTTGGACTCCTCGAGGCTGACACGGTCCTGCTCAAGGGTGGAGGTCGCCGCGGCCAGTTGGGCCCTGACGGACGAGAGGCGCTCCTCAAGGCCCTTCCGCTCGTTGCGGAGGCCGGTGAGTTGTTGCGTCAGCTCGGCATTCTCGGACGTCAACTGCGCAACCCGCTGCTCGCTCTTCGCCAATCTTTCCCGAAGCTGCCCCGCCTCCTGTCGGCCCTGCTGTCGCACCACCGCCAGCACGACCATTCCGACCCCCGCGACGGCAATCGCGAGAGCCAGCCATCGGACGAGCGGCGCCCCCCCC
>JAUYPJ010000131.1 GCA_030697665.1 Candidatus Omnitrophota bacterium
CCCCTCGACACCACAGAGGCCACAGAAATCCACGGAGACACGGAGACATCTTCGAGGAGACGTTTCCGTGCTTCCGTGGCGCCTCCGTGGTTCCGTGGTGTGGAACGAGCACGTGAGGACAGCACCAAAAATGAATACACAGCGACCACGAAACCCACTACACTAAAAGAGATGAGACACGGGACAGGGGACATGAGACATGGGACACGTGTCACCTGTCACTTGTCTCTTGTCTCCTGTCTGAGGCGCGGATGGGCGTGGTGACACCGGAGATCGTGCAGCGGGTGGCGCGGCTGGCACGCCTGCAGCTCGAGGGGCAGGCGCTGGCGCAGATGGCCGCTCAACTAGATGAGATCCTCGACTACATGCAGCAGCTCCAGGTGGTGCCAACCGACCAGGTCGAGCCCACCAGTCACGTGGTGCCGCTGGCGAACGTGCTCCGCAAGGATGAGCGGGGTGTGTCGCTGCCGCCGGAGGCGGTCCTCGCCATGGCCCCTGCGGCCCATCCCCCCTTTGTGAACGTCCCGAAGGTCATCGACGCCTGACAGGCTGATGAAAAATGTGGCGCGACAGGCAACATGGGACACGTGACATGAGACACGGGACACGAGACATGGGAGCCGTTTTTCACGTGTCACCTGTCACCTGTCACGTGTCACCCAGGGGTCTCTCAGCAACCTGCTGATATGGTCGTCGGCGAGCTGGCGTCCAAGACGATCCATGAGCTCCGGGTCCTCCTCGACGCCGGCACGATTTCCCCCCAAGAGCTGCTGGATGATTTACTCACCCGCCTGGCGCAACTCAATCCCTCGCTGGGAGCGTACATCGAGATCGCGCCGGAGCGCCTGCGCCGGCAGCTTGGCGAGCGGCTCAGCGCGGATCGCCGCGGACTCCTCTGGGGAATCCCCATCACGATCAAGGACAACATCTGCATCGCGGGCGAAGAGACGACCTGTGCCTCCCGCATCCTCCGTGGATTTCGCTCCCCGTACGACGCCACAGTCATCGAGCGGTTGCGACGGGCGGGGGCCTTCATGATCCCGCGGGCCAACCTGGATGAGTTCGCCTTCGGCTCCTCCACGGAGAACTCGACCTGGCTCATCACGCGCAACCCGTGGGCGCCGGATCGCGTGCCCGGCGGATCCAGCGGCGGCTGCGCGAGCGCGGTGGCGGGGGACCTCGCCATCGCGGCCTTGGGCAGCGACACGGGCGGCTCCATCCGCCAGCCCGCGTCCTTCTGCGGCGTCGTGGGGCTGAAGCCGACGTACGGCCGCGTGTCGCGCTACGGGCTGGTGGCGTTTGCCTCATCGCTGGATCAGATCGGCCCTATCGCCAAGGACGTCACCGACTGCGCCATGGTGTTGTCGGCCATCGCCGGCCATGACGCGCGGGACTCGACGTCGGCGCCGGTGGAGGTTCCAGACTACGTCGGTCAGTTGGGCGGCTCCGTCAAGGGCTTGCGGCTGGGGGTACCTGAGTTGCCTCGGGAGGGCCTCAGCGACGAGGTGGACTGCGCCATCGCCCAGGCCGTCACGGCCTTCGAGGGGCTGGGGTTTGAGGTGGAGCCGGTCCAACTGCCCAACATTGGCAAGTCGGTGGCCACCTACTACATCATCGCCACCGCAGAGGCCAGCTCCAACCTCGCGCGATACGACGGGGTGCAGTACGGATTCCGGGCAGCCGTCCACCGTCCACCGTCCACCGTCCACAGTGAACTGATGGAGATGTACCTCCGCACGAGAACGGAGGGATTTGGGGCTGAGGCCAAGCGGCGGATCCTCCTCGGGACCTACGTGCTCTCCCACGGCTATTACGAGGCCTACTACCTGAAGGGGATGAAGGTCAGGACGCTCATCAAGCGCGACTTCGATGAGGCGTTCAGCCGCTGTGACGTCTTGCTGATGCCGACCTCACCCACCCCCGCGTTTCGCCTGAGGGAAAAGGTGGACGACCCGCTCCAGATGTACCTGTCGGACATCTACACGATCTCCGCCAACCTGGCGGGTATCCCGGCTGTGTCGGTGCCCTGCGGTTTTTCCGGCGAGGGGCTGCCGATCGGCATGCAGTTGTTGGCCGCGCCGTTTCGTGAAGACGTGTTACTCCGGACCGCCTACGCCTACGAGCAGGCGACCGACTGGCATAAACAAAAACCAGCGTTCAGCGTTTAGCGTGGAGCGTATAGTCAGTTCTGTACGCTATCCGCTGCACGCTGTACGCTAGGGAAAATGGACTACGAAGTGGTCATCGGACTGGAAGTCCACCTGCAGCTCAGCACCGTCACGAAGCTGTTCTGTGGGTGTCCGACGAAGTTCGGCGCGCCGCCCAACAGCCAGACCTGCCCGGTCTGCCTGGGGCTGCCTGGGGTGTTGCCGGTGCTGAATGAGCAGACGGTCGCCTGGGGCGTCAGGGTCGCCTGCGCGTTGAACGCCACGATCGGACAGATCATGAAGTTCGACCGCAAGCAGTACTTCTATCCCGACCTCCCAAAGAGCTACCAGATCTCCCAGTACGACCAGCCCTTGGCGCAACACGGCCACCTGGACATCGTGGTAGACGGGCAGCCCAAGCGGATCGGCATCCGGCGGATCCACCTGGAAGAAGACGCGGGCAAGCTCCTGCATGAGGCGAGCGCCACCGAGAGCTTCGTCGACTTCAACCGGACGGGCGTGCCGCTCCTTGAGATCGTCACTGAACCGGACCTTCGCTCAGCCAATGCGGCGTACCAGTACCTCACCGAGCTCAAGGCGATCCTGGAGTATCTGGACGTCTCAACCTGCAACATGGAAGAAGGCAGCCTGCGATGCGACACCAACATCTCGCTGAGGCCTCCCAAGGAGACGACGCTCGGTTCCAGGGTTGAAGTGAAGAATCTCAACTCGTTTCGCGCGGTCAAGCTCGCCCTGGAATATGAAGCGACGCGCCAAGCCGTCGCCCTGGATGGCGGCGGATCGCTCCCCCAGGAGACGCGCCTCTGGAACGCGAAGGCGCAGCGCACGGAGCCGTTGCGCAGCAAGGAGGAGGCGTCGGACTATCGCTACTTCCCGGAACCGGATCTCGTCCCCTTCACGCTGGAGACGGCGCTGGTGGAGCGCCTCCGGCAGACGCTGCCCGAGCTGCCGGCCCAACGCCGCAGCCGGCTGCAGAGCGCGTATCAGCTCTCGGCCTATGACGCCCAGGTGCTGACCCAATCCCGCGTCCTCGCGGATCTGTTCGAAGGCGCGCTGCGCTGCGGCGCACGCCCCAAACCGGCGGCCAACTGGATCATGGGAGAGCTGCTCGCCTACCTCAACGCCAAGGGCCTGGAACCCTCGGCGGTGAAACTTCGCCCCGAATGGCTGGCCCATCTGGTAGAATTGATCGCTCAGGGCACGCTCTCGGGCCCCATGGCGAAAACGGTGTTCCTCCAGATGGTGGAGCGCGGGCTCGACCCGGTGCAGATCGTCGCGGAGGGGCGTCTGGCGCAGATCGTCGATCCCGGCGCGCTGGAGCGCGTCGCCGAGGAGGTCGTCCAGGCGAACCCGAAATCCGTGGCGGATTACCGCAGCGGCAAGGTCAGCGCGTTCACGTACCTCATGGGGCAGGCGATGAAGCGGTCCCAGGGCAAAGCGAATCCCCAACAGATGGCGGAGCTGCTCAAACGCACACTCAGCACCTGAGGTATTGCCACCACGCCTCTTGACACCACAGAGGCCACGGAATCCCACAGAAACACAGAGAACTGCTCGTCGAGCAACGTTCCGTGTCTCCGTGGCGCTTCCGTGATTCTGTGGTGTGATCAAGCATGTGTAAAAGTCCAGTAAACAACGGAGGTCCAACCCCATGAGACGCAGGTCACCGTGGTGGGTCTGGCTGACAGGGCTGGCGATCGCGGTCCTGGCGGGGGCGCAGACCCTAGCGCTCGGCGCGCGAGGTCTCCTCGCCGAGGAGATCTCGAACGAGCCGTTTTACCAGGAGACCGACCTCTTCGCCGAGGCGCTCGACATCGTCCGGTCCGACTACGTGGAGCAGCCGGAAGCCAAACAGCTCATCTACGGCGCGCTCAAGGGCATGCTGGCCACGCTGGATCCGTACAGCCAATTCCTGGACCCCGACAGCTACAACGAGCTGAAGGTGGAGACCGAAGGCCAGTTCGGAGGCCTGGGGATTGAGATCACCATCAAAGACGACCTCCTGACCGTCATCTCGCCCATCGATGACACGCCCGCCTACAAGGCGGGGGTGCAGGCCGGGGATCGGATCGTCAAGATCGACGGCGAGCTGACCCGCGGCATCACCCTGCTGGAGGCGGTCAAGAAGCTGCGGGGCAAGCCCAACTCCAGCGTGACCCTCACGATCCTGCGCGAGCACGAGTCTACGCTCAAAGAGGTGACGCTGGAGCGGGCCATCATCAAGGTGCAGAGCGTCCGCGAGGTGA
>JAUYPJ010000074.1 GCA_030697665.1 Candidatus Omnitrophota bacterium
ATGAAGCTCTTCGCCGGCGAGGTCCGCACGTAATTGATCATCCCTTCCGTCGAGAGAATCTGATCCGCCAGGTCCATCTGCTTCGTCAGACAGCCGCACTCCGGATGCATGAGAAACTCCGCGTCCGGATGCTGCTCGCGCAGCTCGTCAATGCGCTCCGGCAGGATCACCGCATGGGCGGGGCAGTAGCCTTTCCAGAGCTGAATGTTGCGGCCCGTCTTCGCCTTTATATAGCTGCCCAGGTAGTAGTCGGGGACGAAGAGGATTTCTTTGTCTTCGGGAATGCTCTCCACGATCTGCACAGCGTTGGAGGAGGTGCAGCACAGATCCGACTCGGCCTTCACGGCGGCGGAGGTATTGATGTAGCAGACGACGACGCCATCCGGATGCCGGGCCTTCCACTGCCGCACCTGTTCTGGAATGATCATGTCCGCCAGCGCGCAACCGGCTCCCAGGTCAGGCAGCAGGACGAGCTTGGTCGGGTTGAGCATGGCTGCCGTCTCGGCCATGAAGAGCACGCCGCAGAAGACGATGATCTCCGCATCCGTTTCTTTGGCCTTGCGCGCCAGATTCAGCGAGTCGCCCACCACATCGGCCGCGTCCTGAATCGCCCCTTCCTGGTAGTTGTGAGCGAGGATGATGGCGTGGCGCTCGCGCGCCAACTGCCGCACCCGCTCCTTGAGCAGCGCCCTCCTTCGCTCTTCGAGCTTCGGAGAGGCCTCTGCGAAGCCTTGGCGTAGCAGGGCATGGCCGTTGCCATTGGCGTGGCCGTTGGTGGCGTCCATCTCAAAAGGGCACGATGATGCCTTTTTCCTGCAGCTTAATCACCCGCGCCTCGGTAAACGCATAGAGCCTCGCCGGCCGCTGCCGGCCTTTGGTCCGCTGCTCCTTGGTATCGCGCAGCATCCCCAGTTGCAGCATCTTCTTGCGGAAGTTGCGCTTGTCCAGCCGCTGCCCCAGGATCACTTCATACGCTCGCTGCAGCTCTGAGAGCGTAAACTTCTTCGGCAGCAACTGAAACGCCACGCTGGTGTAGTTGACTTTATTGCGCAGCCGCTCCAGCGCCGCATGCACGATGTCGCGGTGGTCAAAGGCCAACGCCGGCAGCCGGTGCACCGCGAACCACTTCGCCCCGGCCGTGCGCTGCGCCCTCCTGCGCTCTTCGAGCTTCGGAGAGGCCTCTGCGAAGCCATGGCGTAGCAGGGCCCTCAGTTGAAACCGCTCCTGGTCCACCACGGCGTAGTAGCTGACGCTGATGACGCGCCCGCGCGGATCGCGATCCAAATCTCCGAAGGTGTAGAGCTGCTCCAGATACACCGTGCGGATGCCGGTTTCTTCCTGCAGCTCGCGCAGGGCCGCCTCATCCACCGACTCATCCCGCTGCACGAATCCCCCCGGCAGAGACCACGCCCCGCGGAAGGGAGGCGCGCCGCGCTTGACCAGGAGGACCTTTAAGGATGCCTCCTGGATGGTAAAGAGCGCCACGTCCACCGCGACGGCGTGGCGGTTGGCGTCCGCTCCCTCGCCTCGGGCTTCCGCCTTGTGGACTAAGCGATTCACCTTCGCGTACCCGTTGGGTTCCATGGCGTATTAAGTGTATTACATACACTTTCACTAGGAAGTGTATCCCATACACCAGATCCTGTCAAGCGAAAAACGGCAGGGTGTCAAGCCAAAATAGAAATGTCCGCTTTTGTCCCAAATAGAAATGTCCGGTTTTTGGGAGTCGTGAGTCGCCACGGATGATCGGCCGCGGGCCGATGCGCGCGCCGCGGCACGTAGCGCGAGCGCGGGCGCACCGGACGCGCAGGACGCGGCGGGACGATAGGCAGCGCCCGATGCGGCACCACCGTCCCCTCGCAGAGCACCTGGAGCTGCCCGGTGGCGCGTTGCGTCACCGTGACGCGTCGCTGGGCCAACGACCGACGCGTGGACGGCACGAGTTGTAAGCGATGGCCGTTCAGCTGCACCGTCCCATCGTTGGCGACGACGCGGGGCTGGTGGACGCACAAGATCGACTCCAGGCGCAGCCCCGCCGGCACGGGCCGATGGAGATTCCCGGGCTGCCGGGGCGGGTGCGCAAAGCGCCGGTTATAGGCCGCCAGGAAGCGCGGCAGGACGCGATTGGCCTCGGCGAGGGTGGTGCAGTGAGCCAGCCGCAGCGCCTTGACCAAGCGATCTTGCAGCGTGCCAAAGAGCCGCTCCACGCGGCCTTTGGCTTGCGGGGAGTTCGCATGGATGACGCGGATGCCCAGCTGGGCCAGCGCCCGCTCAAATTGGCTCTGGGGCCAGGTGCCGCGCAATTGGTCCTCCACCGTTGGCGTCTTGGGCGAGCGGTAGATCGTGTGCTTGTCGAGATAGACCGCCTGCGGCATCCCGTAGTGCTGGCAGTACCGGCGAACGCTATCGAAGGCCGCGGGCAGATCCTCCGAGGGATACAACCGGGCCCAGACGGTGCCGGTGGCGTCATCGATATAGCCCATCAGCACCAGCCGCGGGCCGCGGCCTTCCAACCAGGCATGATGGGAGCCATCCATCTGGACCATCTGGCCGCCACAGGCCGCGCGCTCCCGCCACTGGCGATGGGGGCGGGCGCGTCGGCGGCCCGCCCACAGCCCTTCGGCGCGCATCCATTGCCGCAGCGTCTCATCGCTGACGGAGAGCCGATGGTGCGCGCGCAACATCTCGCCCGCGAGCGTCGGGCCGAAATCGGGATACCGCGCGCGAATCAGGGCCAGCGCCTGGGCCCGTCGAACCGCCGGCGTGCGCGCGTTGGAGGGTCGGCCGCGGGCGCGATGGGCTAGGCCGGACGGCCCCTCCTGGGCGAACCGATGCTGCAAGCGGCGCACCTGCCGCGTACTCAGCCCCAGATGGCGCGCGGCCTCGACCTGACGCAGCTGGTGCGTGCGGACGGCCTCGAACACCGGCACGCGCTGCAGTTCCTGCTGACTCATGTGATAGTGGTCCGGGTGCATCCTGCCCTCCTCTGTTGTGCCCAGAAGAGGACATTTTAATCTTGGTCAAACCGGACATTATCACTTTGGTAAGACAAATCGGCTCCGAAGGTTTTTCTGTCGCGCGAGAGTTAAAATGTCATGATCCAAGAGAATAGAACTGTCATGGTCATGCTGCCACAATCTCCCTCGACAAGGAGGGAGCATGATGGAGGAGCGATTGACCATGACGACCCGGGAGCTCGATCGGTTGAAGGTGATCCATCAGGTGCTGCAACACAAGCTCACCTGGCCCCAAGCGGCTCTGCAGCTCGCGCGCTCGGTCCGGCAGATCGGACGACTGTGCGCACGGGTGCGCACCGAGGGGCACAAGGGGGTCATCCATCGCTTGCGGGGCCAGCCCTCGAATCATCAGTTGCCGGCGGGGCGGTTGGCCAAGGCGTTGGAGTTGATCCGAAGCCGCTATCCGGATTTCGGACCGACCTTTGCCAACGAGAAGCTGCGCGAGCGGCATCACCTGGTCCTCTCGAGCTGGACGCTGCGCCAGGGCATGATCCAGGCAGGGCTGTGGAAGCCCCGGCGGCAGCAGGTCATCCATCGCGCCTGGCGACCCCGCCGGGCCTGTGTCGGCGAGCTGGTCCAACTCGATGGCTCCGACCACGCCTGGTTCGAGGCGCGCGCCCCGCGCTGCGTCTTGGTGCTCTACATCGACGATGCGACGAGCCGGCTGCTCGACGGGGCGTTCGTGGCCGTCGAGGATACGGTCACCCTCTTGCGCACCACCCAGACCTACCTCACGCGGTCTGGGCGCCCCGTCGCCTTCTACGTGGACAAGGACTCGATCTACAAGGTCAACCGGCAGGCGAGCATCGAGGAGCAACTGCAGGATTCGGCGCCTCTGACCCAGTTCACCCGGGCCATGCGCGAACTGGGCGTCGAGGTCATCTGCGCGCACAGCCCGCAGGCCAAGGGGCGGGTGGAGCGCTCCTTCGACACGCATCAAGATCGGCTGGTCAAGGAGCTGCGCTTGGCCAGGATCAGCGACAAGGAGAGCGCCACGCGCTTCCTGCACGCCCGCTACTTCCCGGCCCACAATCGGCGCTTCGCCATCGAGCCGGCCAATGCGACCGACGCCCATCGGCCGCTGCTGCCCACGCAGGATCTGGCCGCGATCTTGTCGGTGCAGACGCCGCGGACCGTCGAGCGGGACTTCACCCTGCGCCTGCAGAACCGGTTTTTCCAGCTCTTGCCCGACCAGCCGGTGCGGGTGCGCCCGAAGGACCCCGTCCTGATCGAGCAACGGCTGGATGGGACCACACACCTGCGGGCCAAGGGCCGCTACCTCTCCTTCACGCCGATTGCCAAGCCCGCGCCGCGACCCCCCAGCGTCGCGGCACTGGCCCCCCGGCGCGATCGACGCCGGCATGGCTGGGTGACGCGGCCCGCTCCGACGCATCCGTGGAAACGCGCCTGGTCGGAACGCCGACGGCGCCGGCTCGTGGGGACCGCCCACGCTCGGACCGGGGAGACTCCGATGCCTCCCCCTGTGGTGCTCGTCGATCCTGGGGCCTCTCAGAGGCCAACGCATCGCGATCCCTCGGCCTCCAACGGGCGTTGTCCACACGTTGTGCGTTGTCCACCCTTCCCCCCACGCCCCCCATCCATCACGACGACTACGACACCATGACATTTCTATTCTCTCCAAACCATGACATTTCTATTCTCTTGCAACAAGAAGCTCAAAAATCGTTGCGCCACAACCTGCCAGCGTGCTATACTTTCCACCTAGTGTGTGAAAAAAATCACAGACTTTTCCTAGGCAATGGCAGAGCCCATCGAATATCTCGGGATTCTCATCTTGGCGGTGCTGGCCGGGGGCGTGGCGACGCTGATGCTGGTGGCCAACCGCTTCCTGGGGCCGCGCAAGCCCAACCCTGTGAAGGCGCAGCCGTTTGAGTGCGGCGTGGATCCCATCGCGCTGCCGGCGGGGCGGCTGCCCATCCATTTCTACGTGATGGCGATGCTGTTTGTCGTCTTCGATGTGGAGCTGGTGTTTTTGTTTCC
>JAUYPJ010000133.1 GCA_030697665.1 Candidatus Omnitrophota bacterium
GTCCATAGTCCGTAGTCCATCGTGGGCAAATCCTCCAATCCTGGCACCTCGTTCTCTTCCTATCGACTATAGACCATGGACTATGGACTGCTTCGACAAGCGTGAGTCTCTTGACCCCTCATGTCAATCTTGTCGAAGCGCAAGGGTCCGCGCAGATCGCGCAGCGTTGGGCCTTCGCCGAAGCATCGCGCGGACGCGGTGGGTCTTGCCATCCTGGTGGGGCCTGATGAGGTTGCCCGCAATCGGGCGCCCATCCACCTCGAGGGAGACCACCCCTCGCTCCAGCCGATGCGGATTCAGGATCTCGATGTCGTAGACCGCCCCGCGGAACGGCCGCACGATGCGGCAGCGTTGCCAGTGCCGGGGAAGACACGGATCGATCCGCAGCCCCTCGTAGTCGCGTCGCGCGCCCAGGAGCCACTCGGTGCCGGCCATGAACGTCCAACCCGCCGTCCCCGTGACCCAGGTAAACGCCCCTTCCCCGTAGCGGGTGGGGTTCTCCGGCCCCACAAGGTACTCGGCGTACGCATAGGGCTCGGTTGTGTAGAGATCGTAATCGGCCTGCGCATTCGGCATCAACGCCTTCAGGTGGGCGTAGGCCCTGGTCCCTTCGCCATGCATCAGCTCCGCCACGATCATGAACGTCGCCGCGTGGCAAAACACGGCGGCGTTCTCCTTCGTGCCCTCCGAGAACATGCTGATGCGTCCCAACTTCGGGTTCCACGTGGAATACGCGGGCGAGAACAGGGCGAGGCCGTGCGGCCCCTGTAAGTGGCGCTCCACGCTGGCCAGCAACCGCCTGCGGCGCTCCGGCGGAGCGAGATCGGCCAGCAGGGCCCATGCCTGGGTATTCAGAAAGATCTTACCCTGTGGGTTCACGCGGGAGCCGTACACGGTGCCATCATCGGTAAACCCCCTGACGTACCACCGGCCATCCCAAGCGCGCTCGTTGACCCGTTCGGCCATCGTCTGGGCGCGCCGCGCCAGCTCCGCCGCCTTGTCGGTCTCTCCGATGAGTCGCGCCAGCTCGGCGAGCGTCTTGAGGCTCCGCACCAGCGCCTGGGCGAGCCAGACGCTTTCACCCTGGAGCCGGATGCCCGCGGCATCGATCGCGTCGTTCCAGTCCGCATGCCCAATCAGGGGGAGCCCTCGTTTCCCCACGTCATGAAAGGTGAAGTCGAGGTTGCGCCAAAGGTGCTCGAAGAGGGTTCCCTCCCCGTCCGTGACCGGCCCACCCTGATGCTGCGGGTCCGCGTCCCAGCCGCGGATCCACTCATCCTTCAGATACGGCACGGAGCTCCTCAGGATCTTTGCATCGCCGGTCTCCTTGACGTACGCGGCCACCGTCATGGTCAGCCACACCGGGTGGTCCTTATTGGGCCGATGGCCCGCGGGCCCGCGGGTCTCCGACCAACCGGGAGCGCAGGTGCCGTCGCGGCGAATCAGCGCGGCGACCGTCAGGATCTTCTGTCTGGCGTGCGCGGCGTCGATCGACACGATCGCTTCCGCGTCCTGGCAGGAGTCCCGGTAGCCTCGCCCCCCGGAGCCTTCATGATAGTACGACGGCGACCGGGACCAGAGATTGCAGATGGTCAGTTGGTACTTGAGCCAGACGTTCATGAGCCGGTCAAACGCCGGATCCGGCGTCTCCACGCGGATGGGATCCACGATGCGAGCCCGCCACAGCGCCTGGACGCGACGCAGCTCAGCCTGGGTTTCTTCCACGCGACGATACCGCTCGACCAGCGCCCCCACCGCCTGCGGCGCGGCTTGGCCCATGACCACCGTCCAGGTGATGGACTGCTGGGGCTTCAACGTGAGCCGGTGCCGGAGGACGGCCACGCCATCCTCACCCGAGCAGAGGGGGACGTTCCGGAACGGGCCGCGCAGGAGCATCTCAGGCCGCTCTTCCGTCTGGTAGCGGCCCAGAAACGCATCCTTGAGGGTGACGAAGCCGTGGACGGGGAGGCTGGAGGCGAAGAAGGCGTGATCGGGAAACGGCTGAATGTTGAAGTCGCCCCAGGCCGCCGTCTTCTTGGCCAGGATGGCGCGCGTGGCCGCGTCGAACCAAACGCGGTTATACAACACCATGATGTTGCGGTAGCGCAGCTCCTGGTGGTAGTCGCCCAACAACCACTCCACGTACGGAAACAACTCAAGGCGACGCGTCGTGTTGGTGTGGTTGGTCAGACGCGCCAGCCAGACTTCGCAGGGATCGTGCCGGGGCACAAAAAAGGTCACCTCGCTTTCGATCCCAGCGTAGCGTGTCCTGATCGTCGTGTAGCCCAGTCCATGTCGCGCCTCAAACTCCTCTGGCGCGACCTTCATGGGTTGCCACGTCGCGCTCCATACCAGGTGAGAGGTGAGAGGTGAGAGGTGTGGGTCTCGCACCTCACTCCTCGCACCTCGCACCTGTTTAATGTAGAGGTACCGTCCGGGTCGGTCAACCTTGTAGTTCTCCGGCGCCCAGCGGGTTATTCGGTTGGTCCGGCAGTCCTTCACGAAGCTGTAGCCGCCGGCGCACTGGGAGATGACCGCGCAGTACGTCTCGTTCGTCAGGTAGTTGATCCACGGCCGAGGGGTGTCCGGCCGCGTGATGACGAACTCCTCTCCGTTCGCGCTGAATCTCCCGTACCGACTCAGCGGAGATCCCCGCCGTTTCCCGCGCGCCTCTGATTTCTTATGCGCTGCGTCCATCTGGTTTCTCACGTGAGTCCATAGTCCATCGTATCCAGAAAGCAGTAGGCAGTGAACAGATCGCAACACGATGCTGCCGACTGCATTCTGCCTTCTGCCTTCTTTGCACTATGGACTATTGACTGCTTCGGCTCCACAACGCTTGGTAGAGGCGATAACTGAGCCGAAGCTGGCGTAGGAAGGGGCTCATCCGCCCCTCCCCCTGACTCACTAGCCCAAACCACTCTTCAAAGTTCCATCCCCCGGGAAACGGCCCGGCCCAATTCGGCTGCGTCTCCTGCGCCGACGGGGAGAACCGGGGAGGCTGCCCGCCCTTCCACCACTCATCCGACCACTCAAAGGCCACGCCCCCGAGGGCGTTGCCGACTCCGCGACCCGCCCGGTTGTCCAGGATGTCGACCCAGTTTCCAAAATGGTACAGGGCCTGGTCGCGCTCGGCCAGCTCACGGGAGCGGCCCATCTGATAGGCGGGGCAGCCGTACTCCGTGATGAGAACCGGCTTATCGAGATGGCGGCGCACCTCTTCAAACAGGCTGCGCCCAAAACCGTGCCAGCCGCGATAGACGTTCGCGCCGAAGACGTCGACGTCGGGGGCGGCCCGCGCGATGAGGTCGAGAAACCCGAGGTCGCCGTTGGCCACGGCGACCGGGTGGTGGGGATCCTCCTTGTGGATCCACTGGGCCAGTTCGTTGAGGAACCCGTAGTACGCTTCCGGGTAGCGGCCCGCGTTGCCGACACCGCCCACGATCCCGTGGACGCCGCCGTAGTTGTTTTCGTTCCCCAACACCCACATGAGGATGTAGGGCTCGTCTTTGAACTCGCGGACCATCTGCTTCACGCCCTCGAACATGCGCTTGCGCTGTTTCGGATCCAGGTAGTCGGTGCCCGCCTCCCAGGAGGCCCCTGAGCCGACGGTGTACATCCCGACCAGGTCCCCCATCAACACCATGAGGCCGTGGTCGTGATGGAGCCGCCGCAGGAGCGCCGGATCGCTCGCATGGTGGTAGAGCCGGATGGTGTTGACCCCCATCTCCTGCAACAGGCGGAAGTCGCCCACCATCGGCTCCTCAGCGTCCTGCTGGTTGTTGCCGTTGCCGTCCACAAACGTCTCGAACACGTCGAGCTGTTGGTTGCGGTTGCGGTCGGTCGTCATCCAATCCCGCAGCGTGCCCTCATCCGGCGATTCCCCCACTTGGCTCGGCTGATAGGTCAGGCCGCGGATCGTCCAGGGTTTCCCGTCGACCGTCAACCGCCAGTGGCCGTTCTCAGACCGGAGGAGCCGCACCCGCCCCTTGCCCACCTCGCGCGTGACGGCGAGGGTGGAGACATCGACGGAGGATGGGTTCACCTCTGTGGGCGCCGTCGGGACCAGCCGACCGGGCGTCACGAGGATCGTGTCATTGTCCACGTCGTTGTCGAATCCGTGGTCGATGACGATCTGCGCGCCTTCCAGCCGCATCCCCAGCTCCGGGTGAAGGCGCAGGATCGCTTCGATTTTATCGCGGGCCACCTTGCCCACGTACCACGGCGTCGGGGGATCGAACGCCGTCCACCCGACGGACGTGGGGAAATGGACCAGCACCGCGTCGTAGGCCTTGACGGCGTGCAACCACAACCCGGCCCGCTCCAACGTCAACGCCGTATAGAACTGCTTGACCCCAGGCTCTTCCTCGGTGTCGGCCCATTTCAGGAAGCTGAGCTGTGGATCGTCCAAAAAGGTGAAATCCCAATGGTTGCCGTCCAACCGCCCCGCCTGCTTTGCCGCCCGGTAGGCCGGGTCCTTGAGGAGCCCGGCAGCATTGGGGTAGATCCCTTCGCCGACCGCCGCGGCAAGCCCCTCCCAATCCGTCACCTCGTACCGGTAGGTCGGCGTGCCCACGTTGAGGAATGCGCCGTACCGTTCGTAGTCCACGATCCGCTCCCGCCCGGCATCGGCCAATTGAAACGCCGGCGGCTCATGCCGCAGCGCGCGGATCAGCTCCTCAGGGAGGCCGGCTTCCCAGGGGGACGGCTGATGGCCGAGGCTCGGCAACTGGCGGATCGCGACGAAGGTCTCCGCGCCGACCCGACGCTCCTGGCTGACGCCGCCGAGCGGCGTGGCGGCGGCAAAGATGATGAGGCCCGGCTCATGCACGAGATAGCTGCCCTCGAGGCGTCCCTGCCCATCGGTCACCTTCGCCTGGGTGAGATCACTCTTCGCCTGGGGCTCGGTAATGGACCAGTAGACCGGCTGGTTCGGTAGCGGCTGGCCGGCGGCATCCGTGACGGCAATCGTGTAGCGCACCGGCTCCAACGCCTCACCGACATCGTAGAGCGATCGGTCGGTCTCGATGGACACGCGGGGCACGGAAAGCGGCGGACCGAGCCGGATCGCCCGCTCGCGCGTTGCGAGGAGCCGTCGTTTGGCGTCAGAGGCTTCCATGAGCAGGCGGTGCTCCCCCACAACGGTCTGAGCATCCAGCGGCAGCAACACCTTCCACCAGTGACGGTTCAACTTGGTGGCGGCGTGCCACCTGCCCTCATCCACGCGAACCCGCACCTGCCTCACAGCCTCCGTCGCATAGACCGTCACCGGGATCCGCCCATGGTAGGGCTCCCCGCTCACCGGGCTGAGCAGGACGGCCTGGTTGTAGGCGGCGAGCGCCTCCAGCGCAGGGCGCGCGCGGCCCTCCGTCTCCTCGGCTGAGGGGAACTCCACCAACCCGAACCATTCCTCGGGATCAGTCCGCTCGTGGGTGAGGGCGTCGTCGGCCGATTCATATTGCTTCCACCATTCATCGTTCCATTCGAAGATGACCCCGCCCTGCGCCCCCGCCTGGAAGAGATCATCCCACAAGGTCACGAGCTCCCGGCGCTGCGCCTCCGGTGTGAAGCCGCCATAGCCCGCTTTCGGCGCGGCGACAGGCGACACCGACAACCCCACCTCGGTGATGACGAGGGGCTTGCCGCGGGCCGCCGTCCGCTTGAGGTGTTCCACGTAGCCCCGGAATCCAAAGGTGTGGGCCACGCTGGAGGGCTCATAGGGATAGAGGTTGAAGCACACCAGATCCCAGATGGACGCATCCAGGAACGACAGTGAGGGCCAGTTGGCGTAGGAGGCCAGCCGCGTCGCATCCGCGCGCTTGACTTCCTGCGCCATCTGGCTGAGGAGGGTCTCGATCTCGCCTATCCCGCTCTGAAACACTTGCTCCGGCAAGAGCTCATTGCCCACCAGGAAGGCCAACACGTTCGCATGGGGCTGCGTGCGTCTCACCTCCGCCGAGATGGTCTTGAGCGTGCGGGTGCGAAACGCCTCCGAGGCGTAGTTTCCGTTGTGCTCCACCCAAATACCTTGCAGGACCATCAAGCCATACCGGTCCGCCAGCGAGAGGGCCTCGGGAGACAGGGGGGACCACGTGCGAAGGGTATTGAAGCCGGCCTGGACGATGCGCTGGAAATCCCGCTCCATCAGGGCGGGATCCACCCGATCCCGCCAGGGCAGTTGGCCGGGCCGGGACGGGGAGTAGCCGACGCCTTTCACGAGAAACGGCTCGCCGTCCACATAGAACCAGTCGCCCCGTACCTGCACTCGATGGCGGGCCCCGGCCGGAGGAGGGGACGGTCTTGAGGCGGTCTCACGGTCAACTGAATCAACCCGACCAGCCGCCCAGCCGCCAGGCGCCAGGAGGAGCCATCCGACGATCCCAATAACGCCCCACACGAGGTGAGCGGTGAGCGGTGAGCGGTGAGCGTCTCTCACCTCACACCCCACACCTGAGCGCCTCGTCCGCTTTGACTGGATGCATACAGTTTCTATCGACTATCGACTGTGGACTGTGGACTATGGACTGATTAGCTGCCCCCCTCAGCCAAGATCTTGTTCAGCCGCCCGCGGGCGGCCACCGCCACCTTCCAGAACCAGCCTTTTGGATCCCAGCACTGCGCGTAGGAGAAATCGTCAACCACCCGCTCAAAGGCCGCTTTCGCCTCTGCGTAGCGCTTCTGCGCCAGCAGCGACTCGCCCAGGATGAAGTAGCAGGTGGCCACGTCGTTGAGCGCCCAGGCGTCGAACGCCTTGTCTTTCGGGGCAAACTCCTTCAGCGACGCCTGCTGTTTCTTCGCCTCTTCCTCGTAGAGCTCAAGGCACTTCTTCGTGTAGAGCTCGACGCCCCGGTGGTCGTTCTGGCCCAGCGCCTCCCAGGCTTTGGTCGTCAACGTCTGCGAGGTGTAGTCGCCGAAATCATACGGGGTGCCGATCGTGCTGAGCTTGTCGCTGGCGGCATCCGCCACCTTCCAGAACCAGCCCTTCGGATCCCAGCACTGCGCGTACGGGAACCGGTCGATCACGGTCCGGAAGGCCTCCTGCGCTTCTTTCACGCGCCCCTGCGCCAGGTGCGATTGGCCCAGGATGAAGTAGCAGGTGGCCACGTCGTTGAGCGCCCAGTAGTTGAAGGCGTTCTCTTTCGGCGCCGCCTCCGTCAGCGTCGACGCCTGCTGGACCGCCTGCGCTTCGTACAGGGAGATGCACTTGCGCGTGTAGGCTTCCACGGCAGCCGCGTCTCCATCGTTCAGGGCGTTCCACGCTTTCGTCGTCAGCGTCTCTGAGGTGAAGTCGCCGAAATCGTACTCAACCGGCGCTGCAGGACTCGCCGCGGGCCGCTCTGCTCTCGCGCCCCCCTGCATGCTCGAAGCCGCTGAGCCGGTCTCCGCCCACGCCACCCCCCCCGCACTGCAACACAACCCTAACACCATCACCCACCGCGTCACGTTCATCTGACCCTCCTTTGTTGTCGTGTGATGACTGTCGTGTATAAGCGTACCATACCGGACCGCCCTCCGTGGAGTCCCTACCTGGCTGCGGACAAACGTCTGGCCACACCACAGAGAGCACAGAATCCCACGGAGACACGGAGCCCTCTGCAAGGAGCCGTCTCCGTGCTTCCGTGGCGCTTCCGTGGTTCCGTGGTGTGAACAGGCATGTAAGGCGGTTCCTAAAATTTGGCGGAGTAGACGATCCGCACCAGATGCTCGGTATCCAGCGTGGGATAAAAGTCGCCGAGCGGATCCACGGAAAATACGGCCGGCACCGGCCCAAGGGCGGCTTCACCGAACTCCACGTGCAGCTCCGCGTCGTCCGTGGCCTTCCACGTGAGCCGTCCGTACAGGCTGTGGTGGCCTGCGAACTCCGTCCCTTCCCCGGCGTTCTCGCGCGTGATATCAATGGCCCAGGACATGACATAGCGGCCCACCACGACCAGCCGTTTGAAAGGAGACCACGCGGTCGTGAAGCCCACGTGGTTGAGGTTGTCATCGATCTGTCCTGCGTGCTCAAACTCGTTCCGGGTCCAATCCACCGCCAACTCAAGCCGCTCCCACGGGGCGTAGTACGCGCCGACCCGAACGATGTCAAAGAACGGATAGGGAGGCTGGGGGAAAAACCCCTGGCTATACAGGAAGGGGTCCTTGAACCGGATGACCTGGTCTCCATCCGTGAACGTGGCAAAGCTGGTCTCATTGAGCAGCCCGCGCGGAAAATCATCCGTGGCGACGGTCGTGTCGTTCGTGCGCTCCCAGATCCCCCAGAGGGCCACCTGCTCCATCGGGGCGAATTCAGCCCCGAGTGAATAGGTCGTCAGCGAGGGATCCCGGTCGTCACTGACGGCGGCGTTGTTGAAGGGACGGTCAGTATCGGCGTTGACCTTGAAGGGATCGATGCCGCCGATGGTGTGCGGCAGATCGTGGTAGATGAACAGGGTCTTCGTCGTCAGCCACTCGGCGAGCTTCACGGTGTTTTCCTGGCGGACGACGGTTTCGAGATACTTGCCGTTGGTGCGGTGGACGTTGCGCACGTCGATCAACGGCTCAAGATGGTGGTCAAACCACGAGCCCGTCGTTCGCCAGCCGATCACGTCCCGCCCCACATCGATCCCATCTCCGATGCGGATCGCCTCGAGCTCCTCCGGCGAAAACGGGGACGGCGGCGTCACCGCGTCGAGCAACCGGAGCCGCCGCTTCAGCCGAAGATGGCGGCTCCAGAACTGGTCTTTCCGCGTGTGCCGGTAGTTCGCCGCCCCCGGATCAAACCCCTCGTCCATGTGGGTGAACCACAGCCGGCTCATCAGGAGCCGCCCGTCCCACCAGCGAGCCGTCACGGCGTTGTGCCAGGCCCACCCTCGCAGATCGCTTTCAAAATCGCTGGAGCGATCCTGGATCGACTTGGAGACCGCCCCCTCCCCGTCCCATGCGAGCCACTCCGACGGCTTGAGATGCGCATCGACGGCGTAGACGCGATTCGTCGCGTCCTTCCGGCGATTCGCGTATCCCCAGCGCGTGGTGTACAGGCCCCCAAGACTGAATCGGTCGTCAACCCATCCCTGTTTCACGCGGACCATCCCGACGAAGCTGTTGAACCGCTCGTACTCCTGCCACAGCCCTTTGGGAGATGCCAGGGCGGCCTGAACCGAGGTGGCCTCTGCCGGCTGCCACCGGAGGGACGTGCCGCGCAGGGCCGTCAACCGAGCGAGGTCGCTGTCGCGAGTAAAGAAGGCCAGATCATCCGACCACTCGCCACGCGTGAAATCATCGGGCGTCGCCCCGACATTGAAGCGCCCGGGCCGCCACTCATCCAGCCATCGCGAGGGCTCCCAGTAGATGTGATGGTTGGAAAGCTGCAGGGGGTCGTCGGAGGTGATGGCCTGATCCTCCAACCCCAGCGGGAACACGCGGAAATCGACCGTCTCGTTCCGGTAGCCGGTCCACAACCACCGGATGGGCTGAAAGGTGTAGTCGATCTCCATGCTGGGAATCTGGAACACGTTGCCAAAGATCGCTTTGACGTTCGTGGGCACGGTCCGGCCTTCGTTGGTCTCAATTTCCGGGGTCGCAAGCGACGTGCCGTCGTTGAGGGTCAGAAACGTCTCGTTGATGGCGGTGTTGGTCGCCGACCACCATTTGAGCTCAAGCTCGACGCTATCACTCGGGGTGTTGCCGACCACCGTGATGCGGTCGGTTTTCCCCACGAAGCTCCACGGATCCACCGTGATGTTCGAGTGGAGTTGCCACGGGACCTCTTCAGGCGTATCGAGGTTGACGCGCAGGCGGCTGAAGATCCTCGGGTCAAACGTGTTGTACCGAAACGGCCCTGAAAAAATCCGGAAGTTGCGCTCGCTCAGATCGCCGTTGGCTTCCTGGAGATTCACATCGTCTCGCGTGATGCCCACGGTCGAGCGCACCTCCCCGCTGACGACCAGCGGCGCCAATGGGGTGTTGAGTTGGCGAACCAGGCCCCCCTGTCGCGTCGAGGCCGATTCGCTTGGGGGTCCTTGCTCTCCTGCTGAGGCGTTCGAGGACGGCTCAGGAGGAGGCGCCTCGCCACCGGCCTGGAGCACAGCCCCCTCCATGGCCAGGGCGCGCTGCCGCTGATGGCGTTGTTCTTCAAGGATGAGCAGCGTTTCCTGCGCTCGACTATGGTCCGGATCCATCGCCAGGAGCTGGTGAAGCGCATCGACGGCCTTGAGCCGTTGGCCCCCAGAGAGATGTTCCTGCGCCCGTCGATAGAGCCACTCTGACGAGGCAGGGTCAACCGCCGCGTGAAGCCGGCCGGTCATGGCAAGGGACAGCCCGAACGCCACCACCCACCGCATGATGTTCACCTGGCCCTCCTGTTCTTGGGGTCTCAAGCCCCACTCAGCCTTTCAGCGCACCGGCCGTAATCCCCTGGATGATGTTCCGCTGCATCAACAGGTAGACCACGACAATCGGCAGGATCGAGATCACCATCCCCGCCATCAACAGGGGGTAGTCGGTCAGGTGCGCCCCATGAAACGCCACCAGCCCCCGCTGCAGCGGCATCAGCTCATGACGCGAAAAGATCAGGTAGGCCAGCAGGAACTCGTTCCACGCGGCCAGCGAGGTCAGCAGCGCCACAACCCCCAAGGCAGGCCTGGCCAGGGGCAGCATGATGTGCCAGAAGACGCCGAAGAGCCCGCAGCCGTCCACCTCGGCGGACTCTTCCAGCTCTTTGGGAATGCCGTCGAAGAACGGTTTCAGGACGAAGATCCCGAACGGCAGCCCGGCGTTGATCTGCGGCAGGACGTAGCCGAGGCGCGGCAGCCAGTCGCTGGTTCCCTGGTCGACCAGCCCCAGCCGCGTCAGCAGGATGTAGAGCGCCACGAACGCTCCCGGAATGGGAATGAGCATGGTGGAGAGCACCAGCTTGTAGAGCAGCCCTGACCCGCGGAAGGTAAACCGGGAAAACGCATAGGCGGCCAGCGCCGCCAACGACACCACCCCGATCACCACGACGGCCGTATAGCCCAGCGAGTTCAGGAAGTAGATGCCGAATCGCCCCTGGGTCCAGGCCTTCACGTAGTTTTCGACGTGCGGCACGGCGGGGATCAACCGAAAATCGCTGAAGACGGTCTGCTGGGTCTTCAGGCTGGAGGAGACCATCCACACCAGCGGAAAGACGCAGCTCACCGCCACCGGCAGACACAGCCCATGCCATCCGGCCTGGGCGAGCCGCACGCGGGCCCGCTGCGTCAGGATCGTCCATTGTGCCCGTGTCATCGTGCTTCCGGAGTCCATAGTCCATGGTCCATGGTCCATAGTGCAAAGAAGGCAGCATGCAGAACGCAGTCGGCAGCATCGTGTTGCGATCTGTTCACTGCCTTCTGCCTACTACCTTCTGCTGTCTGGATCCTATGGACTATCTGGGTATTGTTTCTCATGGGCTTAGGTGGGGCGGCGTTGGAACCGCATCTGCGCCAGCGAAAAGAAGAGCAGGATCAACCCGAACACGATCCCCTGGGCGCACGCATAGCCGAACCGCGAGGAGCCCAGCATGCTCTGGAAGATCCGGGTGATCGGGACTTCGGTGTGGTAGCCCGGCCCGCCGCCGGTCGTCGCAATGATGAGGGCGAAGATCTGCATCGTGCCCAAAATGGTCAAGATCGACACGACGACGCCCACCGGCGCCAGCAGCGGCAGCGTGATGTGCCGGAAGCGGCGCCACGCATTGGCCCCATCGACCCTCGCCGCCTCATAGAGCTCATCCGGAATCGTCTGCAGACCGGCCAGGAACATCACGAAGCCCCATCCGAACCCCTTCCAGAGATGGATGATCGCCACCGCCGTCAGGGCGGTCTTCGGATCCGCCAGCCAGGGGCGGGTCCAGGCCCCCAGACCCAGGCGGGTGAGCACCTCATTGAAGATCCCGAAGTTCCCGTCGTAGATCCAGAACCAGATCAGGCCAACGACGATCTCCGACAGGATGGGCGGAAGGAAAAAGAGCGTCCGGTACACGCCGCCGCCGGCGAGTCGCCGGTTGACCGCCATCGCCAGCAGCAGCGCCAGCGCATTCTGGAACGTCAACGCCAGCACGGTGATGTAGCCCGCCTGGGCGAACGACGTCCAGAACACGGAGTCGCTCCGGAAGACCTGGACGTAGTTCGCCAGCCCCACAAAGGCCTGCGAAAATGTCTGGAACGACTCGAAGGGATTCTTGGGATAGATCCCGTCCCAGTTGAGGAGGCTCGTCGCCGTGAGCAGGAAAAACGGGTAGATGCTGAACACGGCGAAGAGGACCAGCGCGGGCAGCACGAACAGGTACGGCGCCACCGACTGAGACCGAATAGTCGCCATCATATGCGGCAGGTGGAAGGTGGAAGGAAAGGCCATTATTGGAGGGCCTGGCGTTTGACGTCGTCCACATGGGCCGCCACCTGCTCCGGCGTCGCCTCTCCGATGAGGATCGATTGGATGCCCTTGGTCAACGCCTCGATGACCGTCGAGTGCTCCTGCGCGTCGAAGAGCCGCGGGTGCACCGTCGAGTCCATGTCATCCGCGAATGCGGCCAGGGGAGCCGGAAGCGCGGCCGCCGCCACGCGGTTCGCGGGGATATTCTGGGTTGCCTCCAACAGATACCGCTGTTGCGGCTCCGCCGTGAGCCAGCGAAGGAACGCCAGCGCCTCGGCCGTCCGGTGGGACGTCGCGTTGACCACGAAGCTTGAGCCGGCCCCGCCCCAGGTCACCATCGGCCGCTCGCTCAGGCGCGGCAACATCATCACCCCATAGTCGAGGCCCGGGTTCATGCTCTGGTAGACGTTCACCCCCCACGTCCCGTTGAACGCAAAGACCGCCCGCTCATTGGCAAAGAGCTGCTCGGCCTGCTTGTTCACCATGGTGACGATCCCCTCCGCTGGAAGCCCGCTCTCCCGCAACTGCGCAAAGAGGCCGAGCACCCGGCTCCAGTCAGAGTCGCGGTACGACACCTTGCCGCGGTAGGTCGCCTCCACCTTCCGCATGCCCATCTGGTGGATGGCGTAATCCATCGCGAAGCAATCGATCAGCCATAGCTCAGCCCACCCGCTCACCAAGCCGATGAGCCCGCGCTCCTTGGCGAGCTTCCCGACGTCCAAGAACGCCTGCCACGCGCTCGGCGGGGCGGCCGGGTCAAGACCCAGCTTCGCCAGGAGCGCCTTGTTGTAAAAGAGCTGGACGTTCATGACGTCGATCGGCACCCCGTAGACGCCCGGCGGCACGCGGTAAGGGTTGCCGTCGCGAAACGCGTTGACCGCCAGGGCGTTGGGGAAAAAGAGGGAGCGCCACGCCTGGTTCTCCCGGTTCATGGCCTCGTCCAGCGGCAACACGTGGCCCGCGTTGATGAAGCTCGCGAAATCCCGGCTCTCGCCGAGCACCCCGTAGACGTCCGGCAGGCCGTCTGTCTGCGCAGCCGCCCGCACCTTTTGGACGTATACCTCAGAGGGCGCGTAGAGCTCAAAGCGCACCGCCGCGCCCGTCTCCCGCTCATAGCGCTTCGCCAACTCATCGAACGCCTCGATCCGATCGGTCATCCAGTGCCACACCCGCAGCGGACCCGGCCCCCGCTCAGCCCCCCGCCCGCATCCGAGGAGTATCACCAGAAGGAGAAGGTTCGTTCCTGCCGTCAGTCGCTTCATCGTCTCTATAGCGTTTAGCGGATAGCGTTCAGCGGATAGGCTGGTTCCCTATACGCTCCACGCTGTACGCTAGACGCTAGAAATTACACTTAAGGAGGCACCGCCGTCAGCGCGGTCACATCGTGGTTGAACTCAAGCGCCACCCTGGCCTGCCGGCTGTCGGCTGCCGCTGGACCGGTGAGCTCCTGGACCCTGACCACACGGGCCCGGCCCGCCAGCCGCACAAAGGGAAACTCCCGCGCCTGCGACTCCGGAATGGCCACCGAAGCGATCACCAGATCGCTCACCCTATAGGGGGTGGGGTGTGAGGTCTGGAAAGATACCCCCCGCAAGCTGATGTCTTGCGTGGTCTCCTCCGTGAACGCCCCTGATGCCCTCGCCTCCGCCCGCCGGATCAGCAGAGGGGCTTGGACGTTGGCCCGCCTTCCCCGACGTTGCTCAAAACGCTCCTGCTCCATCAGTCTATCCTCCTCAAAGGCCTTCTTCTATAATCTTTTATTAAATCTATATTGAGAGCCATCCTAAGGAAGATTCGCTCTCTTGCCGTCTCTTATAACAGCTTTTCAGAAGTCCTGCAACTTAAAACTGCCTTACCGTTCTTATGATGGGATGATCATGGCTCCGAGTCTTGTGACACCCTCACAGAACGCAAGCGCCAAGCCCTGCGCGGCCTTCCCGGCTGGCTGCCGCGTGTCCACCTGCCCCTCCGATCCACCGACCCACTCTTTCTCCAGATCTTCAACACGCACGACACGGCACAAGCCGACGATCCGTGAGAAGGGAAAGCTCCGGCGCCGCTCCAGAGGAATCCGGATCGAGACCGTCAGGGGGTCCCCCGGCGCAACTGACGTGACGACACGGGTTGTCAGGTAGAGGCCATCAACGCTGAGATCCGTCGAACGCCCTTCAAGAAATGACGACACCCCTCCTTTCTGTGCGGTGCCGATGCAGAACTGCACCGGCGCAGAGCACTGCACTCGATGCCACCGCCGACGGTCATCCAACCGCTGGCCGTGCCGCCCGATGACCATGACCCACCTCCCTTCGTTGGGGAGTCCGAGACAGCCGCCGCGGCTGCCAACGCTCCCTCAACCACCTCACAAACCGGCGCCCATCCGCTGAGCGCAACGGTTCCATACCACTGGTCAGCACACCGATGGAATACCTGAGGAAAAATGCCGCTGGCTGATGAATCCACAGGAACTGCAGGAAGGTGACGAGGGGGTCCAAAGAGACATCGATGAAACGAGTTCGAGGAGGCGGATGAATGAAGCCCAGCGTATAGGCGAGGATCTTGCGCCTGGCCAGGATCACCAACCCGACCGCCCCAACAAGGACCATCCCCCCAAGGATCAGCGGGGTCGTCACCTCATCCATCGGCACCGGGATCATGACCATCCCAAACAGGCCAGTCTCCTGCCCACCCCTGAGCCTCTTGAGCAGATTCGAAAGCCGCCGGCGCCACGACTGCCGGCCGCCATGAGCGTCCCGCGGGCCGCCGATCTTCGCCAGGATGTCTTCCGGCGGCGTCGCCGGCTTCTGGCCGCTCGGCGTCCAGCCCAGCATCGGCGGGTTGACCTTCAGAACCGTTGCGAGGACGCGATCAGGGTCTGACGGCAACGGCCGCGCCTCTTGGTACACGGGCTCGATGAGCCGAAGACCCATGGACTTTGCAGATGGATATCTGGCTGCGGTCAATTGACCAGACCACCACAACCACACGTTGACAACGAAATGGGGGAGCAAGAGATCCGTAAGGAGCGTGATGAGAAGGAGGGCGCCGGTCGGCTCGGCGTAACCCAGGTTGAACAACCCCAGAAGCGTGATACCGGTCATCACGAGTCGTTCTCCCGAGGATCCGGCAAAGGCCATCCCCCGCTGCCCTCGGAGCAGCCAACGGCCACGCTCATCGACGAGATGTCCAAGGTTCCAGAGCAGTTGGAAACCCGCAAGGCGCACGAGATGCAGCGGGCTGAGGTCATACGGCAAGCCTGCCAGTGACAGGAACCAATCCACCCCAGCGACGAAGCCGACCGACTCCACGAGCACTGGCAGGATCACACCACCCATGGCCTGCCCGAGTGCAGTCAGCCAGGGCCGCTCAAACGTGGCAACCCACTGCGCAACTGGCTGATAGATCCAGCGCTCCGCGATCGGCCACCGGCCGCCCTGGTGACGTTCGTCACTGTGACCGGCTTGAGCCACTGGAGGAAGGAAACGGCGAAGCCTCTCATGAACACGCTGCTGAAGCTCCTGTTCAAGTTCCTTCCGTGACATCTGTCGGTGCTGCCGTTTCCTGACCCATGCCTCAAACGGGCCCCCACGATGCAGGACATGCGTGAGGATGTCGTCGGTAAGCCCTTCAACGGGTAGGGCGTCAGCCTGCTGCTGAGTGATCCTCCCCGTCTCCACTAACGTATGGATCGTATCTCCCATGTCCGTCGTATGCTGTAAGGCTCGGAACACTGAGAGGGTCGCTTGGAGCCGGCGTCCTGAGTAAGAGGCATCGGTGACGACCGCGAGCATCTCCTCCTCCACTTTGGATCGTAAGCTTGCCTCACTCTCGCGGTAGAACTTCGCCGTTCGTCCGAGCCATGTCAGGCGCTTCCCGAGAGCCCGCCGGAAGCCTCCGAACTCTCCACGCTCATGGAAGTCGAGGAGCCCATCATGACCAACCTGCTGCTCTAACGCCTCGATCAGTGCTCGCTGCGGCTGATAATGGAAGCGGCGGTGCAGAAAAGCCAACACATCCTCGCCAGCGCCTTCCCGCTCCTGCTCCTGCTGAAGCGAGCGTCGGATGGCTTCAACGTCCGGTCCCTGCTGGGCAAGCAAAGCGTGAAATGACTGGAACGCCAGGTAGGCAATGAGCCCTTCCTTGAACACCTCGAACAACTCACTTTCCACCTCTTCCTCATTGAGCGGGCCTTGTCGCAAATGCCACCCTTCGTGCAGCATGGTTTCAGCAACTCGCCAGAGCGGAACCCCCCGATCAGCAATGAGGACCACGCGGATCTGCTGACCTCTATCAGCCACCTCGACCATCTCTCCATGGAATTCCTCTCCTCTCCATGCCACTGACTCAGCAGGGAGAAAGACGACTGGGTGGGCTCGCAACGCTGGCAACACCGTCCGAGCAGCCGCTAAGGCGGTGATCTGGTCTGGTGTTGGCGGTACCTGGTGACTGATCAACCAGTACAAGAATCCTTCTGCCGTCGTGATGGTTGTTGCCCAATCCTTGGCTTCTGTCAGGGCAGCACGGGCGGCGCGTAGGGCTTCGTTCGCATGGGCCAAAACATGCGGGGTGTCGAATCTGGCCCTTCTGCGCTCTCTCACTTGCCCGGCAACCTCGGTTCGACGGCGTCCAACCAGCTCACGGAAGAACCGTTCCACACTAGAGCTTGAGTGGTGAGCCTCCTCTGTCCTCTGCCCCTTTGGTTTGAATCGACCCGACTCCGTCGCCAAGATCCAGGGCGCCAGGAAGCTCACCATCCAGGAGTCGCCAAGCGATGGCGGAAGACCCTCCACCTCCCACATCCCCACCAACCACGCGGCACTCAGGGCCAACCCAAGGAGGATCGCAGGGAAGAAATGCTTGAGCCCTGCCCACAGCCGCACGAGCCACGGCACGTCTCTCTTCTGATACACGCTCATGCTGCCCCCAACAGCGACGATGAAGGAGGCGTTGAGCCCGGACTGGTGGTCGCCAGGGGAACGATCCTCGTTGGGAGAGGGCTCATCGAGGAATTTGACCAAGTGACCGTCCCGCTCAACGAATCCTAGAGCCTTGAAAAATGTTCTTGCCTCATCAGAGAAGACTTCTGGAACGTGGAGTTCGGTGAAGCCTCGATCCCTCAGGAATGGAAAGACGCGGCTGTTGAACCACCTGTGGAGTGCCTTGCGCCGTACCTCCTGTTCTCCGATCATGCCCGCGAGCCCAATGTTGGAGGTCGGCCCCAAATGGACTTCCCGCTTCTTGGTGGGGGGATCTGGCATGCTCAACTGCAATGTGAACAGATACACGTCCTCTTCAGCGTAAAAGTCTAATTCGATCTGATGCTCCGTATTGTCGATCACGACGACGTGCAGGTTGAAATTCAGCTCAGGGACCAGCGCCTTGGCGTCTTCCTCATCCCTCAAGGCAAGCGACAGCTCTGTAGGAGCATTGGGAAGCGGCACGGCCGGTGCGCGGAACTCCACACGAACCGCCGGATGACCACCCGCCCCGCCTGGTTTTGGTTGTCGGGTCGGCTGTCGGTTAGGCGGCCGCAGCACGGGCGGGACTTGCAACGGTGGTTCAGGAGCAGGTAACAGTTCACCGAGCTCCTTATATAGAGCCTCAAGCGTTTTGGCGAGCGTATCCAGTCGCTGCTCGAGTTTTCGCTGATGCGTTGCCTTGACCTTTTGTTGCAAGCGTTTCGGGGGCTCTCGCAACTGCTCGGCCTCCTGGCGCAAGACCGTGACAAATTCCCAGAGTTCCCCGAGGGCCTTGAGGAGGACTGGGGTTGATCCCCGTGCTTGCACCAGCTCTTCCAACGGCTCCAGCGCAAACTCAACGGACTCTGCAACATCGTGGTTCAGTCTCCAGAGGCCCCGATACTCGCCAGGCCTCACGAAGGTGGGCAGTGCCATGTCCTTGGCTTTGACGACATAGCCAAGGGCGTCAAGGAGGGTGGCGCGCTCTCGGTGACCTTGCTCGCGCAGGCGAGCGGCGCGCTCAAACCAAATGTTGTCCCACGTCTGCTGCGGGACGACGACGGGTGGGATTGGCGACGAGAAGGTGGGTCGTGGAGAGGCTGGCGTCTGAATTGGAAGCGCCAGCATCATCCCAAGCATAAGGAAGACGCCCAAGCGTTTCAGCCACGTGAGCAGGAGCATCATGCTCGTTGAGAGCTTCTGCCGCCAGGCCAAGCCGATGACCACAGCCACGACGCTGAAACCTGCGACGACGAGCGACATCGTGCTATCGGCCATGGCGTGAGACAGCCACTGTCCTGCCAGCGCCGCGTCCAGAACAACGAGGCCCATCGAGCCGCCAGGGTTCTGACCACTGGGGGATGATGCTGACCCCACCCCCTGTTTCAGATACTGTCGGATCGTCTCATGAGAAAGCTTGATCCCTTGACGCTTCAGCCACTCGGCCTTCTCTCGAAGTGAGCCTAAAGGCAATCGCCCCAGCGCCTCCAATATGTCGGGACTGACTCGATGATATCGCTTATCGACGTACGGGATGTCCCTGTGCTTCTTCAGGGCGGCGTACACCCCGCTAAGAGAAGTCCACAGCCTTGCGGCAATTTGTTTGTACGTGAGGGTGGACTGGTCCTGAACGAGCTGGTGGATCGCCGTGGCGAGGTCCAAGACGACGAAGACCTCCGCAGCGCCAGGACGAGGCATGACGGGATAGATTCCCTTCGCATGGAATCGAATCGTGGGATGGTCCGCGGGATCCTCAGACGAATAGTTGCCCAACCGAATCGCTGCGGGCACCGCAGAGGTAGTTGAGCGCGCCGGATCATAGAGCACCTCTGCGAGCGGCTCCCGTCTGGCGGTGGCGACACGCTTGCCAAGTATCGCCGCGTCGATGGAGAACCGTTTACCCCCAATATTGACCAGACGCCCTGCGCGGCCTGTTCTTCGGATGGCGGGCACCCGTGTCACGACGACAGAGCCATTGAGTTGCTGAGCCCGCACAAGGGCAGCCCGGATCGCCGTTTTGGGCACATCCTCGTAAGAGGAGCTGGTCACTTCTTGAAGGTGACCGTTCGCATCTCGGATCTCCACGCGTTTGAGGAATCGCCCGGTCTGGGGTTCTCCCTCGATCACCAAATAGACGGGAACGCCAGATTCGCCGATCAACACCTGCGCCCATTTGCCTGCATGGCGGACCGGCACATAGTAGACATGGCTGATCACGCGATGGGTTCCAGGAATTCTTCCAGGAATTCTCCGAGCGCCAACCCGAAGCTCAGCAACGGTCTCCGAAGCCGCTTCAACCTGTGCCCGCAGCCAGAACGGACCGTGTTCCTCAAACAGGGCTTCAAGGCGCGCGCCGGTAAAAAATCGGTGGGATTCGAGCACCTGGTCGATGATCACGTGGCCATCGGCGTCCTTCGTTTTCTTCATCGCCAGACGTAACTCAAGCGGTGCTTCCCGAGGAAACCGAAACGCTGTCACGATCCCGTTTTGACCTACGGAAGCTTGAACAAGCTCCCTGGGCCTGGCGAGTTTGTATACGCCGCGGTCTGCTCCTCGTTCCCGCGGTTGGCGCCCGAGGGAGAATGCGCCACTTGGTGGCACCTGCAAGCAGATCGTGCAACCTTCACGCGTTTCCAGATCTTCCGGGGTGAGGCTCACATCAACCTTCACCACGGTCCGTTTGTCCTCACCTAACACCACTTTGAGGCTCTGCGCGATCTCAGGCAGATCGATGGGCAGCCAGAAGCCAAGTTCTGGAACGTACGCCCATTCAACGTCCACCGCCTGCACCTGGCCAGCTCTTCGCTGATTGGTATAGATCACCTGCCCCTCCAGCCCTGCAGGAAGCTCTGCTCGAAGCTCGCCCGGCAACCGCTCCAGCTTCAACTGTCCGGTCACCCTATCGAAGACGTGGAAACTCGAGTGGTGCCCACCCGCAAGCCTCGTGACGGCCAGATCCGAGTTTCGTATCCATAGTCGGGTGAACAGACCTCGATAGTAGGGTGACTCGAGGTTGAAGCGACGGACAAACGCCTGACGCAGCGTGACCTCATCTCGTAACTTCAAGCGACCCAGCACGTCCTCACGAGCGAGGCCGACGGCCTGTGCGATGGCCTCATACAAATCAGGCGCTCGCGCCTCCTGCGGCTCGCGCACGGGGGCCTGCGGGAGCCCCTGACGAGCCAGCTCCACATAGCCGCCAACGACTCTGAGCTGCTCCTTCAGCGGCCCTGACTGTCTGAGGGCCGCCTGTGCGCTCCGAGCGAATCCGAGCGCCTCCACCACTCGCCCTGCCTCTGTCCCTAAATATCTCCTGAGAGCCGCAAGGCCCCTCATGAAAGCATCGAGACGCGCACGGAGCCGCTCGACTTGCTGCGAATCCCATTGCGCTGACCTCAAAAGCTGCCGGATCGTCTCGACATCATCCCTCAGTCTCTCTATCAGCGACTCCACCACGCGCGCTCTGTCTCTCCCCCCGCCAGCCATCCCCAGTACCCCGCCGACCCAGCGGGTCCAGAGGAGGTTGTAGCCGACATGGAGCCCAATCGCAGAGAGCAGGGGGGCCAGTGGGTTGAGTGGAAGCACGAACGACCAACCAAGTAGGGTGAGGGGAACTAAAGCGGGCACCAGCAGTTGCAGTAGGACTGGAGGCCCGGCATGGAAGAGCATCCCCAGCCACCCCAAGAAAAGAAGCTGCGGGAGGGTCAGTGAACCCGATGAAACCAGGGTCCGTTTCCCGGCCGGATACGCCAACTCCCAGCGATACCCTGACCCTCCCGCATGGAGCAGACTAAACAGTAACGCGTGATCCAACCACGTGAGATCTAGCCCCCAGCCCACCGTCGCAAGTAAGCCACTCTCCAGGACTGCCGCCAAGGCTGCCACCTTCAAATGCCGCACGCCTCGGTCCATCAACCATGTGTAGAACCATCCGAAGGGCCACAGCCCAGCCATGGCCGGAGGCGCAGAACCAGCGGGTGGTGGAAGATCGAGAATCTGGGCCACGAGATGGCGCTCCAGGGTATCCTTCACATGGACCTTCCCCTCCTCATCAATCGCCAGGCCAACGGGAGTCGCGGGCTGGAACTCGCCCAACAGATGCACCGACACGATGGCCCACGTCTGGGTGGACGGGTCATAGACATCGAGGACACCCCTCCCCGTCACCCACACCCGTCCGAAGCGATCAATGGCAATCCCTCGGGGGAACCACGCCCGATCTGCTCCAACAATAGTCCAGCGCCCAGTCCTGGGGTCGCGACCCATGGCAATCCCTCGGGGATAGGACAACCGGTCCAAACCGAACACCGTCCAGCGTCTGATCTGAGGCGCCCTGAAGTCATAGACCTGGAGGCGGGTGTTGAAGGTATCCGTCACCCACATCGTGCCATCGGCTGGATGGATCGCGATGCCAGAGGGCCGATTGAACTGGCCGACCCCGGTGCCTGGTGAGCCCACAACAAGCCGAATATGCTCGGCACGGTAGTACACAACCAAGCTCTTGTCCGTATCGACCTCCCAGGTCCTGCCCTGCTGATCCTTCGCAATACCCTGGGGGTAATTGAACGGCTCATCAACAATCCTCCACGAACCCACCAATCGTTGAGGACCACCGCCTCCCCTCCCAATCGCCATCCCCATGACCCAGAACGCTGGAAGCGCCACCGGCCCCAGCTCGCTCAGCCACACCAGGAGGGTCGGCAGGCCCACAACTCCTACAAGTCCCGCTAACCCCAAGAAGAACAGCGTGGTCATCGAGGTCCAGCCACGCGGATGACCGGTATCGGGTCGCTTCGGCTCGAACTCCACGACACGAATCGTGCGAATCAGTCGTGCAAGGTCGATGAGGACTGGAAAACGGCCCAGGAGTTGCTCAAACTCGGCGACTTCGCCATAAGTCAGGGAGAGTCTTGTCTGTGTGGACGTCGCGTCCACGACGTTCTCGATCAGGTCCTTGTTGGGCTGCGTCAATTGGCGGGAAAGGAGCAAAAAGATGAGCTCCTTCAAGATGGCTGGCTGTCGTTTGATGAAGAGGCGCGCGAACAGTTCGACCAGGCGCGCCTCCTGCTCGGTCAACGCGCCCGCCTCGTGGGCTTGAAAGGCGACCACATCCACCTGGCGGATTTGCTCCCACAGACGACGCTTTCGCCATTGGCCGATCCGTCTGGCAATCGCTTCATAGACGCTCTGCAAGCCGAGGAAGTTCACCGTCATGGAACCACCCGATGGTGGTTGGCCCTCTTTCTTGAGGGCATCGTGGAGGACCGCTCGATACGCCGTCGCGAACTCAAGCAGAGTCAGGGTGCGACCTTCGGCGGCGAGTTTCTGTGAGATCGCTTTGAGCCGCTCGACCGAGGCAGCCTGAACTTCATCCCACCATCGATCCTCTGAGAACTGTGGATAGCGCTCCCGGTACGCCAACTCGAGTCCGAGAAACAGCCCCTGAACGTCTCCCTCGTCGAGGTGCACGGCAATCTGGCTGGGTGAAACGTCGAATGATAAGACGAGAATGGAGGGCAGTTCCTCGGGAAGCTCAGCTAACGCTGCCAGCGCCTTGATCAATTCCCCAGCCTTCAAGATCCCTCCCCTCAATGCCCCGGTCCAATCGAGGAGTTGAGAGACGACTTGTGCGCCTTGATCCCGCCGGCCAAGCGCCACGAGGTAGGGAAAGGTGTCAGCGGGAAGGATCTTCTGATACCGCAGGTCGACGATACGCTTGATGAGATCCTCAGACGCAGCCTCGCCAATCTCAGCCAGCGCCTGGAGGAACTCAAGATGCCGAGGGAGAAGCAACCCGCTCCTGAGGACGACCAGCAGATTGCCCAAGACTTCCTCTGCGTGTGCTCGCGCCGCTTCCTCCGAGAGACCCTGATGGCGCTCTCGCTTGATCAACGAGGAGGCGATGCGTGGGAGGCTCATCCGGTACCCCCCTGTCTGAGCCACAAGCTCAGCAGCCTGTTGTGAACCGGCCAGATCGATCAATTCTTGGATGAGTGGCTCGTCTTGCCCTTGCCTCCCCTGCGCATCCGCGTTGCGGCCAGACGGTCGGTTTCTGTCCATCGTGCCTGCTGCGAGAAGCAGCGTGCCACCCGCAGACCACCAGTTCATCACCAGCGCGGTGCCCACGAGGCCCAAGACCACAAAGGTCCAGAGCGGCTCGCCAAGCGTGTCCCGTATCCCCCGCATCCGGTATCGGGAGATCGCGTAGGTGGCAACAACGGCAACGACCACCACGACGCCGGCCAGCCACAGCACGTCCTGAGACTGGAACAAGCCTGAGAACAACTGGATGGCCTCAAGGATTCCCGGAATCGTAAGACCCAGTCCTGTCTCGCTTGCCCGCTGCCTTGTCTGCGGCGCATCCGCGTTGCGGCCGTTGGCGGCCAGGGCGAGCTCTGGCAGCGCGGGGAAGCCGTGTTGTCGAACGTAGTCACGCGTCTTCATGCGTTGTCGCTCAACGAGGGTACGCGCTTCTGCTCTCGTGAACGACGGATACAGCTCTCCAAGCGGGACCTCTCTATCAAGCAGGTGGCTAAGGAGTTGCCGGCCTGCCTCAGAGGGAAGGTCCACATCGAAGACCGGCAGTTGCGTCTGTTCCAGGAGCTCCCGCACGAGCGCAGCGGCGAGCTCTCGGCCCACACCTTGATAGCCTCGTTCCCCTGGCTCTTGATTGTTCGGATGGATTTCAATGAACGACAAGACCAGGTCAGGCACGACGGCATAGCCCTGGACATACCCCTCTGCATCAAGCGCGAAGCGTGCTTCCGGCAAGAAGGGCGTCTCCTGCTGTGTCGAGGATGGCTGGAGTAGGCCATGAAGCAGCTTTCTCAGGTAGCCCGGAGATATAGACAGAGGCAGCCACGCCTGCAGGCTTTCCGAGACGCGAATCTTTTCATCCGCCGTCAACTGATCGGCTCGGACGTAGCGCAGTGTGATCATCCGGTTGGTGCGCCGGTCCAGTACGACCAGCCGCTCGGTGTAGTGGCCGGGAATCCGAGATTCCAGGTCAGCCAGCGACAGCCCACGCCGCGAGGCGAGGTGGGCATCCAGACGTCGGACGTGGTCACTGGAATGCTTGGCCATGTCGTAGCCGAGACTGTCGAGGAAGTGGGCAAGCGCTTTCGGATGTTCGCTGAGCCAGTGATCCGCGGTCTCGCTGCGTCGGCGGCCACCGAGGACGGCTTCATAGAGTTGCAAGAGCGGCGGGTTGCCCTGGATCAAGTTGCGGAAACCTTCGAGGAAGTGGGGGACGGTGGCGAGGAAGCGCAGCTCAGTCAGGTAGGCGAGGAATTCGGTATTCGTAATCTCCGGATCGAGCTCGCCAAGGTCCCAGCGAACGTTGGGGTAGTCAGATTCCATGAGGATTTCAGCCGCCTCGTGGAGGAGCTTGGCGGCGAGGAAGGCGGTGAGCGCCTCGCGCTGCGGCGGGCTGAGGTTCCGGATGTAGGCGGAATCGCCATCAAAGAGCCAGCGCAAGCTGCGATCCACCAGGATGTAGAACTTTCCGTCTGGCATCCGCTGCGCACGGAACAGCCCCGGCAGGTTGTCCGCGTAGAAGAGCTGGTCGGCCTCATGGAGTGCCACAAGAAGATTGCGCAGTATCCGCTCGCTCTTGAAGTCTGGTGTTTGCTCCGTGATCCTTAGTGCTGAGCGCACGGCATCCCGTAATCGCTCGTGATCCAGCCGGTTCTGTGAGTCGTGCAGTTTCTCCTGCTCATAGATATCGTGCGTGGGATCGAAGAGAATGGCCGGCTGCTGCAACTGCCGTTCGATCTGCACCCACAACGCTTCGACGCGCTGCCGCTCCTCAGCGATGAGTGACTCGGGTTCTGCCAACAACAGATCGAGCTGCTGTCGCAGGCGATCCTCGTGTTCCTGTCGCGGCTCCTCATTGAGCCACGCTCGAAGTGCGTCTAGCGTGAGAGCTGCGTGGTATCGCGCACGCACCTCTGCGTGGCGGGCTGGATCAAGATAGTAGGTCGCCTGCACATAGGCCTTGAGCGCGGTTCCTGGATCGTCGCGCTCGTTCAGGTCCTCTCTCATAAGCTCTAGCATGACGAGTCTGGTGAAGGCCCTCCTGGATGACGCAGTTGTGGAAGAAAGATCGATAAGGATCGAGAGCGTTTGCTGCTGACCAGTCCCCGCAGACGTCTTGTCGGACAACGGGACCACCAGCTCATCTCTATCCCTGTCAGCATGCCTATCAGGCAGACTAATCGCGCATCCCTCGCACGCCTGCCGCACCAACTGATTCAGCGCGGCAAGAAAGGCGATCTCCACTTGGCCTGCAGAAGAGATCCCTTCATAGAGGAGCAGCACATCGACATCTGGTCGTCGGCCCATCTGCAAATACCGGATGCCACCGACAATCACGGCCTTCAGATCAATCCTCAACTGCTCCCCTGCCACCTGAGCGGCCTGTTGGATGAGTCGCTCAAACAGCTTGACGTTCAACCGATCCGTCGGATTCAAGAGGATCCACGACGGCACCCCCTTGAAGTGCCACGCCTCCAGTCCACTTGCGTTGCGACCTCCTGGCGAGGAAGGACCGCGCTGATCATGAGGCCTGGCCTGGAGTATCTGCATTCGTTCCTGCAACGCGGCGACTCGTCGCTCGAGCTCATGCTTATAAGAACTGATGGTCTCGGACTCGGCCTGTAAGTCATCGTCCAAATACCGCAGCGAGTCCTGGAGAGCATCCAGCGACTCTATCGGTCTGAGCGCTTGAACCTGCTGCTGGCGAACAGGTGGGACTGCAAGACGAAGTTGTTGGATATCAGAAAGAAGCTGCTCGACTTCGCTGGTCAGACGATTGAGGGTCTCTAGGAGTCGAAACCCTTTACGGTAGAGTCGGCGCGACGTAGAACGCAGCTTCTCGATGTTCTCCATCCCTAGCCGTTGAAGCAACCTCGCACGCAACTCCTCGATGTCCTCCGCCCCAACCGCTGGCAGATGTTGGCCAAGCTCGTTGATGAGCGCGTCGGAGTTCTTCATAAACTTCGAGTGCTGACGCCAGGTCCATCGCTCGCGCTTGTCAAAACGATTCAGTTTCTCGATGGCCCGGTAGAGCTGACCCGCAAGGGGTGCGGGGAGCACAGACCTCGCCATGACCATCAAGAGCAGCATGAACAAAGACAGTCCAAGCCCAACAAAACCGATCTCCCTGATGGCTGTCGTCTGCACATCGGATGATGAGCCCAGCGTCTCGATGACCCTCTGCATCATGGCGCGATTGATCACAAACAGGGTGACCGGCACCACCAGCAATACCAGCCGCCACACCTGTACAGCCCAACTAAGCTCCTCCCTTGCTAGCAATCTGGCATGGTGGGCCTTCCGTAACATCCACCAACTCAGTCCGAAGCTCGCTAGCGAGGCCAGCACCACCAGGGCCGCCCCACTCCACAACTGCCCTGCCGGTGAGACCCACCAGTCAGCCAACCGGATCAGTCCACCAACCGGATCTTCGAGGAAGCGCCTGAAATGTGACGCGCCACTGGCCGGCGCCTCTCCGAACATCGCCACGCTGAAGAGATGCCGCGTGCCAGTCTGCGGCTCAGGCGTGGGGGTTACCAGCACGTCATGCCTCTCCCGACCTCTGCTCTCTAGCATGGCCAGAACCGCCAGACCAGACACGTCGGGCCACGGCCCAGATCCGAAGTCCGGAAGCAACGCGCCCATCCCAAGCACAGCCAGGCCGAACAGCTCGAGCGCACCGGCCAGGACAATGAGCGGCAGCGTCCACTTGAACCATCGCGACGGCCTCGTTGAAGAAGTTGCTGGTGCCGCCGGCCACCATTCGAGGAGGCCGGTGCCCTGCGCAAGGCCTTGTTCCTCGGCATCTGAGGCGCTCTTCAGGACCGCCAGGTTGAGCTGATCCTTCGTCGTGAGCCGCCCGGGAATCGTCCCGCGGTTCGCGGTTCCCTTCGCGATGACCAACGTGGCCCATCGCCAGGCGAACCTGAGCGACCAGGTGGGCACGCGCAGATCCATCCCGCGAGCGCTGGAGCCTCCGTCAATCACGCGCGGCGGCTTCACACCCCCTTGGGCAAAGAAGGCGCGCACGCGCGGACTTGCCAGCAGCCGCCTCGTCGATCGCACCGCCACATCGTTGCCGAATGGCTGCCGTCTGGCGACCACCACCACCCGATGCCCCAGCTCGAGCAAAAGCCGGATCAGCACAAGATCGACCACGCGCTCGCCCACGTTATCCATGAAGTAGAGGATCCGCTCCCCCGGCCTGCGCAGCCGCTGCCAGAGCTCGGTGAAGGTTGCTGGATCAGGATCGACGGGGAACCGATCACCGCTCATCAGCGCGGGCTCGAAGAAATCACCCGGCCCTTCCAGTTCGAGAAATGGCTCGATGCCGGTCCGGTTGGCCCAGAGCGCGATCCTGACGGCCTGCATGAGCCGCGTGCTTGGCGTCTGCTGCCGATGGACAAGCTCCCAGAGCGCATCCAATTGCTCCATGGCGGCGGCGTCCCATTGCTGTCTGCGATCTTCCAGCACACGTGAGCGTCCGCGCAGCGCATGAATAAGCTGGAAGGCCATCGCTTCGATCAGGCGCGCGGGCTGCTGCTCCAATCCATTCCGGTTCACTGCCTCAAAGAAACGCTGCAGCGCTGAGCGGGCGAGCACTCGGCGTGTCTCAGAAGCATCCTGGAACGCCAGGTCGACATACCCCGCCAGCCGCTGTCGATAGCCTGGCGCTCGCCGCTGCCACGAGGTGCCGCCGACGCGGTACTGATCCGGATCGGTGAGGAAGCGCGGCGAGGCTCGGCGCGGTCTGATCCCTTCCTCGATGATGCGCTCGATGAGTGACTGCGAGGCGAATGCGTTGACCGCGGTGTGCGGCAGGATGAACGCGAACAGGATCAGGAAGAGGTTCAAGGCGGGCGCCGGCTGCGCAAGATGGAGAAGCAGGAACCCTAGCAGCGTGTGGCGGGCGATGAGCAGCAATTCCCAGCGGAAGGCGCGCCGCCACTCGAAGCGCTTGGGCGCAGCAGGATCATAGACATGGCCCAGCAGCCAAGCCACCAGCAAGGCAATGACCGGCGGGCTCAGCGCCGAAGGAATCCCAAACGCCCAGCTATACACGCTCAGCAGCACTCCAACGACCCCCACCGACTCCACCAAGAGCGGCCCGAGCACCTGGCCCTGCCATCCAAAGCCAAACCACCGTGCATACGGCACCCCCGGCCACTGCCCGCCACTTGGGCTACGTATCCCGCTACCTTCCGTTGAATCTTCTCGACCAATGACACGCCTGACCGCCGGTCGCTGCCCATAGGGACCGCTTTCGGTGTACGGTCCTTCCCCCTTAAAGATCACCACCTGCGCGGTCCGCTTGGCTCGGTCGAGTCCATATCTAGCCGTAACATCCCGAAGGAACGGCGTTGGAAGGACGTAGGAGAGGAGGTCGAACCCACGGCCCTGTCGGGCACGTTCGATAATCCTTGCCCACCGAGTGCGCTCGTCGGTCTCCCGAAAGACGCGGAGATGGAGACGCTCCATCGGTGAACCAGGCTGTATGAAGAACGTCGGACTGAAGGTATCAAGGATGACTAGCTTCACCCCGTACGTTTGAATGTGCCGATAGACATTCGAGCGGATTTCCTCACCGGATACGCGGTAGACGCGTTGCAGCCATTCGGTGTCTACCACCTCAACTTCGTTGGACCGGATGTTGGCTTCTTGAACCCCTTGCTCTTCGATGAAGTGAGCAAAATGAGTCTTCCCACTGCCTGGGCGTCCCATCACATACGCGACCACCGGGCGTCCTGGGGGCATCCGTCCCAACTGCGCACGGACCAGCTCGCCGAACTGTTTGACGCCCATCTCAAGCGAGACCGGGTCTTGCAGGCTCCTGATATAGGTTCGATAGGGAAGGATCCTTCCTAATGGAGAATGCTCCAAACCGGGGATGTCAAACGTCTCATGCGGTGACCGCAAGCCTAATATCAGCTCCAAGCGCTCGATCTCCTCCGCCAAGCGGAGTTCAGGACCGATGTCAATCACGGCAGCCTCGCTGGTGCGTTGATGATATTCATGCAAGGCTCGCACGGCCTGTCTCAATTGTCGACGAGCTCGTCCAATCGGCATGATATCTTCAACCCACCATGTGACCCTACTAGCCAAATGCCGCACCCAGGGGAGCCGTCTCTGTCGAACCGCCTGATCGCCCATCATCCCCGCCGCCAAGAGCGGCAGCGAGGCGAGCAGGCCGGCCGCATCCCCCTGCCAGAGCCACGCCCACAGCCCAGCCGCTTCCCAAGAGATCCCCACCAGCGCGCTGAGGGCAAGGAGCAGCGCCGGTAGGGTGAGCCGCCTGAGCCACGCCGGCAGCCGTGCGAATGGCACATGGAGCACGCTCCACGCCCGCTGAGCGAGCGGCGTCCTCTTGCGGACGATGAAGAAGGTCTTCGGGACAGGCCAACGCGCAAGGAGAAGCGTACCGATCACATACCCCTGTGGCGGCTCATTCAGTAAGACGATATTCTCCGGTCCAAACGTGACCAGCAGGGGTACTGCGAACCCGAGAGCGCCTGGACCAAGGTTGGTGTGCTCTGTATACACGAGCGCCAGCCCACCCTCCTTCAAGGCGCGATGCATGGCGTGGGTGACCGCACCTGAGAAGAGGGCTCGTAGGAACATTTCGTCCGTCAAGGGGGTGTGAAGCACCACGATATCCGCTGGGTTCACCCCGGATGGAAGTGGCTGCGTATAGTCGTGGTGCAGGACGGTGACCCGATCGCGGTAGGCCATCCAATCTCGGTCAAGCGTCTCGTTCGCAATCCTGACGTGGTTGGGGTCGATCTCAAGGCCG
>JAUYPJ010000136.1 GCA_030697665.1 Candidatus Omnitrophota bacterium
ATCCAGTTGGGCCGTCGGCATGGGCGTGTCCCTCCCTGTTGTGCACCTCGCCAGGTGCGCAGCTCCACACGTTGCTGGGAGCAGGATACGCCCGTTGCCTTTACAAACTCGTGAATTTACACACTTGATCGTACACTACCGATTGAGTCCTGCCGTTTGACCGTCGCTGGGATTTCCGCTATGATATTGGTTTACCGCATTTCATGATGACCTCTCTCCGCGTGCCTAATCGGCAGGGCCACTTCGGGCCGTTTGGCGGCGCGTTCGTCCCGGAGACCGTCATGGGGGCGTTGACGGAGCTGGAGCGGGCCTACGCGACGGCGCGCCGGGATGTCCGGTTTCGCCGCGAGCTGGACACACTCTTGCGCCGCTACGCGGGGCGTCCCACCCCGCTCTACTTCGCCAAGCGGCTCAGCCGCGCGCTGGGCCGCGTCCGCGTCTACCTCAAGCGGGAAGACCTTCTCCACACCGGGGCGCACAAGATCAACAACAGCCTCGGGCAAGCGCTGCTGGCCGTTCGGATGGGCAAGCAGCGGCTCATCGCCGAGACCGGGGCAGGGCAGCATGGGGTGGCGACGGCGACGGTGGCCGCGCTCTTCGGCTTGGCGTGCGAGGTGTTCATGGGCGAGGAGGATATGCGCCGGCAGGCGCTGAACGTCGTGCGCATGCGGCTGCTCGGGGCCCGCGTGACGCCGGTTCGCAGCGGAACGAAAACGCTCAAGGATGCCTGCAGTGAAGCGATCCGCCACTGGGTGACGACCGTCCGCACCAGCCACTATTGCATCGGCTCCGTGGTGGGGCCGCATCCCTATCCGCTGCTGGTCAGGGAGTTTCAATCGGTGATCGGCCGGGAGGCCAGACGGCAACTGCTCGATACCGAGGGGCGTCTGCCGGATCTGCTGGTCGCCTGTGTCGGGGGCGGATCGAACGCCATCGGGCTGTTCCATCCGTTCGCGGGTGATCGGCGCGTGGAGATGATCGGGGTCGAGGCCGGCGGGACGTCCCTGAGGCCCGGCCACCATGCGGCCACGTTGGTGGCAGGCCGTCCCGGGGTGCTGCACGGAACCAGGAGCTTGCTGCTGCAGGATCGATGGGGGCAGGTCCTCTCGACGGCGTCGATTGCGGCGGGACTAGACTATCCCGGCGTGGGGCCGGAGCACGCCTACTACCAGCTCACCAAGCGCGCGCGGTACGCCTGCGTCAGCGACGCCCAAGCCGTGCGGGGAGCGCAGCTCCTCGCCCGAACAGAGGGGATCATCCCGGCGCTTGAACCGGCCCACGCGATCGCCTACCTGGAGCGCCTGGCCCCGACGCTCAAGCGGGGCGCGCTGATCATCCTGGGGCTGTCCGGACGCGGTGACAAAGACGTGGAGACGATTGCGCAGCGAGTGTATGGAACGAATTCGCGCCACGTTTGACCAGCTCAGGCGGAGAGGCCGCACGGCGCTCATCCCCTTCATCATGGGCGGCGACCCCGATCTGGTGACGACCGCTCAGTTGCTGCTGACACTTGAGGACGCCGGGGCGGATCTCATCGAAGTGGGGATCCCGTTTTCGGATCCGCTGGCGGATGGTCCGGTCCTCCAGGCCGCCTCTGCGCGGGCCCTCGCGCGCGGGGTCACCCCCCCGCGGGTGCTGGCGGCGGTGGCCTCTGTGAGGGGGCGGATGCGCATCCCGGTTGTCTGCCTGTCGTATTGGAATCTCCTCCTCCAGTTTGGACAACCTGCTCCGAAGCTGTTTCTCCGTGCCGCGCGCCGCAGCGGGGTGTCGGGTCTCATCGTCCCTGATCTTCCGGTGGAGGAAGGCGCGGCCCTGCGCCAGGCCGCGAAGGCTGAAGGGGTGGCCGCCATCTTCCTGGCTGCTCCCACGAGCCCGCCCGAACGGCTTCGGGCGATCGCCCGCGCCTCCGAGGGGTTTATCTACTATGTCTCCGTCACCGGCACGACGGGCGCTCGCCGGAAACTGCCGGCGGACTTGGCGCAGGGGGTGCGCCAGCTTCGACTCGTGACGACCAAACCGATCTGTATCGGGTTTGGGATCTCCACGCCGGCGCAGGCGGCGATGGTGGCCCGTGTGGCTGAGGGGGTGATTGTGGGCAGCGCCCTTGTGCAGCGCCTGCACCGAGCGAGCGGGCGGTCCGCGCTCATGCGCCGCGCCGCCTCCTTCATTCGACAGATGAGACAGGCCCTCTAACAGAGTGACGAGTGGTGAGTGGCGAGTGGTCATGCGGATCCTTGGGTTGGATATGGGCACGCGGCGCATCGGGGTGGCGTTGAGCGATGCGCTGGGACTGACGGCGCAGCCGCTGACGGTGCTGGTCCGGACGACGTCGTCGGAGGACCTCGCGGCGGTGGAGGCCATGGTGGCCCACCACCACGTCGACGCCGTGGTCGTGGGGCTGCCGCTGACGTTGCGTGGGCAGCGCGGCCCCCAGGCCCAGCAGGTGATGGCATTTGCCGAGACGCTCCGCCGTCGGCTGAGCGTGCCCATCCACCTGGTCGACGAGCGCCTCACGACCGTCCAAGGGACGCGGGCGTTGATCGAGATGGGAACCAGGCGGCGTGTCAGACGCCAGACGATCGATCGGGTGGCGGCGCAACTGATTCTTCAACAGTTCCTGGAGTCTCAGCGCAGATGACCCCCCCACCGTACCACGCAACAACCCTCCCCAACGGCGTGGGGGTGATCGTCAAGCCCATGCCCCAGGCGCAATCGGTGTCCGTCGGCATCTGGGTGCGGGCGGGCGGGCGGTATGAGCCGCCCCCCCTCAACGGGATTTCCCACTTTCTGGAGCACCTCCTCTTCAAAGGGACGCGCCGACGCTCCTGCGAAGAGCTCAAACAACAGATCGAGGGCGTCGGGGGATCGCTCAACGGATTCACCGCGGAGGAGTTCACGTGCTACATGGCCAAGGTGCCGCGGCGGCACGTCCGTCGGGCCATCGGGGTCCTGACGGACATGATCTGCCATCCGACCCTCTCGGCGACCGACGTGGACCGCGAGCGGGAAGTCATCATCGAAGAGATTCGGATGTACGAAGATGCGCCCGGCCAGTACATCCACGATCTCTTCAACCAGCTCCTTTGGCCGGACCACCCCTTGGGCTTCCTGCTGTCCGGGACGATCGAGACGGTCCGGCGCATCACGCGCGCCGACCTCGCGCGCTACTGGCGGCGCATGTACCAGCCGCGGCACCTCCTCGTCTGTTGCGCCGGACAGGTGGATCCGGCATCGGTCACGCGACAGGTCCGTCAGGCCTCGGCGCGCCTGCGGCCCTTGCCATCGAGCCGCTTTACGTCCGCCCCACGCCCGCGTCGAGGGCTGCAGGTGCGCGTGTGGAACAAACCGACCGAGCAGACGCACCTGTGCCTGGGGACCTACGCCATCCCCAGGACCCATCCGGACCGCTTTGCGCTGGAGCTGCTCCACGTGCTCCTGGGAGGCAACATGTCCTCGCGGTTGTTCCGCGAGGTGCGGGAGAAGCGCGGACTCGTCTACGAGATCGGGACCCACATCAAGCGCCTGTATGACACCGGGGCGTTCCTGATCTATGCGGGGTGCGATCCCGGCAAGGTGACGGAGACGACGCGGGTGATCATCACCGAGCTGTCGCGGTTGCGCCGCCATCGCGTGTCGCGCTCAGAGATCCGGCGGGCGAAAGACTACTATGCGGGCCAGCTCCTCATGGGGCTGGAAGACACGATGGACCACATGCTCTGGATCGGGGAACAGGCGGTCACCGTCGGGCGGGTCGCCAAACCGGAGGCGCTGCTCGCGCACCTGGCCAAGGTGACCGAACGGGACATCCAACGGGTGGCGCGGCAGCTTTTCACCACGGCGAAGCTCCACCTCGCGGTGATGGGGCCGTTCGGGGAGTCTGACGCCTCGCGTCTGTCGAAGATCTGCCGCATCGAATGATCCCACAACCTGCCGCGGGCGTCGCACCGGCTCGTCCGGCAGCCCAGGGTCGTCCGCCCCGCCGCCTCATCGTCTCGCCGAGCCTGCTGGCCTGCGACTTCAGCCGCCTCGGTGAGGAGATCCGCAAGGTCGAGGAGGCAGGGGCGGATTGGCTCCATGTCGACGTGATGGACGGCCACTTCGTCCCCAATCTCACCATCGGGCCGGTCGTCGTGGAGGCCATCCGACGCGCCAGCCGCATCCCGTTGGATGTCCACCTGATGATCGACCATCCGGAACGCTCTCTTCAGCAGTTCCTCGATGCCGGCGCGCACTACCTCACCGTACACGTGGAGGCGCCCGGCCTGCACGAGGCGGCGGCGTTGCAGGGCGCGCTCCAGACCATCCGACGCGGTGGGGCGGGAGCTGGGCTCTCGCTGCGGCCCCGCACCGCCGCGACGGCCATCACCCCCTTCCTGGAATCGCTCGACCTCATCCTCGTGATGACGGTGGAGCCGGGGTTCGGAGGCCAGGCGTTCCTGTCAGAGGTCGTGCCGAAGGTGCAGCAGGTGCGCGAGTGGTTTGCCGGGGACCTCGCCGTCGACGGCGGGATCACCCCCCAGACCGCTCGGCGCTGCCGGGAGGCGGGGGCGAACGTGTTCGTCGCGGGAACCGCGGTGTTTAGGTCGACCTCCTACCGGGACGTTATCCAGGCGTTGCGGGGACCCCAATGACCATCACCTTCGGAACCGAAGGCTGGCGAGCGGTCATGGCGGAGGAGTTCACGGGGGAGAACGTTCGGCTCGTGACGCAGGCGATCGCGGACCACCTGAGGCAGCGTCCTCAGCCTCGCACGCCAGGGGCGGCACGCCCTCAGGAGATCTGTGTGGTCGTCGGTCACGACACCCGGTTCCTGTCAGACCATTTCGCGCGGGCGATCTGCGAGGTGCTGGCCGGCAACGGAATGGCCAGCGTGGTGACCGACCGTCCCGTCCCGACGTGCGCGGTCAGCCGCTACGTTGTCGCCAAGGGGCTGTCGGCCGGCCTGATGGTGACGGCGAGCCATAACCCGGCAATCTACAACGGCCTCAAGGTCAAAGAAGCCTCGGGGGGATCGGCGACCCTGGAGACGGTGGCGTCCATCGAGCGCCGCCTCGGTCGGTCGCCGGTGAGACGGCTGCCGTTTGATGAGGCGCTGACGGCGGGGCTCATCAGGCGCGACAACCCGCTCCCCATCTTCCTCAGGGGCATCCGGTCGCACGTGGATGTGGCCGCCATCCGTCGACGACCGCTGCGCGTGCTCGTCGACGCGATGCACGGGACGAGCCATCGCCTCATCGAAGAGCTGCTCAGGGGAGGGAGGTGCCGCGTCCGGACGATCCATGCGCAGCCGGACCCCCTGTTTGGCGGCCAGGCGCCGGAGCCGATCGCCTCGCGCCTGCGGGAGCTGAGTTTCCTGGTCCGACGCTCACGGGCCTCGATCGGGATCGCCAACGACGGGGATGCAGATCGCCTCGGCGTGATCGGACCGGACGGGACGTGGCTCAACCCCGGACAGGTGCTGTGCATTCTGCTGCGGCACCTGGTCGAAGTCCGCAAGGCCACCGGGACGGTGGTGAAGACGGTGTCCAATACGATGATGATCAACCGGCTCACCGCCGCGCTGGGGCTTCGGCTGGTGGAGGTGCCGGTCGGATTCAAGCACATCGCCAAGCTGATGCTCACGGACGACGTCCTCATCGGGGGCGAGGAGTCGGGCGGGATCGGCGTCACGAGCTACCTGCCGGAGCGCGATGGGATCTACACCGGGCTGCTGGTCCTGGAAGCGATGGCGGCACGGGGACGGACCCTCTTGACGCTGCTCCGGGAGCTCGAACAGGCGTATGGTCGGTGGTTCTACGGCCGCCGGGACCTGCGGCTGCGGCCCTCGCAGGTGGAGGCGTTGTTTCAGCGGCTGCGGTCCGCTCCCCCCTCGACGCTGGCGGGAGCGCCGGTGGCGTCGGTCAACACCCTGGACGGGGTGAAGGTGATCGGGCGGGACGATAGTTGGCTGCTGTTTCGTCGCTCCGGCACGGAGCCGGTGGTGCGCATCTATGCGGAGACGCCCCAGCCACGACGCCTCCCACGCCTCTTGGAGCTCGGCGTCCGCCTCGCCACGAGCCGGTGAGCGGGTGGGTCCCGCCCCAGACCATGAACCGTGCGACCATCCGGAACTTCTGCATCATCGCGCACATCGATCACGGCAAGTCCACCCTCGCCGACCGCCTCCTCCAGGCGACCGGCGCCGTCGACAGCCGCACCTTCCGGGAGCAGCTCCTGGACGACATGGAGCTTGAGCGCGAGCGGGGTATCACGATCAAAGCCTCCTGCGTGCGGCTGTCGTACCGCGCCGCCGACGGGCAGCGCTACCTGCTGAACCTCATCGATACGCCGGGCCATGTCGACTTCTCCTTCGAGGTAACCAAGAGCCTGCAGGCCTGCGAGGGGACCGTGCTGGTCGTCGACGCCGCCCAGGGGGTCGAAGCGCAGACCGTGGCCAACTACCTGCTCGCCAAGGACCGCGGCCTGGCCATCATTCCAGTCATCAACAAGATTGACCTGCCCAACGCCCAGCCCGAGCGCGTGGCCCAGGAGCTGGCCCACCTCCTCCAGCGCGAGTCGCTTCCCATCACCTACGCGAGCGCGAAGGAAGGCCGAGGGGTCCCGGAGCTGTTGGAGCGGATCGTCCACGAGGTGCCGGCCCCCAGCGGCGACCCCGCGGGCCCGCTGTCGAGCCTGATCTTCGACTCGACGTACGATGCCTATAAAGGGGTCATCGTGTTCGTGCGCGTCGTCGAGGGCACCTTGCGCCGGGGGATGTCGATCACGTTGATGAGCACCCAGCACCGGTTTGAGGTCCAGGGGCTCGGGGTGCTGACGCCGCGACCGGAACCGGTCGATGTGCTGACGGCGGGCGAGGCGGGGTACTTCAGCGCGGGCATCCGGCAGCCGCACGACGTCGTGGCGGGGGATACGGTGACGGAAACGGCGCGTCCCGTCGCCGTGGCGCTGCCGGGATTCCGGCGGTTGAAGCCCATGGTGTTCGCCGGGATCTACCCCGCAAGCGCACAGGAATTGGCCGTCCTGCGGACGGCGATGGAAAAGTTCGCGCTCACCGACGCGGCGTTTCAGTTCGAGCCGGAGCAATCCGATGCCTTGGGCCAGGGATTCCGCTGCGGTTTCCTGGGGCTGCTGCACATGGAGATCGTCCAGGAGCGGCTTGAGCGGGAGTACGGGGTGACGCTGGTGCTCACGACGCCCAACGTCGTCTTCCAGGTCACCACGCGGGAGGGTAAGCCGGTCGAGGTCCATCGCCCGAACGATCTGCCGCCGCCCGCAGAGATCGCGAGCATTGCGGAGCCGTTCGTCAACGCGGTGATCCTCTGTCCCTCTGAGGTGGTCGGGTCGGTCATGGAGCTGGCCATCCAGAAGCGCGGGGTCTACCGGTCGACCGAGTACCTGAGCGAGACGCGCGTGAAGCTCGTCTATGAGCTGCCCCTGGCCGAAATCCTCGTGGACTTCTACGATCGCCTGAAGTCGCTGACCCGCGGCTACGGATCGTTCGACTATGAGTTCCTCGGCTACCGGAATGCCACCCTGGTGCGGCTGGACATCCTCCTCAACGGACGGCTCTGCGAGCCGCTCTCCCTGATTCTCTCCAAGGAGTCCGCGTACGAGAAGGGCAAGGCGCTGGTCGAGCGCCTGAAGGCGCTCATCCCGCGGCAGCTCTTCGAAGTGGTCATCCAGGCGGCGGTCGGTAGCCATATCATTGCCAGGGACAGCGTCCGCCCGCTGGCCAAGCACGTCACCGGCAAATGCTACGGCGGGGACATCACCCGCAAGCGCAAGCTCTGGGAGCGACAACGGGAAGGGAAGCGACGCATGAAGCAGTTCGGCAACGTGGAGATCCCCCAGGAGGCGTTTCTGGCGGTCTTGAAGATCTGATGGTGCGGAGGCGGCGGCTCACGAGCCCGCTCGGAGCGTACCGGCGCCTCCCGAGCGCCTGGCGGGAGAACGTCGAATCGTTCGTCTGGGCGATCGCGTTGGCGTTGCTCATCCGGACCTTCATCGTGGCGCCGTTTAAGATCCCGTCGGGATCGATGCGACCGACCTTGATCGAGGGGGACCGGATCCTCGTCAACAAGTTCCTCTATCGCTTTCGGCACCCCCAGCGCGGGGAGATCATCGTCTTCCGCTACCCCTACGACCTGAAGCGGCCGTTCATCAAGCGGCTGGCCGCCGTGGGTGGTGACACGGTGGAGATCCGCGACCAGCGCCTCTTCATCAACGGCGCCCCGGCCCAGGACACCCCCGTCTTTCACGACAGGTCCTACTACAACCAGGGGTCGTTCGGCCAGGCGCACCAGGTCATCACCGTGCCGGAGGGGATGTACTACGTCCTGGGCGATAACTCGGGCTTCTCCCACGACAGCCGTTTCTGGGGGTTCGTCCCGACACGGCTGGTCATTGGACGGGCGATTGGGATCTTTTGGCCTCCCAACCGGTGGCGCCTGTTGCGTTGACAGGGTGCCGCGTCCATCGCTACAATACGCCCAGAGTGCACCGCAAGCTCGATGTCGGCAGACCACAACAAGGAGAGCGCAGCAGCATGAGGAAACAGCGGTGGGTAGCGGCAGGCATGGTCCTCTGGCTCTGGGTGACGCCAAGCGCTTGGGCGCAAGATCCCATCCATAAGATGGGCCGCGGGGTGGTCAACGTCCTCACGAGCTGGATCGAGCTGCCCAAACAGATCCACATGGGAAGCCAGGAGACCAATCCCATCTCTGGCCTGGGGTTGGGCCTATTGAAGGGGGCCGGCCTCACGGTGCTGCGCGGGGGGGTCGGCGTCTACGAGGTGCTGACCTTTCCGATCCCGTGCCCGAGGGAGTTCGCCTCACCCTATGAACAGATGGAGCTGCCCGATTACGCCTGGGAAGAATAGTCGCTCCACGCGATCATCGCGTGCATGGCCCCTGGAACAGCACCCAGGGGCCATGTTCATCTGGGTGACCGTCGCGTGCGGACTGGTGTTCTCAACTGCTCTCTGGACCCGTGAGGGGACGGCCGAGGCGGAGGGGACGCCGGAGGCGCAGGAGCTCGTTCCCGCAGGGCCCGGGCCGGTGGTCGGCGAGCGGCTGGCCTTTCAGGGGCGGTGGCTGAGTTTTCCCGTCGGCCACGGCTGGATCGAGGTGAAGGAGATCACCGAGGTCGAGGGGCGCCGTGCCTACCACATTGAAGTCCAGGGCCACTCCAATGAGCTGCTGTCCGCGTTCTATCCCATCCATGATATCCTCCATGGCTACCTCGATGTGGAGACGCTGAAGCCGCTCCGGTTTGAAAAGCACCAGCAGGAAGGACACTACCGGGCCGATGAAGTCGTGACCTTCGATCACGCCAGCCTGACCGCGACCTACCGATCGCTCCTGAACCAGTCGGTGAAGACGATCCCGTTTCCCTCGGACGTTCAGGATCTCATCAGCGCGCTCTACTGGTTTCGCGCGCAGCCGATTCCTGCCGGGCAGACGATCGCCCTCAACCTCTACACGGATGAGAAGATCTACGACACCTCGTTTCTCACCACTCCGCCGCTGCCGCTTGAGCTGCTCAAGCGAGGGACGTTCCGGTGCTTCCGGGTGGAGCCCAAAGCCTCCTTCAAAGGGCTCCTGGTGAAACGCGGCCGCCTGTGGGCGTACGTCACCGCCGATGCGTACCGACTGCCGCTCCTCGTGCAGGCCACGACGCCGTGGGGCCCAATGAGCGCCGTGTTGGATGAGGCTTCCATTCCGAAGGAGCTGAGGCAGTCCTCTCCCGCGCGTCGTGATTCATCGGGTTCCTGATTCTTCCCATTGGTCATACTCGTCGTCGGGGGTTCTTTTGCCTTCTCCATAATGTCTTATAAGAGTGATTCTGTAAAATACAAGCTCAGAGAAAGATCTCCTCGCTCGGTTTAGGCTGGTAACTCGGAGAGAACCGTAGAAAGATTCGTGTGGAAGAACTGCGAAAGACGGTCGCGGTAGGCCGAAGGATCCAGCGCAAAGCCTTCGAGGTGATCGGCGCCGTCCACCACCCAGAGCTCCTTGGGTTGTCCTGCGCCGTCGAACATCCGCTGGGCATCCTCCAGCGGCATCCGGTGGTCGTGGCCCCCCTGGATCATGAGCAGCGCGCGAGGGCTGAGGCGCGTGGCGGCGCGCTCCGGCGAGACATCGTGCGGCCAGCTCCCGAAGCGCAGCCGGTAGGTGGACAGCACAAACCCATGGAACGGAATGCTGGGGAGCAACCGGTACATCAGCCGCAGGTGGCGGCTGATGGAGACGCCGAGGTTGGTGTACGGACTGTCGACCGCCACCGCGCCGATCCGCTCATCGCGCGCGGCCACCAGGAGGGCCACCACCCCTCCCATGGAGGTGCCGTAGACCCCGTACGGCGCGGCCGGGATTTCCGGCTGCCCACCGAGAAACGCCAGCGCTCCCTTGAGATCCCGCTGTTCCGTCCATCCAAACGAGGTGGTCCGACCGTCGCTGCCTCCATGGCCCCTGAAATCGAACAGCAGGAGGTTGAAGCCCGCTGCGTGCAGGCCCTCCGCAATGTCGAGGAGATCCGCGCGGTTGGATCCCACGCCGTGGCATAAGATAAGCCACGGCCTTAGCGGGTCTGTGCGGGCGAGCCAGCCCTCCAGCCGCAGGCCGTCAGTCGCCTCAAAGTGAACCGTCTCCAGCGGCAGCGGCGTGGCGGCCGCCGCGAGCTCAGGGATCGGGATGCGCGGGAGGACGGTGTTGCGCAGGAACAGGATGGCGGAAAGAACCCAGCCCCAGAAGAGGATGAGGAAGACGACTTCAACGAGTGTCACGAGTGAGCCTTACGAGACAGGGCTGCCGGCCGGGAGCGGTCGCTCTGGCGTGAGGAGCACGATCGAGGTGCCGTCGGACGCCGCCAGGGCCATCCCTTGACTCTCAACGCCTCGGAGGGTGGCGGGTTTGAGGTTGGCGACGACGATCACCTGCTTGCCGACCAGCTCCGCCGCCTGGTAGCTTCCCTTCACGCCGGCGACGACCTGGCGCGGGCTTCCCTCCCCCACGTCGACGGTGAGCACCAGCAGCCGGTCGGCGTTGGGGTGGTCATGCGCTTCTGTGACGACGCCGATCCGCAGGGCGATGCGACGGAACTCCTCAATCGAGATCGTCAGGGCTTGGGCGGGAGTGGCGTCCTGGCTCATGACGAGGCGCTCACGCGGCCGGGGCTTCCTGCGGCGGCACCATGGTGATGGCGTCCCACGGGCAGACCTTTTCGCACAGCCAGCAGCCGATGCACTTCGGCTGGTCGATGATGCAGGTGGGATTCAGGCCGGCGTACTCCGGGCCCGGCAGCTTGTCGATGCAGTCGACCGGACAGACCGCGATGCACACCTCGCAGCCGGTGCAGCTGTCGGGGTTGATCACCGCCTTGGGACGGCCCTTGCGGGGTGGCGCGGTGGTCGTGGCCATCTGACATCTCCTTACGACGCAGGACGCGGGCTGAGCCGGTCGCGCACCAGCCGGCTCACCACCGCTCCATCAGCGGCGCCGGCCGCTTTGGCCATCACGTGCTTCATGATCTGTCCGTAGTTTGTGCCGACGGCCTGGATCGCCTCGTCGATCAGCGTGGCAAGAGCTCCCTCTGAGAGCTGTGGCGGCAGGTACGCGTTGAGGATCGCCAACTCCTCGGTGGCCTGCGTCAGCACGTCCTGCCGCGTTGCCTGCTTCGCCGCCTCAACGGTTTCCCGGCGCTGTTTCACCTGCTGGGCCAGCACCTGCAGGATCTCCTGGTCATCGGGGGCGTCCTTGCGCTTGTCGATGGCCACGCGCTGGATGGCCGCCTTGACCAGGCGGATCGTCTCAATCCGCAAGCGGTCCTGCGCCTTCATGGCCGTTTTATAATCGGTTTCCAGCCGCTCGGCTAATGTGATCATCTCTACCAGTGTATAGGAGTTTGCTCCTTGCTTCAACCTCAACCTTGATCCCAACGCCGCCCGCCTCGCACAGAAGAGATACTCGTTGAGCATCGACACCAGCACCGGCTCATCGCTCGTCCTTGCCAGAATCGGCGAGGATCACGCGGCGAAGAGACGTGCCGCGGTTTTCCGCCCTTCGAGATAGTCGCCGTAGTCAATCGGGGCGGTCTGGCCGAACTCGCTGAGCAGATCAAGCGTCTCACCCAGCGATTTGCCCAGTTGCTTCGCGAAACGGCCGAGCGAGAGCTTCCCTTCACGGTACAACCGCAGCAGGTGGAACATGTGCCCCTCTTCCAAGAGCTCGCGAACCATCTGGGAGCGCTCTTTGGATTCGGCAAGGCTGAGCTGCCGGATCCTCCGTAGCTCACGCGCGCTCAGTCGAAGACTCACGACGGTCATGACGCCGGCCCTCCCTTCATCAGGCATGCCATGGCTTCCTCCAATATCCGTGGATGATACCGCCCCACCTTCTGCAACTGCTCCAGCTTCACCAACGCCATCGACCGATCCACGACGCGCCGTTCAGCGGCTTGGAGCAATACGTGCAGCGCCGTGACGAACGGAACCCCAACCAGCTTGCACGCCTTGATGGCCACTCCATCATCGGTCGCCGCCATCCCTCCCTGCGTTTTTGCGAACGCGAGGGTTGACGCTTCGCCCATCTCAAGGCGAAAGTCTTCGGCTAATCGGCGCGTGAGCATCAGGTCGGCCTTGCGGACCGATATTCGACGACGCTCGATCAAGACTCGAATCGCCTTCGCATCCCATCGGGGCTGCTGCCGCGTCGCCTCGAGCTCCACCTGCGGGGTCACCACTGCGGCCACACGTTCCGCCACCAACGGGAGCAATTCGATCTTGGCCAACAAAATCAAGGTGGAAGCATCAAAGACCACTAGAGGGTATGACATTAGACTACAATAGTATACATCCTCATCTTCGCCTTGTCAAGACGCTCAGCATCGCGGGGGGATGCGGATCGCGTCGCGTAGCGCCGGTTCATCCCCACACACGTGGGGAACGTGGAACAACAAGCTGTTTCAATCCGCTCCTCCTCTTACGAGGAGGAGAAACCGTTGCCTTGCAACTGCAACGGGGCACACAGGTTACGACCTCGAATCCGCGGACCGGGTCTCCTAAACCACATGTGCAGGCTCCCTGCTACCACGGCGTTCACAAAAACCCCTTCCCGTTGAACGTATTGCGATAATGCGCGGACAGTCCCTCTGGTGTCCATCACTTCCGGTTCGCGCAACGCTGACGACAGCTATACCACCAACGGCCCTTCTAAATCTACTGGTTTGCCCACCCCATAATGCTCTGTCTTGCGGCGAGCTTCTTCGTCCACAAAGTACAAGCGGATGCTGTCTTCCTCTTTTTCCATTTCCGCCAACAGTCGGTGGCGCAGCATCGCCAGTTCTTTCTCCCCAACGAGGCACTCAAAAACCGAGTACTGCACCCGTTGGCCATAGTTTAGGCACGCCTCGGCGACACGTCGCAGGCGGCGTCTGCCTTCAAGCGTTTCCGTCCGGACATCGTACGTCACCAGCACCAGCATGACCTGCAGGCTATTTCAACACGCACGGAGGATAGGCCGGCAGATCGCCGCGCAGGCATCGCGCCAACAACCTGGCCTGAAGAAACGGCAATTCCGCCACCCGCACCGTCTGCTCAAGCGCCGGATGGGTGACCTCCTCCTGTTTACGCGCCTGGTACGCCTCAACCACTGCGCGCCGCGTCGCCTCGCTCATTTCAACCGCACCGCCATCCCGCTTTACAAACCCGCCCGCCTCCACCTGCTTGCGGTTGATCAACGACAGCACGAGACGATCGGCGGTCAAGCGAAAAAGAAGGCAAGAGCGTTCACGAACCGGCCTCTTCGGCATGTGCCCTGTACCAGGTTAAAAAGCGGGAGGGTGAGACCACCTGCACCTGTCGGTGAACGTACCCCGCGTAGTCTGAGAGGTTCCCCGTGATCAGGTGCCGGGCGGCTGCGGCTAGCGCGACTTCCAGGAACATCTCATCGTCCGGATCACGCAGCCGGTGCGACAGAGGTGTCGCTGAGACCGCCAAGCCGTTGCTGCGGATGTAGTCGGGCAGCGCGTCAACATCCGACGGGCGGAACCCGAATTTCGGACGCCGCAGCACCTCCTGGTATTCCGCCAGCACGCGAGCGTCATGGCACAGGCGCAGCGCTCCTGAAGCGACCAGGCGCACGATCTGCCCGGGCGCGCCATAGGGCTTCAGCAATCCGGAGACCAGGACGTTGGTGTCCAACACCGTCCTCATCGCGCACGGGCGCGACGAACGGCCCGTATCTCCGCGTCGATCTCCGCTTGCGGCAGCCGGTCACGCCCCGAGGCCGTCGCCTCCCGCTGCATGGACTCCACCGCTTGGGCGGCTCTGGCCTGGCGGATGGCTGCCAGCGATTCCTCAATGTTGTCCTCGGACACCGCGGAGAGAATGGCAATCGGATGCCCGTTGGATGTCACCACCACGTCTTTCTCGGCGCTGACGCGCCGCCAGATTTCCGAGGATTTTCCCCGTAAATCCCGCACGGAAACGAATCTCATTTTGGCCCCCTTTGTCACTCAATAGTGTACACGATTTGTACACAGCGATCAAGAAAACGGGTGGTCACATCGAGCGGCGCATGCAGGATTCCGCTAAAAGCCGCTAGCCGCCGACGTGGGTCATCACAAACGATCGGTGCGCGACGTCCGGCTGGTTCAAAAAGTGCTGCTCAGGCCTCAGGAAGACAGCGGTGGCGATCTGGCGGCTGATCTCCTCGCGCGGGACCCCCTCGCGCAAGAGGGTTTTCAAGTCAAGCTCTTCCAGGCCGTGGAGGCACGTCTTGATCCGGCCGTTGGCCTTCAGCCGGACGCGGTTGCACATCGCGCAGAAGACGTTGGAGAGCGGGTTGATGAACCCCACCCGAGCCCTGGTCCCGTCCACTCGGAAGCTCCGTGCGGGGGCGGACGGATCGGGATCGTCGGGGATCAGCCGGTGGTGTTGCCGGATGCGCGCGCCGGCGACCTCGTTGCTGAAGAACTTCCCTTCCCGCCCCGCATCCACCAGCGGGTTCGTCGGCATCCACTCGATGAAGCGCAGCTCCAGCTCTTGTTCGATGGCAAACCCCACGAGGGCCAGGATCTCATCGTCGTTGACGCCCTTCATGAGCACGGTGTTCACCTTGACCGGCTCCAACCCAACGGCCTTGGCTTCCAAGATTCCCTCGACTACCGTTTGCCACTGATCCATGCCGGTGATCTGCGCAAACCGCTCACGCGAGAGCGTGTCCAGGCTGACGTTCACCCGCTGCAGGCCGGCCTCCTTGAGCGCATGGGCGTGGCGCTTCAACAGCACCCCGTTCGTGGACATGGCCAACTGCGTGATGCCCGCAAGCCGGGACAGGCGCCTGACCATCTCGGCCAGGCCGGGACGCAGGAGCGGCTCGCCGCCGGTCAGGCGGATCTTCGTGACGCCAAGCTCCGCAAAGATCGCGGCAAGCTCAACAAGCTCATCGTCGGTCAACAGCTCAGCCAGGCGGGCGGTGCTGACCGCGCCGCGCGGCATGCAGTAGGCGCAGCGCAGATTGCACTTGTCGATCACCGAGATCCGTAGATACGTGATGCGCCGGCCGAATTGGTCAATCATTCAAGTGACAAGCCACAGGTGACAGGTGACAAGTTAGAGAGCCTCGTAAAAACTCCACAGAAGACGTCCGACTTCTTGGCGGATTGACTCGACCTGCTTATATTCCTGCTCAGACAAATAGCCTTCCGTGCAGGAGAACTCCAAGAGATATTCAACTTCAGCTAAAGAACCGAGCGCTATCGCAGTGAATTGCTTGAGTTCGCGCCGTCCTTTTCTGGCTTGCCCTTCAACCAAATTGGTGACGACAGAAACGGCTGCCCGCCTGAGTTGCGAAACGAGCCCGTACTGCTCTTCCCGCGGGAATCCTCTGGTCACTCGATACACCTCATGAGCGAGCCGGTCTGCGGCTTGCCACACCCGTAACCTCCGATACCCATATTTCGTGTCACCTGTCACGTGTCACCTGTCACTTTTTCTAAACGGACGGCGCAGAACTTCAGCTCCGGCTGCTTCGAGAGCGGATCGAACGCCTCAATGGTCGTCTCATTCACGACCGCTTCGCCCCGGAGGCCGCCCCAGTGAAACGGCATAAAGCAGCTCCCGGGCTTGATGTCGCGCGTGAGGCGGCACGCGGCGCGGGCGCATCCTCGTCGAGAGCGGATGGTGAGAAGCTCGCCCTCGGCGATTCCGAGCCGCGTGGCATCTTCCGGGTTGAGCTCCACGAACGGCGCCGGCTCGCTCCGGAGCAGCACCGGGATCTTGCCGGTCCGGGTCATGGTGTGCCACTGGTCGCGCACGCGGCCCGTCGTCAGAATCATGGGGAACTCCGCATCGGCCACCTCGGCCGGCTGCCGGTAGTCATGGGCCAGAAACTTGGCCCTGCCGTCGGGATGGGCAAAGACGCCGTCGGTATAGCGTCGCATGGTGGAGCGATGCTGCGGCGTCGGACACGGCCATTGGATCGGGCTGCGCTTGAGCCGCTCATACGTGACCCCGCCGATATCGAGATCCCGCCCGCGCGTCAGCCGCTTGTATTCCTCATAGATCTCTTCCGCCGTCTGAAAGGCAAAGGCCTCGCGATGCCCCATCGCCTGCGCCACTCGGCAGACGATCCGCCAGTCGGGCAGCGCCTCGCCGGGAGGATCGACGGCTTGCTCCATGTAGGAGATGCAGCGCTCTGAATTCGTCACGGTGCCGTCCCGCTCAGCCCACTGCGCAGCCGGCAGGATCGCATCGGCCAGCAGAGTCGTCTCCGTGGGATGGTAGATGTCGCTGACCACGACCAGCTCCGCCTTCGCCAGCGCCTCCCTGGCCACGGCCAGATTGGGGAGAGAGACCAGTGGATTCGTACAGATGATCCAGACGCTCTTGACCGTGCCCTCCGCAAGCGCCCTGAACAGCTCAACGGCCGTCAGGCCCGGCTGCGGGGCGATCCGGCCCGTCGGAACGTTCCAGAGCCGTTCCACCTCCTGTCGATCCTGCTCTCGCGCGATGAGCCGATGGCCTGGCAGAAGATGCGCGAGGCCCCCCGTCTCGCGGCCACCCATGGCGTTGGGCTGGCCGGTCAACGAAAACGGCCCGGCGCCCGGCCGGCCGATCTGGCCTGTGGCCAAGTGCAGGTTGATGAGGCAGTTGTTCTTGGCGGTGCCGTGCGTGGATTGGTTCACCCCCATGGCCCAGAAGCTCATCGCGGCCCGGGCCTTCCCAAACATGAGCGCCGCCTCTCGAATCCGGCTCGCCTCCACGCCGCAGATGGCGGCGGCCTGTTCCGGCGTCGAGCGGTCGATCACCGCCTGGAGCCCCTCCCATCCCGTCGTGCGCTGTTGGATGAACGGCTGATCCATGAGGCCTTGCCGGATGAGGACATGGAGCATCGCGTTCAGGAGCGCGACGTCGGTTCCCGGTTGAATGGGCAGGTACAGATCCGCGATCTCCGCCGTGCGGGTCCTGCGAGGGTCCACCACGATGACCTTGACGCGGTTCGGGGCGGCCAGCTTGCGACGCCGGATCCGCTGGAACGTCACCGGATGGCAGGCGGCGGTGTTGCTGCCGACCAAGAGGAAGCAGTCGGCCAGCTCGATGTCGGCGTAGCAGCCGGGGGGCGCATCGGCTCCCAGCGACGTGACGTAGCCGGAGACGGCGGAGGCCATGCACAGCCGCGAGTTGGAATCGACGTTGTTCGTCCCTAAAAATCCCTTGGCGAATTTGTTGACCACGTAGTAGTCCTCGGTCAGCAACTGTCCGGAGATGTAGAACGCGACGGCGTTGGGGCCGTGGTCGTGGAGGATGCGACGCCACTGCGCGGCGATGCGCTCACACGCCGCCTCCCACGAGACCCGCTGGAACTGGTCGGCGCGCGTTCGGCGCATCATCGGGTAGATCAGCCGGTCCGGCGTGCGGACCATCTCACCACCTGCTAGGGGATCGCCCAAGGCGATCCCGGCCCCACTGGGGCCAGCCTCTGGCTGTCTAGCAGGTGGTGAGACCATCTGCGGCAGCGTCGCCCCCTTGCCGCACAACAGCCCGTAGTTGGCGGGGTGGTTCGGATCGCCGCGGACCTTCAGGACACGCCCCTCCTTGCTGCCCACCAACACCCCGCAGCCCACCCCGCAGTAGGGACAGACCGACTTGTTCCAGGTGAGCTTGAGGTCGTCCTCGGTGAGCGGCGTCTCGACGATCTCGCCGCTTTCCTGGACGACCTGCATCACAACACGCTCAGCCGTCATTCCTCTTCCTGTGGGTTCCTCATCCGCCAAACCTCTGCCTCCTCCATCGCCTACGAAGACGTGATGGCGGCGGCCTGGCGGCGGATCGCTTCGAAGGCGGTCGGTAGCCATGATAACCGCCACTGCCGCTGGACTAGGCGCAGCAGCGCCAGACATCCCAAGCCGGCGAGACCGAAACAGAGGAATCCCACCCCGTAGGAGCCGGTGAGATCCTTCAACACCCCGAGGAACGACGGCAGCAGGAATCCTCCCAACCCTCCCGCCGCTCCCACGACGCCGGTGGCGACGCCGATCTCCTGGCGAAAGCGCTGCGGCACCAACTGAAAGACCGAGCCGTTGCCCATCCCCAGGCATGCCATGACGAAGAACAGCAGCGCCGTGACCACCCCCAACGGCGGCAGCATCCCGACGGCCATGAGGCCGAGCGAGGCGCAGGCGAACAGGGTGGCTAACATCCGTGTGCCACCAAACCGATCAGCCAGATAGCCTCCCACCGGACGCAGGAAGCTGCCGGCGAAGACGCACAGGGCCGTGAAGTTGCCGGCCATGACCTTCGCAAGGTCATACTGGTCGTGAAAGAAGATGACGAGGAAGCTCGCCAAGCCCACGAAGCCGCCGAACGTAAAGCTGTAGAACAGGCAGAACCACCAGGCGTCGCGCTCGCGGCACAAGCCCAGATAGTCTCGCAGCGGTTTGGGAGCGGGTTGGGAGGGACTCTCCTTGGCCAGGACACTATAGAGCAGGAGGGTGATCACGACTGGGATGAGGGCCAATCCAAACACGTTATGCCAACCGACGCGCTCAGCCAGGCGAGGCGCCAGCAGCGCGGCCAGGACCGTCCCGCTGTTCCCTGCACCGGCGATGCCCATGGCCAACCCTTGGTGCTGCGGCGGATACCACCGGCTGGCCAGCGGAAGCGCCACCGCGAAGCTGCCTCCCGCGATCCCCAACAGCAAGCCAAGCGCCAAGAACTCCGAGAAGCTGCGCCCGAACAGCCAGGCCCAGACCAGGGGGATCATCACCAGCAGCTGACCAAGAATGCCGGTCCGTTTTGGGCCGATGTGGTCCACGAGCACGCCGAGGGGAATCCTCACCAGCGAGCCTCCCAGAATCGGGATGGCGACGAGCAGCCCTTTCTGGCTCGCGGTGAGTCCGAAGTGACCGGCGATATGGACGCCGAGCACGCCAATGAGCACCCACACCATGAAGCTGATGTCGAAGTACAGAAACGCCGACAACAGGGTCGGCGGATGACCGCTCTTTGCAAAATCCTTCAGTCGCATCGGATCATTGCCTCCTCCTGCTGGTCACAGGTGACACGCGACAGGCGACAAGTCAATAAAGAGACCGGGTGTCATAGCGTGTCACCTGTCGCTTGTCATATACTGTCCGGTTTGCCCGTGCGGATCGTGTAGGCTTCCTTGACGTCGCTCACGAAGATGCGGCCATCGCCGGGATGGCCGGTTTTCGCGCTGGCGAGAATCGTCTCGATCGCTTTCGGCGCCTCGGTATCCTGGACAACCATCATCAGGCAGAGCTTGGACAGCTCCCCGTACACCGCCGCGCCCACCTGAATGCCTCGCTGCCGGCCGCGGCCCAGCACATCCCACTTAGTGAGGGCCGACAGACCGGCCTGCTCCAGGCCTTGGATGACCTCCGTCTCTTTCTCCGGTCGAATGATGGCTTTGATCAATTTCATCGACAACGAACTCCTTCTGGTAACAGGTGACACGTGACAAGTGACACGCTATGACACCCGGCCTCTTTATTGACTTGTCGCCTGTCACGTGTCACTTGTCACTTGTCACCTTATATGCCTGCTCCCCGGTCGAGATGCGATACGACTCGGCGACCTCGATGACGAAGATCTTCCCATCGCCGAACTCGCCGGTCTGGTTGGCGCGGATGATCGCTTCGACCATCTCCTGGGCTTCCTCATCGCCCACGATGACATTGAAGAGGACCTTGGGAAGGAACATCAACCCCTCCCCGCCCTGCCCATGGCGCAGGCCGCGCTGCCGCCCGCGGCCCAGCACCGGAAAGGCCGTATAGCCCTTGCCGCCGATGCGCGACAGCTCCGCCTTGGTCGCGGCGGCCCGTTTGCGCCGGATGATCGCGATGATCTCACGCATGGGTCAAAGCCAGTTTGCTCGCGGCAACGACCAACACAAGAGCCAGCAGGCGACGCAGCCACAGCCCAGAAAAATGGTTGGCCCCCAACTGCGAGCCGACCACGCCACCGACAAAGGCCGTGATGACAAGCGGGGTCAGCCAACTGATCAGCAACCGCCCCGCGATCAATCGTCCCGCTAATCCTGCGAGCGAGTTCACCACGATGAATGCGGCGGAGACGGCCGCGGTCCGTTTCACATCCGCCCAGCGCATGAGCACCATCAGCGGGCTGAGGAAAATCCCGCCGCCCACACCGACGATCCCCGAGACCACACCGAGGACACCTCCGACCGGAAGTGCAACGGCCAGTGGAGGTGCGGTTGGACGCTCGTGGTCGCGCAGGGTTGGGAGGCAAAGCCGCGCAGCCGCCACCAGCAAGCACGCGGCGAGGAGCCGCCGATAGAGCTGCGTTGAAACCGGCAACCAACCGCCAAGCACCGCCGCAGGAATCGAAGTGAGCGCAAACGGCCACAGCAGCGAGAACGAGCCGTGGCCGGCGCGCCAGAACGTCAGCCACGCAGTACCGGCGACAAGCACGTTTAACAGGAGCGCGCTTGTGCTCATCTGAGTCGGTGAGTTGTTACCGCTCAGCGCCATCACGGCCAGATACCCAGAGGCGCCGCCATGGCCGACGGAGGCGTAGACCAGTGCGACCAGAAACACGAGAATCACCAACATCACAAACCTCTTCGAGAGTGACAGGTGACACGTGACAAGTGACATGAGATACGTTGCTTGTCGCCTGTCACTTGTCGCCTGTCACTGATGTTGACTGGTGCATCGCGTAAGGGTTCTCGTCACGCAACAGCTTGACCGCATGGCTCAAGACCGGCGCCACGACGGCAAAACATTCCTTGACCGCCTTCGGGCTGCCAGGGAAGTTCAGGATCAGCGTCCGTCCGCGCACCCCCGCAACCCCTCTGGAGAGCATGGCAAACGGCGTCTGCTTCAGGCTTTCCTGCCGAATCGCCTCCTCCATGCCGGGCACGTTCTTGTCGATCACCTGCGCGGTCGCCTCCGGCGTGGTGTCGCGCGGCGAGAGGCCGGTGCCTCCCGTTGTGAGGATGAGCTCGCAGCGGACCTCATCGGCGAGGCGGATCAGCGCCTGCGCGATCACCGCCGGATCGTCAGGCACGATGGTCGCTTCAGCCACCTCGGCCCCGGCAGCCTCCAACAGCGCCCTGAGCACCGGCCCGCTGACATCAGGCCGCTCGCCCCTGGATGATCGGTCACTCACCGTCACGACGGCTGCCCTCATCTTGCTCCGCGTGCTCGTGTAAATGGTTGTTTGCCACCGGTCTTGTGGAGCAGTTGAAGATCGGTGATCGTCGCGGCAGGATCGATGGCTTTGACCATGTCGTAGAGCGCCAGGGAGGCGACCGACGCAGCGACGAACGCCTCCATTTCAATCCCTGTCTTGGCTGTGGTCGTGGCCTGAGCCACGAGACGGATGATGTGCGCCGTCGCATCGGGCTCACACGTGATCTCGAGATGCTCGATGGGCAGCGGGTGGCACAGCGGGATGATCTCGGCGGTTCGCTTCGCCGCCTGGATGCCGGCGATCTTGGCGACGGTGAACGGGTCTCCTTTCTTCAACGACTGTTGCTGAATCGCCTCGAACGCCTCGGCTGAGAGATGGATCACGGACTGCACCTGCGCCTGCCGGCGCGTCGCAACCTTCGCGCCCACGTCCACCATGCGGGCGCGGCCGTCACGGTCGAGGTGTGACAGCCGTCTCATGGCTCAGCTTGGCGTAGTCTGACACGGTGTTGATATTCGTGAAGGAGTGCCACAGCTCCGGTTCCTTGATGTCCATCAACTGCGCGCGCGGCTCGCGCAGCAGGGCCTGCAGCGAGCGTTCCCCCGCATCAAGGAGCGCTCCGATCGTCCGGCAGGCCGTGGTGCGACACACGAGCGGGAATGGCTGCATCCCCTCCAGCGGATGGAGGCTCGCCGCCACGTCAGCCCCTTCGCGGCACGTCCGCGCCAGCCGCTCAATCAACCGTCCCTCAACCCACGGCATATCGCAGGGGACAAAGAGATTCAGCGTAGTCTCGGTAGCCATCAGGCCGGTATAGATTCCCATCAGGGGGCCGCAATCCGGCTTGAGATCCGTCAGGATGCTGCGCCCCAGCCGCTCTCCAAGCGGCCGGGCGTTCCGGGGGCTGCCGACCACCACCACATGGTCAACTAGGGACTTGATCCGCTCCATCACGACCTCGATGAGCGTCCGGGAGCCGACCGTCAGCAACGCCTTGTCACGCCCCATGCGGCTGGACTTTCCGCCTGCAAGGATATAGCCCGTGACATATGGCACGTGACATGTCACATGTAACTTGTCGCTTGTCACCTGTCATGCTCCTCTCGCTTGACGACGACCGGCGTCCCCGCCGGCCAGGGACGTTGCCCGGCGGCCATTCGAATCCAGCCGTCAGCTTCCACAAGGGTGCGAAGCTGGTGCGACCCTTGCCCATGAACCGGCTCCACGAGGAGGCGGCCGTTCCTCCCGACGTTCCGCACGCGGATGAAATGGGTGCGCCGCGTCGTTGACACCTGTACCCCTGACGCGAGGGTGGCCTGTTGGGTGTAGCCATCTTGCCAGGCCCGTTTCATCAGCCGGAAGAGCGCAGGCTTCACGAACTCCTCAAAGGTCACGAAGACCGACACCGGATTGCCCGGCAGGCCGAACACCAGCGTCCGTCCGCGCTTCCCAAAGAACAGCGGCATCCCCGGCTTGATATCGACCTTCCAGAACAGCTCCTTGACCCCACACGCCTTCGCCGCCTGCCGGACCACGTCTTTGTCGCCGACCGAGACGCCGCCGCACACGAGCAGCAGATCAGCCGTCAAGCCCTGTGTGAGCCTCGCGCTCACGGCGGACAGGAGATCCCGCGCGCGCCCCAGTCGAACGACCCTCGCGCCTGCTTGCTGCGCAAGCGCCGTGAGCAACGGGCCGTTACTGTCATAGATCTGACCGGCGCGCAGCCGACCGCCCTGGGACTTGAGCTCGTCCCCAGTCACCAGCACTGCGACGGTGGGGCGCGGATAGACCGGCACCGCGCGAGCGCCAAGCGACGCGAGCAACCCAAGCTCCTGAGCCCTGAGCCGCCTGCCGGCTTCCAGGGCTTGCGCGCCCCGGCGCAGATCTTCGCCCCGTCGGCGAATGTGCTGTCCCGGCTGAGGCCACCGATTGACGATAACCTGGTCACCGCTTCGCTGGACATGCTCCTGCATGACCACGCCGTCGGCTCCGCGCGGGATGACGGCGCCCGTCAAGATCCGCGCGGCTTGCCCAGCTCGGAGGCGCCGTTGGGAGGGCGTTCCAGCGCTCGCGCAGCCGACGACTCGCAAGGTGACCCCCGCGGCATCGGCAATGCCATCCGCGCAACGAACGGCATAGCCGTCAACCGCGGCGTGATCGAAGAGGGGGAGATCGCAGCGCGCAACGATCGGACGGGCCAACACGAGCCCCAACGCCTCATCCAGCGTGACGCGCACCGCGCGAGGCGCCGGGGTCGCCTTCAGGATGCGTTCTATCGCCTGCTCATACGTCAGCATGGTCGGCTCCTGCCGGATCGACGACGTCTAAGAGCTCTCGCGCGCCGGTCATCCACTGGGAGGTTCCGTCCTCGAACAGCTCCTGTTTCCAGATCGGGACGTCCTGCTTGATGCGCTCGATGAGATGCTGGGAAGCCGCGTGCGCCTCGGCTCGGTGCTGCGCCGCCACGACGATCACGACGCTGATGTGGCCAACCTCCACCAGGCCGAGGCGGTGCTGGATCTGCACGCCATCCAGCGACCATCGAGCCTTCGCGTCGTCGGCCAGCCGATGGATCAGCGGCTCGGCCATCTCGGGATACGTCTCATAGCACAAGGCCCGGACGGCGCGGCGCCCATCCTGATCCGCTCGCACGACCCCCACGAACGTCACGACGGCACCGCAGCCGTCATGCGAAGCCCACCGGTTCAGGTAGGTGACGCGCTCCCACGAGATTGGCGCGGTAGTGAGGTACCTCATCCCGCCTATCCTCCGCTGACCGGCGGAATGAGCCCGAGCTCATCCCCGTCGCGCAGCGGGGTCTCCCAGGGCCGGTATTCCCGATTGACCGCAAGCCTGGCAGAACCGATCAGGCCGGCCAGACGGGGATGACGCGCCGCCAGGGTGGCTTTCGCATCCACCCCTCGGGCACCGGGCTCCAGAGCCAGCCAGGACTCATCCTGCCCGGCCGCGTCCCGTAATGTCGCAAAGAACCTCACCCGGATGTCCATTTCATGCGACCTTCTCCCCGGTCCGGATGGTGTAGGCGGCTTCCACCGGGCTGACGAAGATCTTCCCATCCCCGCGCTGGCCGGTTTTCGCGCCGGCTTCAATCGCGGTCAACGCCGCCGCCACCTGCGCGTCCTCCACGACGATCATCAGTTGGACTTTGGGCAGCTCATCATAGATCGTGGCGCCCACCTGGATGCCTCGCTGCTGGCCTCGACCGAGCACGTCCATCTTGGTCAGCGACACGATGCCCGCCCGCTCAAGGGCCCGAACCACTTCATCTTCTTTCTCCGGTCGAACGATCGCCCTGATCATCTTCATGTTAGACCTCCACCCACACGGCGCCCCCTTCCACGGAAACGGGATACGTGTTGACCGAAAGGGCCGGGTCAGTGGTACACCGGCCCGTGGCCAGCTCGAATGCGTACTCATGCAAGGGGCAGACGACGCATCCCCCCTCGATCGCCCCCTCCTGAAGCGGCCCGCCGGCATGCGGGCACTCCGCATCAATCGCCACGACCCGCTCGTTGCACCGAAACAGCGCCAGCGCCTTGTTCCCCAGGCTCACCAGCCGGCCACGGTTCTCCTGCAGCTCGGCAAGAGCGCAGACGTTGCGCTTGACCGGCGCCACGACTCCCGTGGAAGGGCCGGCGCCTCCGCCCTCCGCCGCGGATGCCATCCATGACTCCTCGTCCTCGGCCCCCGCAGGAACCATCAGCACGCGGTCTTTCGACCCGACCTGCAGCGGCTCGACCTGCCTGAACAGCTCCAGGTGCTTGATAATGGTCGCCAGGACATCCGGAAGCGCCTCGTCACATGGCACCATCTCCATGATGGGCTGCGCGACCCGCGCATGGGGCCCGGTGCGGCCGCCGACATAGACCGCCACCGCGTCCACCGACCGGCCGCCGACATTGACCTTCATGCCGCGCAGCCCGATGTCGGCGGCCAGGTGGTTCCCGCAGCCGGCTGGACACCCTGACCAGTGGATCGTCACCGGCTCCCCGTCTGGACCCAGCCGCGCGTTCAGCGCCTCAGCGACCTGCACCGCCCTGGATTTGGTTTCGATGACCGCCAGATTGCAGTACTGGATGCCGGTGCAACTGACCAAACCCCGCGTGAAGCGCGAGGGATCAGGGGATAGCTCTTTGAGGAGGGGCTCGCGCAGCAGGCTGTCGATGCGCTCCTGCGGGATGTTGATCAGGATGGCGTTTTGTCCAACCGTCAGGCGCACCTCACCCGTCCCGTAGGACCGGGCCAGGCGGGCGAGCTCCCGGAGCGGCTCATGCCTGATCCGTCCCACGGTGACATCGAGGCCGACGGACCGCAGGTGGGGTTGTCGCTGGGGCGCGACCCCCAGATGATCGTTGTGCCGCTCCACCCGGGCATCCTGTCCGCCTGACGGCGGCGTCCAGCCAAGCCGCGTCGCCAGCGTCGCGCGGAAGCGGTCCACGCCCCACGCTTCCAGCAGGAACGCCAAGCGGCATTTCGTCCTGGCCTCGCGGGGGCCTTCATCGCGGAAGAGCGTGATGATGGCGATCACGACATCAACCGCCTGGCGGGCTTCAATGAACCATCCCAGGTTCGAGGCGATGGTAAAACCTCCTGAGCCCATCTTGCCTCCGACCAAGACATGGAAGCCGGGACGGGCGGTCCCGTCGATCACCTGCATCGCGGGCACGAGGGCGATGTCCTGGGACTCGTTGTGCGTGCAGTTCTCCAGGCATCCGGTCACCGTCACGTTCATCTTGCGCGGCAGGTTGGTGAACTCCGGGTTGCCGTCGTCGCCCACGATGAGGCGATCCAGCTCACGCACGATCGGCGAGGCGTCCAGAAGCTCGTGCGGCGTCACGCCCGCCAGAGGGCAGCCGTTGAGGTTGCGGATGTTATCCATGCCCGTTTGGAGCGACCGCAGGTTCACCCCGCGCAGCTTCTCCCAGATCTCGGGGAGGCCGGCCAAGGTGTACCCGCGCAGCTCCATCTGCTGGCGCGTGGTGATGTCCAGGGTCCCGTTGCCAAGCCGCTCAGCGAGGTCGGCGATCGCCGCCAGCTGCTCGCTGGTCGCAAACCCGTTGGGCATGCGGATGCGCATCATGAACTTGCCCGGCGTGGGCTTGCGGAAAAAGACCCCGAGCCATTTCAGCAGCTCTTTGTCGGCCGGCGTCAGCGCCTCGGCGCCCTGCTGGATGAGCCGCGGCAGGTCCTCCCGGATGCGCAGCCCATCGCCGCCCTTGGCGGCCTTGTAGGTTTCAATGGGGTTATTCCCTGGACGCATGGTTCGACTCACGACGTTCGCTCACCATAGCCCTGCCTCGCACCGAGTGCCGTGCTCGGCACGAGGTGAGCGAAGTCGAATGGGCATGCGCCACCTCAGGAGATGCCGAGGAAACCTGCGGTGTTCCCTGGATGATGTCAAACGACCCCTGCGCTCGAACGGCCTCGATGGCTCGCTCGCCGGTGCGGATGCGCACGGCATCCTCGAGCGGTAAGACGAAGATCTTGCCGTCACCGAGTTGACCGGTCTGATTGGCTTCGATGATGGCCCGGACAAGCGGCTCAACCTGGGCCTCTTCGACGATCCAGGAGACCATCCGTTTGGGGAGGTAGCGCACGCCCACCCCGCCGGCAGCCCCTTTGCGCGGGAGGTAGCGCAATCCCCGCTCGCGGCCGCGGCCAAGGACCCTGGTCTCGGTGAACGCCTGCAGCCGCAATCGTTGAACCCGAAGCTTCGTCTGGCTCCACCGCTGCGGCCTGATGATCGCCACGACCTCTTTCAACCGACTCCCTCGGTCGAGCGGAGGGCTGCCCCACAGCCTGAGCATTCCCGGTCTGCTCGATGGCGGCGCGCCCATCTCCTGCCGGATGGTCAGGTGTAGCGTCTCTTCGCACGGCGTCTGCGTCCGCATGGCACGACCTCCCTCGCTTGTGGAGCCCCCCGCGCCCCGTGAAATGCGAAGCATTTCCGGGACCGAGTCCTGGGGAAATCGCTTCGCGATTTCTCCAGGGCAAGCGTAGGGCACCACGTGAACGATACGGGGTTCCTTCCCCGCTACGCGGGGGGCGGAACCCCGCGAAACGACCACTGCCCCCGGCCAAGCCCTGGGCTCATGGTTTTGCTTCGCGCAGCGAAGCAAAACCTGCGGGGCTGAAGCCACCCATCCCGCCATTACGCCACGGCCTTCGGCCGTGGGCGGCACGGTAGTGCAGCACCCAATGGGTGGGCGGGATGTCGCCCCCATCGGGGCGGAGTTTCCGGTGCCAC
>JAUYPJ010000140.1 GCA_030697665.1 Candidatus Omnitrophota bacterium
GATCGGCCCTGACTTCTGAGCACTGCAAGGAGATCACGCTCATGACTCGTGAGATGTGTGTAGGGTGTTGGCATAGTCCGCGTATCATAACGCGGAAGCCTTCAACTTCTCCAGGTGTTGCACTTCGTTATTGAACTGGGGTCAATGATTCAATGACACAATCACACAATTCCACGCGATGTCAGGAGTAAGATGAATAGAACTGCGCTTCATAGCCGGCACCTGGCGCTCGGCGCGAAGATGACGGACTTTCACGACTGGGACATGCCGTTGTACTACACCAGCATTTTGGAAGAGCACAAGGCGGTCCGTCAGGCGGCGGGGTTGTTCGACATCTCCCACATGGGGCAGGTCCTGGTGACGGGTCCACAGGCGGCGCAGACCCTGAACGCGGTGATGGTCAGCGATATCACGCAGGTCGGCGAGGGGCGGGCCTGCTACACGCTGATGCTCAACGAAGCGGGAGGGATCCTGGACGACCTGATCGTCTATCGCATCGGGGAAGGGGACTACCTCGTCATCGTCAACTGCAGCAATCGAGCCGGCGACGTGGCATGGCTGCAGGCCCACCGGGAAGGCCGGACCACGATCACGGACATCAGCCAGGGCCGATCCATCCTAGCCTTGCAGGGTCCGCTGGCCTGCCGTCTCCTGGAGCAGTCGCTCGATGCGCGGGTGGCGGGCCTGGGTCGATTCGAGATGGCGCCCATTCGCACGATGGGGCCTGAGGCGTGCATCGCCCGCACCGGCTACACCGGTGGCGACGGCTTCGAGCTCTTCCTCCAAGACCGGCACGCCCAGCGGTTGTGGGATCTGCTGCTGAGCGGGCGCACCCTGGAGGAAGGGGTGCAGCCGGTGGGTCTTGGGGCTCGGGACACACTTCGGATCGAAGCGGGCCTGCGGCTCTACGGCGCCGATCTCGATACCACGACCAGCCCCTTTGAGGCGGGGTTAGATTGGACCGTCGCCCTCAACAAGGGACCCTTCATCGGTCAGGAGGTGCTGCTGCGGCAAAAGCGCGAGGGCCTTTCGAGGGTCTTCATCGGCTTTGAGCTGTCGCACGGGCCTGTGCCCCGAGGGGGCATGGAGCTGAAGACGGGCGCCGCTGAGGGGGAAGCCGCCGAGCGCACCGTCGGCGTCGTGACGAGCGGGACGTTCAGCCCTCTGCTCAACAAACCGCTGGGCCTGGGGTATGTCGAGCCGTCGTCGAGCCGTCCTGGCACGACGGTCACGATCACGGTGCGCAGCCAGCGGTATGCCGGGACCGTCGTGAAGCTGCCGTTCTGGAGACCGACCGATCGGGCCAGGGCGTCCGTCGGCGCAGCGCCGGCGGCGCTCAGCAACCCGCAACCAGGGAGCCGCGATGTCCATCCCCGCTGATCTGTTGTACACCAAAACGCACGAGTGGGCCCGACGAGACGCGCAGGAGGTGATCGTGGGCATCACCTCACATGCGCAGGAAGAGCTGCGCGACGTCGTGTTCGTGGAGCTGCCGAAGCTCGGCAAGACGGTTCGGCAAGGAGAGCCGGTGGCGGTGATCGAGTCGGTCAAGGCCGCCTTCGACATCTACGCGCCCGTCTCCGGCACCGTGACGCGCTGCAACGAGGGGGTGACGAAGAGCCCGCAGCTCGTCAACCAGGACTGTTACGGCGCGGGGTGGCTGTTCGCCCTCAGCCCCAGCGCCCCGGAGGAGTGGGCGAATCTGCTCTCCGCGGAAGACTACAGCAAACAGGTGACCACACCACGCGGAAAGTGATAGTTGGTTGCTAGGCAGCGGGTGGCGAGTCAGTCGGTGAGCGGCACCTCTGAATTTCGAGCGGGCATGGTGTCCCGAGCAGAGCGAGGGACGAGCGAGAAATTCAGCGGAGCGCAGCGAGCCACGCTGGGGCGAGCCAGCGATGCCGCGAACCGACTGCGAGCCAGGCCCAGCTGCCCATAACGACGATGGATTACGCGCCGAATACAGACGAGCAGTTGCAGGAGATGCTCCGCACCATCGGGGTGAGCTCGTTTGACGAGCTCATCAGCCAGATTCCCGCCGGCCTGCGTCAGCAGACCCTCGACGTGCCGCCGGGCCTGTCGGAACCGCAGGTGCTGGAGCTGTGCGAGGCGTTGGCCCGTCGCAACCAGCCGCTGGGCGAGGTGACCTCCTTTGCCGGGGCGGGCGCTTACCCTCACCTCGTTCCGACGGTGGTGGATGCCTTGTCCTCCCGCGGGGAATGGCTCACCCCCTACACCCCCTATCAGGCCGAGGCGAGCCAGGGCACGCTCCAGGCGATCTATGAGTTCCAAACGATGGTGTGCGAGCTGCTCCAGATGGACGTGGCCAACGCCTCGCTCTATGACGGGGCCTCCAGCGCGGCTGAGGCGGCGCTCGTGTCGTTGCGCGCCACGCAGCGGCCTCGCGTGCTGGTCTCCGAAGCGCTCCACCCGCACATCCGCCAAGTCATCGTCACCTATCTCAGCGGGATGGACGCCGTGGTGCAGGAGATCCCGACGGTCAACGGCGTGACGGACCTCGAGGCGCTCGGGAAGGCGCTTCGGGAGGATGTGGCCTGCCTCCTCATGCAACAACCCAACGTCTTCGGCTGCCTGGAGCCCATGACGCAAACCGGCCAGCTCGTCCACCGCTTCGGCGGCCTGTTCGTCGCCTCGGTCTATCCGATCAGCCTGGGGCTCCTGCAGCCGCCGGGCGCCTACGGGGCGGATATCGCCGTGGCCGAGGGGCGGTGTCTGGGAAGCCCCGTCGCGTACGGGGGACCGGCGTTGGGTCTGATGGCGACGACGGCGGAGCTGGTCAGGCGGATCCCGGGGCGTCTGGTGGGGTGCACCGTGGACGCGGCGGGGCGCCGTGGGTACACCTTGACGCTCCAGACGCGCGAGCAGCATATCCGGCGCGAGAAGGCCACCTCGAACATCTGCACCAACGAAGGGTGGCTTGCCTTACGGGCGACGATCTTCCTGAGCCTGCTCGGTCCGCAGGGGATGCGCGAATTGGCCCAGCTCAACCTGGAGAAGGCCCACTATGCCCGCCGGCGGCTGCTGGAGCTTCCCTGGATCTCGGCCGCCTATGACCAGCCGGTCTTCAATGAGTTCACGCTGCGCTACGATGCGGCCATGTCGACGGAGGTGATCGATCGGGCCTTGCGCCGCGCCGGCATGGTCGGCGGCGTGCCGCTGGGGCCCTGGTATCCGACGCTGCCGCAGGCGTCCGTGTGGTGCGTGACGGAGCTGATCAGCAAGGCCCGGATCGACCGGCTCATCGAGGTGTTGAGAGGGCTTGCCTGATGGCGCTGCCGCTCATCGTCGAGCAATCCGTGCCCGGACGCCGCGGCTATTGGCTGCCGCCCAGCGACGTGCCCGCCGCCAACCCGGCTGAGCTGCCGCCGCAGGACCAGCTGCGCGCGAGCCCCCCGTCCTTGCCGGAGGTGGCCGAATTCGACGTCGTGCGCCACTACACCACGCTCTCGCAGCGGAATTTTTCGGTGGACACGCACTTCTACCCGTTGGGGTCGTGCACGATGAAGTATAACCCGAAGCTCAATGAGCGCGTCGCGGCGCTGCCGGGATTTGCGCAGCTCCACCCGCTTCAGCCGGCTGCGCAGGTGCAGGGTCTGCTGGCGTTGCTGTACGAGCTGGAGCAGTTGCTCTGCGCCATCACCGGGATGGAGGCGTTCACGCTCCAGCCGGCCGCGGGCGCGCAGGGGGAGCTGACGGGGCTGAAGATCATCGCCGCCTACCACCGCTCGAAGCGCCGGAAGCGCCCGACGATCCTCATCCCGGACTCCGCGCATGGGACCAATCCGGCCTCGGCCGCCCTGTCCGGTTTCACCGTCGTGCAATTGAGGTCCGGCCCGGACGGGCTCATCGACCTGAAGGAGCTGCAGGCGAAGCTGTCGGATGACGTGGCGGCGCTCATGCTGACCAACCCCAATACGCTCGGGCTGTTTGAGCGTCAGATCCTGGAGGTGACGGCGTTGCTGCATGCCCACGACGCGCTGGTCTATATGGATGGGGCGAACATGAACGCGCTGCTGGGCATCGCGCGGCCCGGGGAGATGGGCGTCGACCTGCTCCAGTTGAACCTCCACAAGACCTTCTCCACGCCGCACGGCGGCGGAGGCCCGGGGGCCGGGCCGGTTGGCGTGACGAAGGCGCTGGAGCCGTTCCTGCCCGTGCCGCGCATCCGCCGGGTCGGCCGTCGGTTCGCATGGGATGAGCGAGGCGCGGCCACGATCGGCCGCGTGCACGGCTTCTACGGCAATGTGGGGGTGCTGGTGCGGGCGTACGCTTATATCCGCACCCTGGGACGCGAGGGGCTTGCGCGGGCCAGCCGGAGCGCGATCATCAACGCCAATTACCTCAGGGTGACGCTCCGGGAGGCGTTTCCGGTTCCCTTTGACCGACCCTGCCTGCATGAGTGCGTCCTCACCCTGAAAGCGCTGAAGGCGCAGGGGCTCAGCGCGTGGGACGTCGCCAAGCGGTTGCTCGATTACGGCTTCTACGCGCCGACCGTCTATTTCCCGCTCATCGTGGAGGAGGCGTTGATGATCGAGCCGACGGAGACCGAGTCGAAAGAGACGCTGGATCGCTTCGTCCAGGCGATGCGGCGCATCGCCGAGGAAGCGACGACGGACCCGGAATTGGTGCGGCGAGCCCCCCACCGGATGGTGGTGGATCGGCTGGACGAAGTCAAAGCGGCGCGCGAGCCGAACCTCCGATGGGTGGGATCGCCGGCTCAGTCCAATGCGCGGGTACTGCCTTAACTTGCCTGTTCACACCACGGAATCACGGAAGCGCCACGGAAGCACGGAAACGGCTCCTCAAGGATTGCTCCGTGTCTCTGTGGAATTCTGTGGCCTCCGTGGTGTCAAGGGGAAATGCAAGCACTACCAATGCCCGAGTGGCGCGTCTTGATCGATGAGGGGCTGCCTGCGCCGGCGCAGATGGCGCGGGATGAGCGGCTGGCGGGTGAGTCCATCCCCACGCTGCGGCTGTTTTGGTGGAACCCCCCGGCGGTGTCGCTGGGGTTGAAGCAGCCGCCGCCGGCGTGGCTCGAAGAGCCGCCGTGGCGCGCGGCAGGCCTTGAGCTCGTCGAGCGGCCGACCGGCGGGGGGATGGCGTTCCACGGGAGCGACCTGTCGGTCTCCGTGATCGTCCCTCGCGTCGCGGGGCTGTCCGTCTCGACGCTGATGCGGGCGGTCTGTCACAGCGCAGGGAGGCTGTGCCGCGCGTATGGGCTTGAGGCGAACGTCCTGCTCGATGCGCCAGGAAACAGCCGGATCACGTACTGCCTGCGCGAGGTCAGCCCCTACGCGGTGCTGATCGGCGCGCGCAAGCTCGCGGGGTTTGCGCTGAGGCGCTACCTGCGCGGGTGGTTGATCCAGGGTTCGCTGTTGATCAGGCCGCTGCCGGAGGCGTTGCGGCGCGCCGTCCCCGCCCAGGTCGTGGCGTCGTTGGACGCCCGCGCCGTGGCGTTGTCGGAAGCGGCCCGCGCCTCAGTGCAAGTGGAGGAGGTCGCGCGCTGTTGGGCCGGGCGGTGGGCGGCGTGGTGGGACCATGAGTGATGAGTGGCGAGTGACGAGTGGTGAGAAGAGGGATATGACGACATGATCCCCCCACCTACGCCAGCGTGCCGGAGGCAAGCTCGAATGCGCTTGCTCGGAGATTCCGTGTGGATGACGTGGCATCAGGCCGTCGCATTCGTCACGGCGGCCCAGGATGCGGATACAACAAGCCGCCGTGAGGCGCAGGTGGGGGGATGATTACGACGACCGTTGGGAGTTACCCGAAAGTGGCGGAGCAGGCCTATGGGACCAAGCTGATCGGGGCGATCACGAAGCGGCAACGCCAGGAGCTCACCGAGGCCCAGATGGAAGCCGTCTACCGGGAGATCACGAAGGCGGTGCTCCAGGAGCAGGAGGCGGCGGGGCTCGATCTGTTGACGGACGGCCAGATTCGCTGGGAAGACCTGGTGACGCCGGTGGCCCACCGGCTCGACGGTTTCGAGATCAACGGACTGACCCGTTGGTTCGACAACAACGTCTACTATCGTCGTCCCATTCTGCGCAAGGCGCCCGTGCGCCGGGGCGCGCTGCTGGTCGATGACTATCGAGCGGCTCAGGCGATGACGGCGAAGCCCGTCAAGGCGGTGTTGCCGGGGCCGTACACCTTCGTGCAGATGAGCGAAGACCGTCACTACAAGGCGGAGCGGCCCTTCGTCCGGCGGATGGCCGAGATCCTCAACGCCGAGGCGCGCGCCCTGGCCGAGGCGGGCGCTCCCCTCATCCAGTTTGACGAGCCGGCGCTGGGCTTTGGCCGGCCGGACATGCGGCTCGTGGTGGAGGCCTTGGGAATCGCCACCGCGGGCGTCCGGGCGAAGACCGCGGTCGTGACCTATTTCGGGTCGCTCGACGGGGCGCTTGAATCGTTGATGCGGGCCAAGGTGGATGTCGTGGGCGTGGATGTCGTGTCAGACCCCAAGGCGATCGCGGCGCTGAAGCGGGTGGCGTGCACGAAAGAGCTGGCCCTGGGGTGTCTCGATGCGCGGAATACGAAGCTGGAGTCGGTGAACGAGCTGCACGCGCTGTGGAACGTCGTCAAGAAACGCGTTCCCCTCGACCGGCTCTCGGTGAGCCCGAACGCCGGCTTGGAGTTGTTGCCGCATCCCCAGGCGCTGGCGAAGATCCGACGACTCGTTGAGGCCGTCCAGGCGTACCGGGCAACCAAGTAGGCAGTAGGCAGTCAGGAGGAAGGGATATGTTGTTAACGACATCCGTGGGTTCGTTGCCGAAACCGGACTATCTCGTCACCGCGCGCAGCCAGGCGCGCAAAGGCGCCTTGGGGATCAAGGCGCTGCGGAAGCTCGAAGAGCAAGCCACCCGCGAGTGGATCGCCACGCAGGAGCAACTGGGCATCGACATCCTCGTGGATGGCGAGCAGTATCGAGGCGATATGGTGGCCTACTTCGCCGAGCACCTGGGCGGGTTCCGGCAGAGCGAGCTGGTGCGCTCCTATGGGAACCGGTACTACCGCAAGCCGATCATCGCGGGAAAGATCACGCGCCCCACGCCGGTGACCGTCGGGTGGTGGAGCTTCGCGCAGCGTTTGACGACTCGACCGGTCAAAGGGATGCTCACCGGCCCCTATACCATCATGGACTGGTCGTTCAATGAGCACTACCCGTCCCGCCGGGCGGCTACCCTGGCGATCGCCAGGGTCGTTCGGGAGGAGGCGCGCGATCTCGAGCGCGCCGGGGCCCAGTATATCCAGGTGGATGAGCCGGCGATCTCCACGCGCCCCGAGGAGATGGAGCTGGCCATCGAGGCGCTGGGGGTCGTCACGAAGGGGCTCAGGGCTAAGACGATCACCCACATCTGCTACGGCGATTTCGCAGCCATCGGGCCGAAGCTGCATCGCTTGCCGGTGGATCAGATCGACCTGGAGTTCGCCAACCGGAACTTTGAGCTGCTCGACGTCTTCCGGAGACGGCGATGCGGCAAGGAGATCGGCCTTGGGGTCGTCGATGTCCACAGCCATCGGATCGAACCGGTGGAAGAGGTCGTCGCCAACCTGAAGAAGGCGCTGACGGTGTTCCGGCCGGAACAGGTGTACGTCGATCCTGACTGTGGGTTGAAGACGAGGGCCCCGCAGGAGGCGGTGGAGAAGCTGCGGGTAGTGGTGGAAGCGGCCAGGATCGTGCGGGAGGAGCTGCTCAACTAAGGTGAAAGGTCATAGGTCAAAGGTGAAAGGGGCTCCCTTTCACCCTGAACCTTTTACCTTTAACCTGCCGATGGCGACAGTGACCATTGCGGAACTGCTCGAGCGCAAGACGCGAGGCGAGAAGATCGCCATGCTGACCGCCTACGACTACCCGGTGGCCCGCGTGTTGGATGAGGCGGGCATCGACGTCGTCTTGGTGGGCGACTCGTTGGGCATGGTGGTGCTCGGCTACGAGACGACGACGCCGGTGACGATGGAGGAGATGCTGCACCACGCCAAGGCCGCCCGTCGAGGAGTGACGCGGGCGCTGCTGGTGGGCGACATGCCGTTTCTCTCCTTCCGCTCCACGCTCGAGGAGTCGGTGCGCAACGCCGGCCGCTTCGCGCAGGAGGCGGGCTGCGACGCGGTCAAGGTGGAATGGAAGCCGGGGATCGAGGATGTCGCGCAGGCGATCGTGCGCGCGGGGATTCCGGTCATGGGGCACGTAGGTCTGACGCCGCAAACCGCCGCCGGCGAAGGGGGCTTTGGCATGCGGGGCAAGGACGCGGAGTCGGCGGCCCGCATCATCTCCCAGGCGATCGCGCTGGCGGAAGTGGGCTGCTTCGCCATGGTGCTCGAATGCCTTCCCGATGTGGTGGCCCAGGAGATCACGCAGCGCCTTGCGATTCCCACGATCGGCATCGGCTCCGGCCCCTTCTGCGACGGTCAGGTCCTCGTCACGTACGATCTGATCGGCCTCTTTGAGCGGTTCAGGCCGCGTTTCGTCAAGCGGTACGCCGATGTGGCTGGAACGATCCGCCAGGCCGCGGGCTCGTACATCACCGAGGTCCGGACAGGGGTCTTCCCCGGCAAGGAGCAGACCTCTTCGATGCCGTCTGAGGAGCTGACCAAGCTGAAGCAGGCGCTGGGATGATCCCACGGCATTTCGGATTGCGGATTGTGGATTGCGGATTGGATCCCGACTTATTCCTTCTTTCAATTCGCAATTCGCAATTCGCAATCCGCAATTCGAGGCAGGTGGTGGGATGAGCGCGCGCGCCTACTACCCGCTCTTTGCGGACCTCCGCGATCGGCGTTGCCTGATCGTGGGGGGCGGCGCCGTCGCGCAGCGCAAGGTGACGACCCTGCTGCGCTACGGCGCGCGGATCACCGTGGTGAGCCCGATCCTCACCAGGCGTCTCGCCGCGTACGCCGGGCGAGGCGTCATCCGCCACCAGGCTCGGCCGTTCTCGCCGGGTGATCTGCGGGGCGTGTGGCTGGTGTACGCCGCCACCGATGATCAGCGGGTCAACGAATCGGTCTATCGAACGGCGACGCGGCGGAGGATCTTCACGAACGTCGTGGACCAGCCGTCCCTCTGCTCCTTTATCGCGCCGGCGATCTTCAGGCGAGGGCTCCTGACCATCGCGGTGAGCACCGGCGGGGCCAGCCCGTCATTGGCCAAGCAGATGCGCCGCGACCTGGCCCGGATGGTGGGAGCGGAGTACGCTTCGATGGGGCGTCTGCTGTTGAGCCTCCGGGAGGCGGCGAAGCGTCGCCTGCCCACCTTCGCCGGCCGGAAACGGTATTTCGCGCAGCTCCTCAGGGGGCGCGTCTTTCAGCTCGTCCGTGCCGGCAGGACGCAGGAGGCCCGGCGGGTGGCCAAGCGCTTGCTGGCGCGCCACGCCGTGAATGGCCTAAGTCAGTGACCAGTGACGAGTGACGAGTGGCCAGTGAAAGACTCGACGAGAAAACCCCCAGACACGTCAAGAAACGTTTGTCCAAGTACTTAAAGCTGCGGAGAAACTCCTGGGTGACAGGTGACATGGAACACCAGCACACCATGGGCATCTTGTCGCTTGTCACTTGTCGCGTGTTGCCTTCGGTTAGTGGGCCATGTTGATCGCGCATATGATCTGCTCGTTGTTGAGTTACGTGGCGTTCCTGGTCGCGTTTGTCACGGGGATCGGCTTTCTCATCCAGGAGCGACAGCTCAAGCGCAAGACGATGGGATGGTGGTTTCACCGGCTGCCCTCGCTGGGGGCGCTGGATCGCCTGAACTTCACGGCGATCGGCGTCGGCTTTTGGCTCCTGAGCGCCGGCATGGCCTGCGGGGTGGCCGGGATGCGGGTGTGGCTTGGACGGTGGTGGATGGGCGACTCGAAGGCCTGCTTCACCGCGCTCCTGTGGGCGCTGTACCTGCTCCTGTGGCTGGTGAGGCTGCGCGCGACGCTGAGAGGGCGACGGGTGGCGTTGTTGTCGATTTTGACCTTCAGCCTGGTGCTCTTCACCTTTCTCGGCGCCAGTTGGCTGTTGCCGTCCAAGCACCCCTACCTCTAACCAAGTCGTTTATCGTGACATGCACATCGTCCTGGTGGGATTGAACCATCGCTCGGCCCCGGTGGAGCTTCGGGAGCGGCTGGCATTTCGCCGCGAGCAGCTCCCCGACGCGCTGGCCAGGCTGCGCCGTGACGTCGGCCTGCGGGAGGCGGCGATCCTGTCCACGTGCAATCGTGTGGAGATTTATGCCGGCGTCCCCGTGCTGGACGGCGCCATCACCCGCCTTCAGGAATTCCTCAGCCGGCACAGCGGCGTGGTGCTGCCCCAGCTCGTGGAGCGGTTGTACAGCTACACGGAGCCTCAGAGCATCCATCATCTGTTCTCGGTGACCAGCGGGCTCGATTCCATGGTCTTGGGGGAAGGGGAGATCCTCCATCAGGTGAAGCACGCCTACGAGTGGGCCAGGGACTCCGGCGCCACCGGCAAAGCCCTCAACGCGCTCTTCCAGCGGGCCCTGAACGCCGCGAAGGCGGTGCGGACCCAGACGGCGATCGGCCGCGGAGGCACCTCCATTGGGACGGTGGCGGTTGAGCTGGCGGAGAAGATTTTCGGCCATCTGTCCGGAGCGGTGGTCCTGCTCATCGGCGCGGGAAAAGTCGGAGAGCTCACCCTGAAGCGCCTGGCGGCGCGGGGAGTGCGGCAGGCGCGGATCATGAACCGCTCGCCGGAGCGAGCGGCGAGCTTGGCCTGCGGCTACGGCGCCATTCCCGTGGCGCTGGGGGAGCTCGGCGTCCAACTCCTCGATGTGGATATCGTCATCAGCTCGACGAGCGCAGAGGGGTGCGTCCTTGACCGTCAAGCCGTTGCCGGGGCGATGCGGGGCCGCCAGCAGCGGCCCCTCTGCCTTGTGGATCTGGGGGTGCCGCGGAATGTGGATCCGGCGGCCGGCGCCTTGGAGAACGTCTACCTGTTCAACGTGGATGACCTGCAGGGATTGGTGGCTCACGCTCACGAGGAGCGGCGGCAGGCGGTCCACGACTCCACGGCGATCATCGACCAGAAAGTTGAGCGGTTCCTCGCCTGGCACAGGCGGGAGTTCGAGTTGGAACCGTGTGTCCTCTGATGCGTTCGCTCGTGATCGGGACTCGTGGGAGTTCTCTGGCGATGTGCCAGGCGCAGCTCGTCCAGACGCGGCTGGAGGAGCGGTTCCCCGGTCGGCCCATTCGGCTTGCGGCGATCACCGCGCAGGCTGACAAGGATCCCGAGCTTCCCCTGACGATGATGAGCGGGGAGGGCGTCTTCGTCAAGGAGCTGGAGACCGCTCTCTTGGAATCACGCGTTGATCTGGCGGTCCACAGCATGAAGGATCTGCCCCTGGACGTTCCACGCGGGCTGCGTCTGGCAGCCGTGTTGGAGCGGGAGGAGCCGCGGGACGCGTTGGTCTCAAGGTCCGGACAGCCGTTTGATCAGTTGCCAAGCGGTTCCCGCATCGGGACCTCGAGCCCGCGGCGCCAAAGCCAGTTGCTCTACCGCAGGAAGGATCTCCAGATCCTGGAGATCCGCGGCAACGTAGATACGAGGATGCGGAAGTTGGACGAAGGTCGCTATGACGCCATCGTGGTCGCTGCGTGCGGCTTGATTCGGTTGGGGCTTGAGGAGCGGGTGACGGAGTACCTGGATCTGACGACGATGTTGCCGGAGCCGGGCCAGGGCGCCCTGGCGGTTGAGGTGCGGGCGGATGACCTGGATCTGCAGGAGATGATGGGTGGGTTTGACGATCCCACCAGCCGCGCCTGCGTCGAGGCGGAGCGGGCGTTCCTCCGGGCGCTCGGGGGCGGCTGCCGCGTGCCCATCGCCGCGTACGCGCAGGGATCGAGCGGGATGTTGCAGTTGGAGGGCGCGGTGTTGTCGCCGGACGGCTCGCGAAGACTGCGGGATCGCGCGACTGGATCGCTGGAGTCGCCGACTGCGCTTGGGGAGGTGTTGGCACAACGATTGAGCGCTCAAGGCGCTGAGGAGTTATTGAGTACTGAGCGGAAATCCACGCGCCCGTAGCTCAATTGGACAGAGCGTCGGCCTCCGGAGCCGAAGGTTATGGGTTCGATCCCCGTCGGGCGCGCCATTCAAATGTGGAATGTGGATTTCGGATTGCGGATTGCGGATTGCGGATTGAACATCATGAAGAGTAACACATGAAGGGCAAAACAATTAATCCGCATTCCGCATTCCGCATTCCGCATTCAACACGAGGCATCGTCTCCCTGGTTGGCGCGGGGCCGGGCGATCCGAAGCTGCTGACGGTGAGGGGACAGGAGCTGCTTCGTCAGGCGGACGTGGTGGTGTATGACCATCTCGTCTCGCCTCGCCTGTTGAGGGCATGTCCTCCAACGGCGAAGGCGCTCTACGTCGGCAAGATCCCCGGGGGACGGTCGGTGAAGCAACAGGCCATCAATGCGCTGCTGATCCGTGAGGCGCGCTCGGGCAAGCGCGTGGTTCGGCTCAAGGGCGGGGATCCGTTTCTCTTTGGACGGGGCGGCGAAGAAGCGCTCGCCTTGGCCCAGGCGCAGATCCCCTTCGAGGTGGTCCCCGGCGTCACCAGCGCCATCGCCGTTCCCGCGTACGCCGGGATTCCGGTGACCCATCGTGGCCTGTCGTCATCGGTCGCGATCGTGACGGGGCATGAGGATCCCGCCAAGGCCGGCAGCGCGATGCGCTGGGGGCCGCTGGCCGCCGCCTCCGACACGCTCGTCTGCCTCATGGGCGTGGGCGAGTTGGCGGCCATTGCCGAGCGTCTGAGGCGACACGGACGAAGGGCAACCACGCCCTGCGCCGTCATCGAGTGGGGGACCACCTCGCGTCAGCGCGTCATCTCGGGGACATTGCGCACCATCGCGGCCCGCGCCGTGGAGGCGGCCATCCAGCCTCCGGCGGTGCTCGTGGTGGGCCAGGTCGTGCGGCTGCGCGAATCGCTGAGGTGGTTCGAGCGGCGGCCGCTCTTCGGCAAGCGCATCCTGGTGACGCGGGCTTCCGACAACGCCGCGACGCTGACGGATCAGTTGGAAGCGCGTGGGGCGGAGGTGGAGGAGCTGCCCATGATCGAGTTGGTCTCTGTGAGGGCCAACGGTCTGTTCCGCCACGCCGTCAACGAGATGCCAAAGACGCACTGGGTCTTCTTTACCAGCCCTGAGGGGATCGACTGGTTTGCGCGCCGGCTTCGGCCCTACCGGAAGGACATGCGGTGGCTGGCCGGCTGTCGGATCGGAGCGATCGGCCCCAAGACCGCCGCCGCCATTGAGAAGCGCGGCCTGCGCGTCGATGTTGTTCCCAGGCGTTACAGCCAGGAAGGCCTCCTCGAGCAGCTCCCCCGTCGCGCGCTGAAGGGCAAGCGCGCGCTCATCCTCAGCGCCGCCGGCAGCCGCGATGTGCTCACGACCGGCTTGCGTCAGCGCGGGATGCAGGTGACCAAGGTGCCGCTGTATCAGGCCGTCGTCCCTCGGGGAACGGCCGGCCGGATCCGCGCGATCTTCCAGCGGCCGATCGACCTCGTGACGGTGACGTCGGCCAGTTGCGTGGACCATCTGGCGTCGGCGCTCCGGGCGGCGAGGGAGGGCGCGCGCTTCCGGCAGCTCCGGTTCGCGTCCATCGGTCCGGTGACCTCCGCGGCGGTGCGCGCCGCCGGCGGGACGGTTGCCGTCGAAGCGGCCACTTCGACCATCGAGGGGCTTGTGGAGGCGATGACCCGACACGATGTATAGACCCCGGCGGATGCGTCAACGAGAATCGTTACGGGCGTTGGTGCGCGAGACCCGCCTGTCCGCGGAGCAGTTGGTGATGCCGCTCTTTGTGCGCGGCGGCGCGCAGGTGCGCGCGCCGATCCCCTCGCTCCCAGGCCAGTTCCAGTTCTCCGTGGATCTGGCTGTGAGGGAGTGTCAGGCGCTGGCCGCCCAGGGCGTGAGCGCCGTGCTGCTCTTTGGGCTCACCCAGCGGAAGGACGAGAAAGCGAGCGGCGCCTACGCCAAGGACGGCGTGATCCAGCGGGCGGTTCAGGAGATCAAGACGCGCGTGCCGGAGCTGGTGGTGATCACCGACGTCTGCCTGTGCGCCTACATGAGCCACGGGCATTGCGGCGTCGTGAGAATGGGGCAGGGGGCAGGGGGCAGGGGGCAGAGGAAAGGCAAACAGCGGCCAAAGGGAGCGAAGTCCACCGTCCACCGTCTACCGTCCACCATCGAACAAGAGTTCTGGATTGATAACGACGCGACGCTGGAGCTGTTGGCGAAGACCGCCGTGTCGCATGCCCAGGCCGGGGCCGACATGGTCGCCCCGTCCGACATGATGGACGGTAACGTGCGGGCCATCCGCTCGGCGCTGGATGAGACGGGACATGACCGGCTCCCCATCATGGCCTACTCGGCGAAGTTCGCCTCGACCTTCTACGCGCCGTTTCGGGAGGCGGTGGAGTCGGCCCCGTCGTTCGGCGACCGTCGTTCCTATCAGATGGACGTCGCCAATGTTGACGAAGCGCTGCGGGAGGCCGAGCTGGACATTGCAGAAGGCGCGGACATCATTATGGTCAAGCCGGCGTTGGCGTACCTGGACGTCATCTATCGCATCAAGCAGGCCTTTCACTACCCGGTCGCGGCGTTCAGCGTGAGCGGCGAGTACGCGATGGTCAAGGCGGCCGCCGCGCGTGGCTGGGTGCCGGAGCGTGCCGCATGGTGGGAGCTGCTGGTGGCGCTCAAGCGGGCGGGCGCCGATCTCCTCGTCACCTATTGGGCGAAGGACGCCGCCAAGCTGTTGCAGGAGAAATGACCAGTCTCATTGCGGAATGCGGATTGTGGATTGCGGATTGAACATGACAAAAATCCGAAATCCGAAATCCGAAATCCGAAATCCCAATCGATCCCCATCATTGGAGGAAGCGCAGCGCTATCTGGTGGGTGGGGTCAACAGCCCGGTCCGGTCGTTCCGCCAGATCGGCGCAGAGCCGCTGATGCTGGTTCGGGCCCAGGGAGCCGAGGCGCATGACGCGGCGGGAGGGACGTGGCTTGATTTCATCATGGGCTGGGGCAGCCTGATCCTCGGGCATCGCCATCCAGCCGTCACCCGCGCCCTTCGCCAGGCCCTGCCCTCCGGGACCCTCATGGGATTGACCCATCCGGCTGAAGTGGAGCTGGCGCGGCTCATCACAGAGGCGGTGCCGTCGGTTGAGCAGGTCCGCTTCACGGTGTCCGGCACCGAAGCCTGCATGACCGCTATCCGGCTGGCGCGAGCGCAGACGGGGCGCACGACGATCCTGACGGTTGACGGCTGCTACCACGGACACAGCGACAGCCTCATGGCCCGCAAGAGTGCCGGCATCCCTGAGGCGCTGGCCCAGGACACCATGACCGTACCGTGGAGCGATCTTGAAGCCTTAGAGGGGGTCATGCGACGGTTGGGGGATGCGTTGGCCTGCGTCGTCATCGAGCCGGTCGCCGCGAACATGGGGGTCGTGACGCCGGCGCCAGGTTATCTTGCGCGCCTTCGGGAGCTCACGCGCCGTCATGGCGTCCTCTTGATCTTCGACGAGGTGGTGACGGGATTCCGCCTCGGGCTCGGAAGCGCCCAGGGACGCTACGGGGTCACTCCGGATCTGACGATCTTCGGGAAGATCATCGGAGGGGGGCTGCCGATCGGCGTGGTCGGAGGGCCCAGGCGGCTGATGCAACGGCTGGCTCCGGAAGGCGAGGTGTTCCATGGGGGGACGTTTGCCGGGCATCCGCTCAGCATGATCGCCGGCATCTCCACGTTGAAGGAGCTGAGCGCCCATCCACCCTACGAGCGCCTGGAGCGCGTGACTGAACGGCTGGTGGGCGGCCTGTCGGAAGCCGCGAGCCGCTTCGGGGTGAGCATCCAGATCAATTGGGCGGGATCCATGTTGACCGTCTTCTTCGCCGAGACCCCTGTGCGGAACTTCGCCGAGGTCCAGGCCAGCCATCGGCAGCGCTTCGCCCAGTGGGCGCACGCCCTTCGCCTGCAGGGCATCCTCATTCCCCCGTCACCCTTCGAAGCGCTGTTTCTATCGAGCGCGCACACGCCGGCGCACGTGGATCGGTTCATCAGCGCTGCCTGTGAGGCCTTCCGCGCCATGTCCTCACGGAATCACCGGTGAGTGACATGGCACGCACAAACCATCGTTCCAACAGCCGCGCGGCGGCGTCCCAGGTGGCGTCTGAAGCGTGCGTGGCGCGTCTCTCCCTCTACGTGCGCGAGCTGGCGCGTCTTGAGACGCAGCGCGTGGGGTACGTGTCCTCCAGGCGCCTGGCCCAGCAGTTGGGGTTGACCGATGCCCAGGTCCGCCGCGACCTCAGCTACTTTGGGCAGTTCGGAACCAGCGGGCTGGGCTACGAGGTCCAGCGCCTGCATGAGCGGCTGACCTCGATCCTCGGCATGGCGGATCGCACCTGGAACGTCGCGCTGGCCGGCGTCGGCAACCTGGGGTCGGCCCTGCTGGCCTATCGGGGGTTTCAGGAGCGCGGGTTTCTCTTTCGGGTGGCGGTGGACGCGGATCCGCAGAAGGTGGGGCGGCTCGTCCAAGGCGTCGAGGTGGCGGCTGTGCAGCGCCTCACCGAGCTGGTCAGGCGGAATCACATCCATATCGGACTGATCGCCGTGCCGGTCGCGTCGGCTCAGGAGGTCTGCGACCAGCTCGTCGCGGGCGGGGTGCGCGCCATCGTCAATTTTGCCCCGGCGCGCCTTGAGGTGCCTTCCTCGGTGCGGCTGCGGGCGGTGGACTTGGCGATCGAGCTGGAGAGCCTGGCGTTCTATCTCGCGCGCAACCAGTGATGGTCCTCCCACCTGTTGGAGATTGGCGCAGCCGATCTGGATCGCGGAGCGATCCGGCCTCCGGCCAACCAACAGGTGGGGGGGTGGCCCTCCAGGATGGCGAGAAACGGTCGTTCGTCCAGCGCCTGTTTACGTCCATCGCGCCGCGCTACGACCGCTTCAACCGGCTGGCCAGCTGCGGCCTGGATCAGCGGTGGCGGTCGGAGGCGATCCGCCTCGGCGACGTCCGGCCGGGTCAGCGCGTGCTCGATGTGTGCGCCGGGACGGGGGATCTGGCGATCTTGTGCGCCCGGCGTCAAGAGGGACAGGGGATCGTCGTGGGGATGGATCTGAACGCACAGATGCTGAGCTGGGCGCGGCGAAAACAGCGCCAGCAGCGACCCTTCGACGCGGCCCACGGCCTCCGGCCGTGGGCCCTTGCTCAGGGTCGTCCTGAGCGAGGCGAAGCCGAGTCGAAGGACGACGAAGTGGGTGCCACGGGCTCTGCCCGTGGGGACCCACATCTGGACGTCGCCTGGCTGTTGGGCGACGCGGAAGCGCTGCCGTTTGCGGAGGCGACCTTCGATCGGGTGACGATCGGCTTCTCGACGCGCAACCTCAGCGACCTGACGGGCGGGCTGCGGGAAATGGTCCGGGTCTTGCGCCCGAACGGCCGGCTGATCATCCTGGAGACGGGACGACCCAGCCACCCGCTAATGTGGATGGGCTACCAGCTCTTCCTGTGGACGTTCGTGCGGGCCATGGGGCTTATGGTGACGGGCCAGCTCTGGCCGTTCACGTACTTCGCCAGGTCGGTCCGGGCCTTCTTGACGCCGCAGCAGCTGACCGAGCGCTTGCAGCGCCTGGCCACCCAGGTCCAATACGTGCCGCTCTCCCATGGGCTGGCGAGCCTGTTTCTCGCCACCAAGAGCTGATGGCCATCGCGGTGGGGCAGGACAAACACCTCAAGGGCAAGGGGCGGGGCGCCGAGCGCTCGCTGCTGGATGAGGCCCTGCGCCCCATCAAGTGGGAGCTGGAAGCGGTGACGGCACGGATCCTGTCGCAGGTGGCGGATCCCATCGCGCAGACCGTCGTCTACTTGATTACGGCGGGAGGCAAACGCTTGCGGCCAGGGCTGGTGCTGCTGGCGGGCGCGGTGGGGCGCGCGCCCAACCGGCGCGCCTTGATCGACACGGCGACCGCCGTGGAGCTGATCCACACCGCCACCCTGATCCATGACGACATCATCGATCGCTCGCCGCTTCGCCGGGCCCAGCCGGCCTTCCACCATCGATGGGGCACGGAGCGGGCCGTCCTGATGGGCGACTACCTCTACGCGACCGCCTTCACCCTGCTGGCCCGGATGCGCTCGCCCTACGTCATGCGCGTCATGGCGGACGTGTGCCGGCAGCTCTGCCGGGGCGAGCTGAGGGAGGTGGAGGTGCGCTATCGCCTCGACCTGACCGAGGGGGAGTATCTCGAAATCATCCGCGACAAGACCGCGTCGTTGATGGGCGGCTGTTGCCGGAGCGGCGCGTACCTGGGCGGGTGCGAGCCCGCCATGATCGAGCGGCTGACGGAGTTCGGGTTGAACATCGGCCTGGCGTTCCAGATCATCGACGACTGTCTCGATCTGGTGGGGGATGCGCAACGCCTGGGCAAGGCGATCCTCTCCGACCTGGACAAAGGCGCGTTGTCGCTGCCGATGATCTACCTGACGCAGATGCTGCCGGCCCGGATGCGCGACCGACTCTTCGCGCCGCTGCGCCGCGCCGCGACAACGGGCGTGCGGGTGACGGATCGGGCGTTCTTCGCCCGCGTCGCCCAGGCTGCGGCGTCCTCCGGGGCCATCGCCAAAGCCCAGGAGCGGGCGCGGGAATGCATCCGTCTGGCCCGGCACGCGCTCGACGACATCCCGATGAACGGGCTTGCAGGTGCCTACCAACGGTTAGCCGAATACGCCGTCGTGCGGAGGAGCTGAGCATGCGACTCGGATGGGCTGAACTGCTGATCATCTTCACGATCGTCTTGTTGATCGTCGGCGCGCGCCGGCTCCCGGAGGTCGGCCGCTCCTTGGGCCAGGCGATCCGCGAGTTCCAGCGTGCGCTGCGCCGGCGCTCAGATTCAGATGACGATCATCAGGACCCAAGGCCCCCACGCTGAGCTGATGGAACAGACGCCAAGCCCCACAGCCCCCGCGCCTGCCGTGGCTTCGGCTGAGCCTGCCCATCCACGGGATCTCTGGCAGTGGAGTGAAGAGCGCTTTGGGCGCCGGCAGTTCTTGCTGCGGGCCGGCTGGGCGTTCTTCTGGGTGTTCCTGGGCGGGTGGCTGCTCTCGAATCTGCGCTACCTCTTTCCCAACGTGCTCTATGAGCCGACCCTGTCGTTCAAGGCGGGCCGCCCCGAAGACTACCCCGTGGGGATCAGCGAGAAGTGGAAGAAGAGCCAACGGGCCTGGGTGGTGCGGACGGAGCGCGGCTTCTACTGCTTCTGGGCCCGGTGCACGCACCTGGGATGCACCCCCAACTGGTTCGATGCGGAAGGCCGGTTCAAGTGTCCCTGCCACGGGTCGAACTTCAACAAGGACGGCGACGTGATTGCGGGTCCCGCCCCGAAGCCGCTATGGCGCTGCGCCATCCGGCTGGCCGATGACGGGCAGCTCCTGATCGACAAGGCGCGCCTGGAGAATCGTCCCGGGCCGAGAGAGCAGGGCGACTTCTTCCTGCCGCGCCAGACGGCCTGATCCTCCGGTCTCTTGGACGACGAGTGACGTGCGGCGCCTCGAAATGCGGAAATGCAGAGACACCGTCCTGATTATCGCAAAGCCTCGGTGGGGAAATCAGTTCGCGTCCCCGTATTGCCCTCATCTGACCGAGATAAGGAATTCTTAGGGGACGTAGGAACAGGACAACACGTCCTTTTCGAACCCGATACAGCTTTCCACATGAGCGACCAATGATACGCGAACGGTTGACCAAGCTATTTGAGTTCCTCAAGGCCTACACAGACCTTCGCTATCCGCCGGTTCGGGACATTGCTCAGCAGCCGCACTCCCTCTGGCTGAAGGACCTGCCCCCCCATGCTTCCGTCGAACTGTTTCGAGATGCGAGCAAACCTAATGATGAGGTTGAAGATAACGGCATCGTTCTGCGTTTGACGCGTCCGGTTATCACGAAGTGCCCACCACCGCCTGCCGCATTGTCCGAATGGCTCAAACCAGGTTGGCAGGAACTTTCTGGTAAGGCGGAAGTCCAGCCGACTCGCAATGTCATTGGCAGAGATGGCAAGACGCTCATTGAGCGGTTTGATGCGGACTCCCGACGTCCTTTGCTCCTCCGCGTGTGGCAGCAACAACGCGAGCAATGGGTGACGAACGAGCGTCCAGCCCGACAGTCGATGGCTCTCTTCCAAACCGTTTACGAGTGGTATGGCGTTCAGGAGCGGGAAGGTGAGAGGATTGAGTTGCTGGTTGGCGACGGCCTCTTGCGTTGTCCCGATGTTAGTGGCGAGTTTCACCATCCCGTCCTTCTGCAAAAGCTGGAATTGGAATTCTACCCGGAAAAACGGCAGCCGCAGTTTGTTTTCAGAAAACGAGAACAACCACCAGAACTTTACATGGAGTTTCTCCGCGTCCTCCCCGGAGTGAACAGTCAACAGCTTGCCCGTTGCGCGGACGAAATGAAGAAAGCGGAATTTGCTCCTCTTGGAGCCAGTGACACCGATGGTTTTCTTCGCCGGCTCATCCAAGGACTCTTCCCGGCTGGCGGCACGGCGGTTGAGAACGATCAGGCACTCGCAAGAAAACGTTCGGACTCATTGTCGCAGTCTGAATTATCTCTCTTCAATCAGCCGAGCGCTACGCCAGAGCAAAGCGCCCCGATCATGATGCGCCAGCCGGTAATTTTCATGCGAGCGCGGCGAACTGGCCCAGGCAACGTCTTCGACCTGGTGTTGGAGGACATTGCGAGCCGTGAGGTTTTCCCTCCTTCGTTGCTGCAAATCCTCGGACTGGAGGCGAGCACTGTCAGCCAAGCCGAATCTCATGGCAGTGGGCTTTCCATCGGGAATGAGGATGACGACGTTCTGTTGAGCAAGCCCGCCAATCGTGAGCAGCTTGAAATCGCCAAGCAACTGGCGCGTAGAGATTGTGTGCTCGTGCAAGGCCCCCCCGGCACAGGCAAGACACACACCATTGCGAACCTGCTCGGCCACTTGCTGGCACAAGGGAAGCGTGTGCTCGTCACTGCCCATACGCCCAAGGCACTGCGTGTGCTCAGGGGAAAAGTTGTCGAGGCGCTTCAGCCGCTTTGCATCAGCGTTCTTCACAATGACAAACAGAGCCAGGAGGAGCTTCAGGCGTCCGTGCGGAAGATTCACGTTCGACTGAGCGAAGACGACCGTCTCCTCGAACGAGACGCGCAGCGTTTAAGCGGGGAGCGAAAGCGCATCCTCGAAGCGTTGCGCGACGCGCGTCAGCGGCTTCTTGACGCCAGACAAGATGAAATTCGCGATGTCGTTTTCGGCGGAAAACCTACGCGGCCCATTGACGCGGCCAAGCGAGTGAAGCAAGGCGTCGACAGGGATGACTGGATTCCCAGCCCGGTGAACCTTGGCGAATCATTGCCTCTTTCCCATGCGGAGGTCGTGGGCCTCTACCAAACCAATGCTCGTGTTTTTCTCGCCGACGAGCGTGAACTTGGAGGCAGCCGTCCGGAACTGAACGCATTGCCGACGCCTAACGAATTTCGACTTGCCGTTGATGAGATGGCTGCGCTGGCGAGCCAAAACCTTCGGCTGCGCGAGGAGCTTTGGGATGCCGCGCTCGAACCGGATGAGTTAGCCGAGTTTGACCAGATGATGGAGTTGGCAACCAAGACCATTGAATTCCTTCGCGACAGTAAGCCGTGGCAACTGGAAGCCATTCAATCTGGACGTGACGATGAGCAGGCTCGGCGCGTTTGGGAGTCACTGGCGGAACTGATTGAGGCGACTTGGAGCGAGGCGAATAAGTGTCATGCGCTGGTCATTGAGTACGGCCCGGACGTTTCCGACACACGCCCTCTGCATGAGTTATTACCGCTGGTTGAGGAAATCATTCAACACGCCCAAGCTGGCAACTCATTTGGTCTGATTACCAAGCTGACGAAACGTCATTGGTTTGAGTTCAAAGAAAAGGTCCAAGTCGGAGGCCGCGCTTTGCAGTTGAACGACTCGACTCATTTGCAGGCAGTCCGGGCGCTTCTGCGTATGCGACAGATCCGCTCCGAGTTGATCGAACGGTGGGAACGCCAGATGGCTTGCCAAGGTGGCCTCGCCGGTTCCGAACTTGGCGAACGACCGGAGCAGGTCTGCAAACAGTTCGTGCCCCAAATTAAAGACTGTTTAAAATGGCACGCTTCCACCTGGCAATCGCTGGAAGGTGAATTCCAACGCCTTGGCTTTCGATGGTCCGCCTTTCTGGACTCCACTACACCGGAAGCAGGAAATAACGCGGAACTTCGTCGAATTCGCCGCGCGGTTCTTGGCGACCTTGGACCGATTCTGCAGTCGCGGAGCGGCTGGCTGCGACACAAGCGGCTGCTGGCAACATTGCGTGCTTGGTACGAGCAGTTGCCCGAAGCAGACCGGCCTGAAGCGCAAGCGACACAGCGATTGCGACAAGCTTTACGCGATGCCTCGCCATTGGCCTATCAATCCGCATACGAAGAATTGGTGCGACTGAAGAACCTGGAACAAGACCTGACTCGACGGCATGAACTCCTGAACCGGCTCAGCCGCTCGGCGCCGGCTTGGGCGTCAGCGATTGAGAATCGGCTGGAAGAACACAGCGAGTCGCTTCCGCCGGGCGACCCGAACTCCGCTTGGGAATGGAGGCAGCTTCATGACGAACTGGAGAAACGGGCGAGTGTGTCGCTGGACGAATTGCAGCAACAAATCGAGCGCCTTAGTCAGCAGCTTCTCGAAGTCACCGCGCATCTCGTCGAGAAGCAGACGTGGATAAATCAAATCCGTCAGACTGGTAGCGCGCAAAAGCAGGCGCTGGGGGCTTACGCGGCGATGCGGAACAGACTGACGAAGACGGGCAAGGGAGTCCGCGACGCGGAGCTTCGAGCCGCCGCCCGACGGGAGATGGCTACGGCTAAAGATGCCGTGCCCGTCTGGATTATGCCTTTGGCCGAAGTGGCCGACACATTTGATCCACGGAAGACGAGGTTCGACGTGGTAATTATCGACGAGGCCAGCCAATGCGACCCGACCTCCCTGTTCGCGCTCTATCTGGGCCGCCAGACCATCATCGTGGGTGACGATGAGCAGGTCACTCCAGTCGCCGTCGGTGTTGATATGGAGGAGGTGTCGAAGCTGATTCGTGTCTTTCTCGAAGGCGTGCCTTTCAAGGAGCTGTATGACGGTACGACTTCCGTCTACGACTTGGCTCAAATTGCCTTCGGCGGCGTGATTCGGTTGACCGAACACTTTCGCTGCGCACCCAATATCATCGCTTTCAGCAACAATCTTTCCTACAGAGGTGAAATCAAACCGCTGCGCGAGGCATCTTCGATTTCGCTCAATCCGCACGTTGTTCCCTACCGCGTTCCAAGCGGACGCGATCGCGGCGACAACGTCAATGAAGTCGAGGCCGAAACTATCGCCTCTCTTATTTGTGCCGCCATCCAACAGCCGGAGTATGCGAAGAACGAACTGGGCGAACCGACAACCTTCGGCGTGGTCTCGCTCGTAGGTGACAGACAAGCCTTGAAAATCGACAGCATTCTTCGGCAACGCCTTGAGCCTGCCGAGTATCGGCGGAGGCAGATTCTCTGTGGTGACTCAGCGCAATTCCAGGGTGATGAGCGCGATGTGATGTTCCTATCGATGGTGGACTCTCCACCTGAGCAACCACCGCTCTCGATGCGCCAGGAAGGGCCAAAGAAGATTTTCAAAAAGCGCTTCAATGTTGCCGCGAGCCGTGCGCGGAACCAGATGTGGGTCGTCCACAGCCTGAACCATGAAACAGACCTGCAAGTTGGTGACTATCGCCGTTGTCTCATCGAACACGCTCTCGACCCGGAGGCGTGGGAACGCGAATTGCAGAAACGATTGGCAAATGTGGACCCTCGCTCGAAGGTTTTCGAGGGAACTGTCCTGCGACGTCTGATGGAGCGCGGCTACAACGTCCTTCCGCAGCACCAAGCCGGAGCCTACTATATTGACTTGGTTGTCGTTGGAAGTGGCCGACGCTTGGCCGTCGAGTGTGACGGGGAAATAGCTCACCCTCCAGAGAAACTCCAAGAGGATATGGATCGCCAAGCCATTCTGGAACGACTCGGCTGGACGTTCGTCCGCATTCGCGGCAGTCTTTTCTTCCGTGATGAAGAACGTGCCTTAGAATCGGTGTTCAGGCGTTTGCAGGAATTAAGCATTGCTCCAGAGCTTGCTACTGATGCCTCTTCACCTGCTCACGGACAGACCGACGCCGTTGAGCAAGTGATTCGTCTTGCCGAAGAAGTGAGAGCTTCATGGCACCCTGAACAACAAGGCGACGCGGACTCTATTGATGTCCGCAATCACGCCAGCGGTCAGGCCATCTCGACTGTGGCGGTATTCACGGCTAAGGTGGTCCCATGATGAAAGTAGCCGTTAGACCTGCACTTCTTCGCTGGGCGCGTGAGCGCGCCGGCAAGACCGTAGACGACCTGAAGGCTCGGTTTCCCAAGCTCAATCTTTGGGAGCGCGGGGAGAGCCAGCCGACACTCAAGCAAATTGAAGGATTCGCGAAGGTCACCTACGCACCGGTCGGGTATCTCTTTCTGTCTGAGCCACCAGTCGAGCGTATACCGATTCCAGATTTTCGAACAGTGAATAATCGGCACATCGCGCATGCCAGCCCCAATCTGCTGGAGATGGTCTATCTGTGCCAACAACGGCAGGCGTGGTACAGGGAGTTCGCAAGGTCTGTGCGAGATGAGCCACAAACGTTTATCGGTTCGGCTCGCCTCGACAGTTCCATCGAGGCGACCGCCGAGAGTATGCGGGAGGCGCTGCGGTTCGATCTCGACGCGCGCCGTGATTGCCCGACATGGACCGAGGCTCTGCGTCACTTCATCGCGCAGGCCGACGCGTTGGGCGTACTGGTCATGTGCAGCGGCGTGGTTTTGAACAACAACCGGCGCCAGCTTGACCCGGACGAATTCCGTGGCTTCGCGCTGGCCGACGATCTCGCTCCGCTGGTATTCATCAACGGCGCGGATACGAAGGCCGCGCAGATGTTTACGCTGGCGCATGAGCTTGCTCACCTCTGGCTTGGGCAATCCGCGCTCTCCGACGCCAGCCTTTCGGTGTTGCCTGACAACGCGGTGGAGAATTGGAGTAACCGAGTGGCGGCCGAGTTGCTGGTGCCGCTACAGATGCTGCGCGTCGAGTTTCGACCCGATGAGCCGCTGAACGAGGAGGTCAGCCGGCTCGCGCGACGCTTCAAGGTCAGCACGCTCGTCATCCTGCGCCGGATCTTCGATGCAGATCGGCTCTCGCGAACGGAGTTCCGCCAGGCCTACGACGCCGAGTTGGAGCGACTCGGTGCAATGCCCAAGGGAGGCGGCGGTGACTTCTACCTCACGCAGGCGGCGCGCGTCAGCAGGCGTTTCGCGCGCGCCCTGGTAGAGAGCACGTTGGAAGGCCGCACGCTCTATCGCGACGCCTTCCGCATGCTCGGAATTTCAAAAGCTGAGACCTTTCACGAACTCGGGCGAAGCCTGCATTTCTCCATCTGATGGCCTACCTGCTCGATGCCAACGTGTTCATTCAGGCGAAGAACCTTCACTACGGGTTCGATTTCTGTCCGGCGTTCTGGGACTGGCTGTTGGCGGAGAACCGAGCGGGCGGGGTGTTCAGTATCGAAAAAGTCGGCGACGAGCTTCGGTCAGGCGCGGACGAGCTCGCGGGTTGGGCCGCAACGCAAGGCGCCAAGTTCTTCCTGACGCCGGACGCCGCCATGTTACCTTCTCTTGGCACCGTGAGCGCTTGGGTGAACGGGCAAGGATACGAGGCGGCCGCCGTCAACACGTTCTTGCAGGTTGCCGACTACTTTCTTATTGCGCATGCACTCGCCCACTCGCATACGGTGGTCACGCATGAGGTTGCCGCCGAATCGGTGCGGACGGTCAAGATTCCGAACGCGTGTATCGGCTTAGGCATCAAGTGCGTGACGCCGTTCGAGATGCTTCGGATCGAGCGTGCGCGCTTTGTCCTAGCCGCGAAAGAGGTATGACGAATGTCCCACACTACTGAGCGAGCTTTCGAGTCGTATGTTCACGCTATCCTATCCGAGCGGGCGGGATGGGAGGCAGGTGCGATCGGTAAATGGGACGAAGGAAAATCTGGGAGAGCCACCGATTGAGGACAGAGGCGATGACGCTCAGACCCATTCAGTTCCAGGCTGGCAGACGCTCCAGGAAATGAGTGGCTGTTCCCGATGTTCCAAAGGCGGCAAGGAGGCCTTCGAGATGCGGCAGCGCAAGCACGGATTCTGAGGGAAGGCGAGATGAATCGAACCGACCTGGCCGACTTGATCCACAACGGTGAGAATTCCGGGGTTGAGTTTAAGCGGGACACGCAAGACCATCGCGACCTCGCTCAGGTGCTAGTCGCCTTTGCAAACCTGCAGGGCGGTCGCGTTCTTCTTGGTGTGGAAAAGGATGGGACCGTCTGCGGTCTGACGCGAAGCGACCCGCGGACCGGAGCAAACGACACCGTCCGAACGTATAACCGGCTTGAGGAATGGGTGATGCAAGCATGCCGGGACAAAATCCGTCCGGAGCTCATTCCTTATTTCGAAGTCCTGCGCGGCGTCGAGCCAGGCTTGGACGTCGCCGTCGTCGAGGTCGAGCGCGGTTGGGGCGTACACCATGTCTGGCACGACCAGCATCGGACCTACTACATCCGTGTCGGTAGCTTGAGCCGCGAGGCGAGCCCAGAGGAGCTCGAAAGACTCTTCCAGCAACTTGGCGCCTTTCGCGTCGAGATCCGACCGGTCTCGGGGTCTTCTCTCGAGGACTTGGACCAGCGTCGGCTCCGTGACTACTTCGAGCGGTTGCGATCCCAGCGCGTTCCTCCGAGCCAACCCTCTGCCGAATGGAGGGAGCGCGTCGAGGCAGAAGCCAAGCAGGAAGACGAGAGTCAATGGCGGAAGTTCGTCGAACTCCGGGAGCGGCAATGGATCGAGGAGCAACGGGTCGCATGGGAGGCGCTTCTGGTCAACACGGAGTTCCTGGATTCTGCAGAGCGGCATCCCGCAACCGTTGCCGGCCTCTTGCTGTTCGGAAAGAACCCCAAGCGCTTTCTGCCGCAGTCAGGCATTGACGCTGCGGCCTATGACGGTCGCGAGAAGGACTACGCCGCTCGCGAGCGTTCTTCCTTGAGGGGGGCCATGGTCGCGCTGCGCGCAGCCGACGGCTCGCTCGTGGAGTCGGGTCTCGTTGAGCAGGCGGTGGAGTTCGTGAGGCGGAATACGGTGGTGACAGCGCAACTCGCGGACGGCGCTCGACGCGAAGAGCGGTGGGAGTATCCGGAGGAAGCTGTCCGCGAGGCTGTCGTGAACGCACTCGTCCACAGGGACTACTTATTGTCGGCGACGGATATCGAACTGAGCGTGTACAGCGACCGACTGGAGATCATCTCTCCGGGTCGCCTGCCAAACGGCATCACGCCCGAACGAATGCGCGTTGGCTGCAGAGCCGCGCGGAACCAGCTTCTCAAGGACGTCATGCGCGACTACGGTTACCTCGAACATATGGGAATGGGTGTGCCGCGAAAGATACTCAAAACCATGCGGGAGCAGAACCACACTGAACCCGACCTCGTGGAGGACGGCGAGCGTTTCATCGTCCGCCTCTGGAAGGAACCGAAGCCCGCATGATCCCCAAGGAGTGCAAGCGGCTGGCGGAGGCGGACTTCCCGATGGCCGTGGTGTCCAGACCTCCGGCGCGAGAGAAGTTCATCATGGGTTCCGGTGACAAGATGCATCTGACAGAAAAAGGTTGCCGTGGATGCTGAGAGGTGTCATGAGTTGGATCAAGCCGCATGGCCCTAGCTATGGACTACGGACTATGGACTATGGACGGTTTCCTGGCAATGGCTGAGGAGCGACCCTCCCTCAAGCAGTACGCGAAGAAGACGAAGGTCTGGAAGTCGATCTTCCGCCACGACTTCGCCGATTCGCCGCGCACCCGGCTCCAGCGCGTCTTCGGCAACGTCTTCCTCCATCTGCACCCGGTTCGGATCGCCAAGGATGCGATCCGGGTGACCTACACCTGGGGGCTTGGAGGCATCTCGTTCTACCTGTTCCTCGTGCTGACGGTCACCGGGATCCTGCTGATGTTCTACTACCGGCCGGCCAGCAGCCTGGCCTACCAGGACATCAAAGACCTCTCGTACGCCGTCACGCTCGGCCAGCTCCTGCGCAACATGCACCGCTGGGCCGCCCACCTGATGGTCGTGACGGTGATCCTCCACATGGTCCGGGTCTTCCTGACCGGGGCCTACAAGCCGCCCCGCGAGTACAACTGGGTCATCGGCGTGATCCTGCTGGTGATGACGCTCTTCTTGAGCTATACCGGCTACCTGCTGCCATGGGATCAGTTGGCGCTGTGGGCGGTGACGGTCGGCGCGCAGATGGCGGCCAACTCGCCGCTGGTGGGCAATGAAGGGCCTTTCCGCCTGCCGTTCATCACGACCTCAAACGACGCGCGGTTCGGGCTCATCGGCGGCACGGTGATCGGCGATGCGACGCTGATTCGGTTTTACGTCCTGCACTGCATCGCGGTGCCGTTTCTGTTCTGTCTCTTCCTGTGCGTCCATCTCTGGCGCGTGCGCAAGGACAGCTTCTCCAAGCAGACCGGCGAGAAGGTGGACGTCTGGCCGCACCTGGTGTCCCGGGAGCTGATCGCCGCGTTGCTGACGACGGTGGTGTTGTTCGTCTGGTCGATGGCGCTGAACGCCCCATTGGAAGCGGAAGCCAACCTGAACGTCACGCCGAACCCGTCGAAGGCCCCGTGGTATTTCCTGGGGCTGCAGGAGCTGCTGGTCTACTTCGACCCCTGGATTGCGGGGGTGGTGTTGCCGACCCTCATCGTCGTGGGGCTGATGGCGATCCCCTACGTGGACGTCAATCCCAAGGGGGTGGGGGCGTGGCCGGCGATGCGGCGCGCACGCCTCGGGCCGCTGCCGGTGTGGTCGTGGGCCGAGCGGCCGTTTGCCGTGTCGGTCTTCCTGCTGGGCACGATCATGTGGTTCGTCCTCATCTTCATCGGCACCTACTGCCGCGGGCCGAACTGGGAGTGGTACTGGCCGTGGGAAGCGTGGAGCCACCGGCGCATCACGAAGCTCATCCTCAAGAACCTGCCGAACCTGTGGGGCGCGATCCTGCTGGGCAGCTACTTCCTCTTCGGCGTGCCGATGCCCCAACCGCTCAAGGCGCGGCTTGCCGCGGCCAGAGGTCCCAGGGCCCCAGCGCTGGCCTCCAATGCGCTGCACCTGGCGCTGGGCCTGCTGATGTCGGCGGCGCTGTTGATCCCGCTGCTGCTGGCCAGGGACGTCGACTATCCCATGCGGAGCCGTTACCCGACGCTGTTGGAATCGTTGGGACGCTCGGCGAACGCCCCGGTGGTCTCGGGGATGTATCAGGTGGTCCAGTCCATCGGCCCCGTGGGAGGCACTGCGATCCTCGCGGTCGTGATCGGGCTGATCGGGCTCGGAATCGGGTGGGTCGGGATCCGCTTCGGTCGATTCAAGGACCGGCTGTACGCGGACCTCGGGCCGGTCAAGTACGCGATCGTGATGGGTCTCTTCCTCATGATGATGGGGGTGCTGGGGAAGATCATGTTGCGATTGTTCTTCGGCGTAAAGTACCTGTTCAGCCTGCCGGCCTTCAACTTTAACATCTAACGTGAAACGACTCCTCTTCCTCGTGCTCAGCGGTCTGCTGAGCGTGTTGTTCTTCGTGGCATTCTGGCGGGATACGGACCGGGAGTGGACGCGCACCCAGCGGCGGTTCCTCAAGACGCTCAGCAAGGATGAGCGGCGTCAGGTCGGCACCGGCATCCGCCAGCTCATCGTCTCGGACCTCGACCGCGTGGATCGGTGCACGACGTGCCATGTGGCGATTGACAAACCTCAACTCGCGCTCGCGGAAGAGCCGTTCACGGCGCATCCTGGTTCTTGGTTGCAGTCGCACCCTCCGGAGAAGTTCGGCTGCACGGTCTGCCACGGGGGACAGGGGCTGGCGACCGAGGTGGCGGCCGCCCATGGCGATGTGACGCACTGGGAGGAGCCGCTCCTGCGGGGAGCGCTGGTGCAGGCGTCGTGTGGACAGTGTCACGGTGATCTGCAGGCCATTGCCCCGCAGGTTCCGTTGCTGGTGAAAGGCCGGGAGCTGTTCAAGGTCAAGGGCTGTTACGGCTGCCATGCCGTCAAGGATGTGGGACAGACGATCTCCCAGGATCTGACCGAGGTCGGCTCGAAGTCCTATCTCCTGATGGAGGCGGATTTCGAGATGATGGATCCGCCCCACGATCGCATCCACTGGCTCATGAGCAAGCTTCGGCATCCGCGGCAACTGAACCCAGGCGTGCGACCGGCGGAGCTGCCGCCGGGAGAGGAAGAGGTCTTCCCGAGCGCCATGCCGCACTTCGGGCTGCGGGAAGAGGAGGCGGAGGCGCTGACGGTCTACTTGTTGAGCCTGACCGCCTCCGATCTGCCGGTGTCCTATACCACCCCAGCCGTGCCGGAACCGGTGGTGGCCTTTGCCTCACCGGTGGAGCGGGGACGGGCGGTCTTCGAGCGGCTCGGCTGCGCCGGCTGTCATGGCATCGGCGGCGCCGGCGGACGCAAGAACTGGAACAGCGGGCTGGGGGAGGAGATCCCATCGCTGGCGTACGTGAACGCCTACTACGGGAATGATGTGGACAGCTTGAAGCAGCTCATCCGCAACGGGCGGCAACCGGTTCCCCGCGCCGATCCCAACCGACCGAGGCCGTCGCTCTACATGCCGGCCTGGAAGGATCGACTCAGCGAGGAGGAATTGGACGCTTTGGTCGCGTATCTGTTCTCCCTCGCGGAGCATCTGCCCCCGCCATCTTCCCCTTCAGATTCATCGTCTCGCGCCCAGGCGAACTGACCCTCAACCCTCCACCCGCTCGCCAGGGCCCTCCCCGGAACGTATGCTATAATAATCAAATCTGTCGCGGGGTGAAGGGATGGCTGAGCGAATTGTTGTCGCGATGAGCGGCGGGGTGGACAGCTCCGTCGCCGCTGCCTTGCTCCAGGCGCAGGGCAACGACGTGATCGGCGTGACACTGCAGCTCTGGGGCAAAGAGGTCTGCGTCTCCGCCGGCACGCGGTTGTGCTGCTCGGTGCGTGACACGCTGGATGCGAAGGCGGTGGCGAAGCGCCTCGGGATCCGCCACGAGGTGGTGGAGTTGGAAGAGACCTTCCGCGCCACCGTCATCGACTACTTTGTGAGCAGCTACCGCCGGGGGCTGACCCCCAACCCCTGCATCGCCTGCAACGATCACATCAAGTTCGGCTCGCTGCTGGAGCACGCGGAGGCCCTCGGGGCGTCAGGCATTGCGACGGGTCACTATGCCCGCGCGGCGCGTGATCCGCTGACGGGGCGGTTTCGGCTGCAGCGCGCGGTGGACGCGACCAAGGATCAGTCCTACGTCCTCTTCAACCTGACCCAGGCTCAGCTTGCGCGCGCCCGGTTTCCCCTCGGGGAGATGAGCAAAGCGCAGGTCCGCCAGGCGGCGCGCGCGCTGGGTCTTGAGACCGCGGAGAAGCCTGACAGCCAGGACGTCTGCTTTGTTCGAGACCGGAACAAGGACGGGTTCCTCCGTCGGGCACTCCAGGTCGGGGATGAGCCCGGTCCTATCACGGATACGGAGGGGAAGGTGCTGGGCCGCCATCAGGGGGTGCTGGGCTATACGGTCGGCCAGCGGGAGGGGTTGGGGCTCGCCGTCGGTAAGCCCCTCTACGTCATCGCCGTGGACCAGGCACGCAACCGGCTGGTTGTCGGCTCACGAGCGCAGTTGCTCCGTCGGATCCTGTCGGCGGAGCGCGTCAATTGGGTCTCGGTGCCGCCGCCCCAGGAGCCGATCCGGGCCTGGGTCAAGATCCGCTCGCGGCACGAGGCGGCGGCCGCTTCGGTGAACCCTCAGCCGGACGGGGGGGTGCGCGTCGAATTCGATGAGCCGCAATCCGCGGTGACGCCCGGCCAGGCCGCCGTCTTCTACGACGGCGATCTGCTGTTGGGTGGGGGGTGGATTACCCCCTCGGACTGCGCCGAGGGAGTGAACAGTGATCAGTGAACAGTTGACAGCGAAAAGCGAACGCGTGAAGGCGACCCTCCGAGGATACGAGCGGGTGATTGTGGCGTTCTCCGGCGGGGTGGACTCCACGCTGTTGGCCGTCCTGGCACGTGAGACCTTGGGGAAGGGGAACGTCTTGGCGGTCACGGCAGATTCTCCTTCAATGGCCCGGGCGGATCTGCACGAGGCCCGCCGACTCGCCCAGCAGTGCGATCTTGAACACCTAGTCATCGAGACCCAGGAGGTGGCCGACCCGTCGTATCAAGCCAATACCCAGGCCCGGTGTTACGTTTGTAAGCGCACGCTGTTTGACGCGTTGGAATCGGTGGGGCGGGCAAGAGGCATGTCCCTGATGCTCTATGGCGCGATCGGCGATGATCAGCTTGATGAGCGTCCCGGCCAGCGGGCCGCGCTGGAGCGAGGCGTTCGAGCGCCATTGCAAGAAGCCGGCCTGACGAAGCGGGATGTGCGGGAACTTGCCCGGTCGCTGGGATTGCCCAACTGGAACCATCCCCAGAATGCCTGCCTCTCCTCGCGTATTCCTCACGGGCTGGGAGTGACCGAAGACAAGCTGAGCCAAGTCGAGCAGGCGGAAGCGTTCTTGCGCGCGCAGGGCTTCAGCCAGGTGCGAGTCCGGCACCTCGGGGCTCATGCGCGCATCGAGGTCGAGCCGGAATCGGTCGGCCGGTTCCAGGAACCGGCGCTGTGCCTGGCGGTGGCGCAGCGCTTCGAGCAGCTCGGATTTGACACAGTGGGCGTCAACCGATCCGGCTACCGCCCCGGCGGCGCCGACCATGACGTTACGGATGAACTGCTACTTACGGTGACACGTGACATGTGACAAGCCAAAACCTGTTACCTGTCACGTGTCACTTGTCACGGTTTTTGACGGCGGTGTAGCTCAGTTGGTTAGAGCAGGGGAATCATAATCCCAAGGTCGGGGGTTCGAATCCCTCCACCGCCATCTTTCTCCCTTGCGGAGGGATTCGAAGGGAGCGCCGAGCCCTTACTGGAGGCCAGGCGACCCATGGGAGCCTGCCGTGCCCTCCTCATCTACGGTGATTCAGAAAATCGTCTCAGGCGGACAGACGGGCGTTGACCGAGCGGCGCTGGATGTCGCCATCGAGTGCGGGGTGCCGTGCGGCGGCTGGTGTCCCAAGGGCCGGAGGGCCGAGGATGGACCGCTGGACCTGCGCTATCCGCTCCAAGAGACCCCGTCAGATGAGTATGCGCAGCGGACCGAGTGGAACGTGAGGGATTCGGACGGCACGCTGATCCTCACGCTGGGCTTCCCACTTACCGGCGGCACCGCCCAGACGGTGGAGTGCGCCAAGCGGCTCAGGAAACCGCACCTCGTGCATGACCTCGCCGCGCATCCCAGCCCGTCAGCCGTCTTGGCGTGGGCGACGGCGCATCAGCTCAACGTCCTCAATATTGCAGGTCCCAGAGAGAGTCGATGCACCGGCATCTATCTCTGCGCGCGGCGGTTCCTCCATCAGTTCCTCTGCGCCACCCCACCACCTGTTGGGGATCGGCGCAGCCGATCTGGATCGTGGAGCGATCCGGCCTCCGGCCAGCCAACAGGTGGTGGGGCCACCCCGCCATCGCAGAGCGTCGGGTGAAAAAGATGAGGGGATCGCGGGATCGTCCCCGCGGGATCTTCGTGACCGGCACGGACACCGGCGTCGGCAAGACCGTCGTGGCCTGCGCGCTGGCGGCGTGGGCGTCCCGCCGCGGCGTTGATGTCGGGGTGATGAAACCCATTGCGACCGGTGGCCGTCTCCTGCCGGACGGATTCCTCCGGAGGAGGGTGTCGGACGATGCCGTCCGCTTGGCCCAAGCCGCGGCGGCATGCGACCCGTGGGCGCTGATCAACCCGATCTGTTTCACAGAGCCCATCGCCCCCTGGACGGCGGCCATGCGCGCAAGGCGCCCCATCCGGTTGTCCACCGTGCGGAACGCCTTCCGTGAGCTGTCGAGGCGCCATGAGGCGCTCATCGTGGAGGGGGTCGGAGGGTTCCTGGTTCCTCTCAGCGTCCGTCTGACCGTCGCAGATCTGATGGAGGATCTCGGCCTGTCCCTCCTCATCGTGGCGCGCCCCGGCTTGGGCACGCTCAACCACACCCTGCTGACGGTGCGGGCGGCGCAGCAACGGCGGCTGCCGGTATTGGGGGTAGTGATCAATCAGGCCTTCTCAAGTTCACACGATCCTATGAGTCGGCTGACGGAGCGCACGAATCCTCAAATCCTGAGGCGCCTCGTGTCGGTTCCGATCCTTGGGCCGTTGCCGCAGCTTCGGGCCGGGCGCCGCGATGGACCTTGGACCCCTGAAGTGCTGGCGGGATGGATCGAGCAGCATCTGGGGCTGCGGATGCTGGAGTCCCTCCTGGGTTGTTGACAGCCGTAAGGGGCTGTGGTAGAGTCAGCTTGGTCGTCATAACGAAGCGGTGATGACGGAGAGATGAAACTGAGGGGGGGAGCAACCGCATGCACAGCCTGATGAGACGACGAAGCCGGGTCAGGTGGGGAAGCTCCTCCGGTGGCGCGCTGGTCGTTGTGCTGGGCGTGTTGGCGGTGATCTCGACGGGCGTGGCCGCTGTCGCGGTGGTGCTGCAGATTCAAGAACGAGAGCACCGGCAGGCGAAGGAGCGCGAGCTGCAGTTGGTGCTGTCGGAGCTGGATGAGCTCAAGGGCCAGCTCGATGCGCTCCAGCAGGCGAAAGCGCAGGTCGAGGAGGAGCTGACCCAGGCGCGCACGGAGCTGACCACCTCGCAGGAGGCGTTGGCCAAGGCCGTGGAGGCGCAGGAGACGCTCAGCCGATCCGTGGAGGGCCGCGAACGGGAGATCAGCCGCCTCAAGACCGATTTGGAACAGGCGACCGATACTCAGAAAGATCTTTCAGCGCAGCTCGCCCAGTTGCAGACGGAACGTGATGAGATCAAGCAGCGGTTGCTCGGTCTGGAGCAGGCAAAGGGCGAGCTGGAA
>JAUYPJ010000023.1 GCA_030697665.1 Candidatus Omnitrophota bacterium
ACGTTGCTGAGAGAACTCTACTAAGGCCTCATAGCGTCCTGGTTCAAGGAATCGCTGCTGCAAATTGCTGTCTTTGTCCCATTCGTTCCACGTGGTGACCATTTCCACAGGACGCTCTAACAATGCTCCGGGTTCCAGAACAAGAAAGCTGTCTGGACCCGGAAGCCCGCACATGATTAGTCCAGAAGGGGCGTTGACCGGCATCCCATTTGCATCTCGGACAGAGAATTTGACGCTCGCGATCCCATACTGATCGCCCTCTCTAAAATATCGATACACAGAGAATGGTCGAGTGGACACGTTTCGTACCGCGAGCTTGAACCTGGCAGGTTCGCCGCGGGCCACGGTAGGGTTTTCTACTGAAAGCACCGCCTGTAATTCATTCACAGGTTCTCCAGGGTTGGCTTCTCCGGCTATGGTCGGCGGCGTGTATGCGGCGAGGACGATCCCTGCGATAATCCAGATGAACTGCTCCCGCATCGTTCTTACTTGTCGCTTGTTGCTTGTCACTTGTTGCTACTTTCAGGTTTCAGCAATGGGAATAAGATGACGTCCTTAATGGACGGCTGGTTCAACAGCAGCATCGCCAAGCGATCCACGCCGACGCCCAGACCCCCCGCGGGAGGCATGCCGTATTCCAAAGCCTCGATGAACGCTTCATCAACTTGTCGCTCTAGGCTGGAGGCTCTAGGCTGAAGGCCTTTCCGGCTTTTGCCTTGAGCCTTGAGCCTTGAGCCTTGAGCATCCTCCAGTTGTGCCTCAAATCTCCGTCTCTGCTCGATCGGATCATTGAGCTCCGAGTAGGCATTGGCCACTTCCATCCCGCCGATAAACAGCTCAAAGCGTTCAGTGACCAGCGGGTCATCCGGCTTGCTCTTGGCTAGCGGCGAGAGCTCGGTCCAGTAATCGACCACGAACAGCGGCTTGGTCTTGGTCTTGGGCTCAAAGAGCTGCTCGACAAGCCGCACCAACTGCGAGCGCGTGAGTCCTTTCACCTTCACACCCTTGCGCTCAAGGACCGTCTGGATGGCGTCCGGCGCTGCACCGGGCTTTAACCCTATTTCCTCGAGCGTGTCCGCGAATGAGACGCGCTCCCAAGGCGGGGTCAGGTCGAAGCGCTGTCCGCGAAACTCGATTTCCAGCGTCCCGAGGAGCGCCTTCGCCGCGCCGCAGATCAGCTCCTCGACGAGCCGCATCATCGTTTCATAGTTGCCGTACGCCTGGTAGGCCTCGAGCATGGTGAATTCGGGGTTGTGCTGGGTCGAGAGTCCCTCGTTGCGGAAGGAGCGGTTCAGCTCATACACGCGCTCGAGTCCCCCGACGAGCAGCTGTTTCAAATAAAGCTCCGGCGCCAACCGGAGGTACAGGTCGGTGTCCAGAGCCTTATGGTGCGTCACGAACGGCTCGCCGGCCGCCCCGCCTGGAATCGAGTGCATCATCGGCGTTTCCACTTCGAGAAACCCCTGGCGCTCCAGCGTCGCGCGCAGGCTGGACAAGAGCTTGCTGCGCTGGACGAAGGTCGTACGCACCGGTTCATTGGCGATCAAATCCAGGTAGCGCTGACGGTAGCGGATCTCCACATCCTTGAGCCCGTGCCATTTCTCCGGCAGCGGCCGCAGCGCCTTGGCCAGCAGGGTCACCCGATCTACCTGGATCGTCACCTCGCCGGTCTTCGTTTTGAAGAGCGTGCCGGAGACACCGAGGATGTCGCCCAAATCGAAGACTTCAAAGAGCTGATACGCAGAGTCGCCGATGCGCTCCTGCTTCAAGCAGATCTGGACCTTGCCGCTGTAGTCCCGCAGATCAGAGAAGGTGAGGCCGCCGTGGCCGCGCTTGGCGCTTAAGCGGCCGGCCGTGTGGACTGACCGGCCCTCCGTATAGCCTGCCACAAGCGATTGGATCGGCTCCTGTTTGGGAAACAACCCGCCGTAGGGCTCAAGGCGTTTCCCGCGCAGCACCTCCAACTTTTCGCGGCGGGTTTGGGTTTGTTCGTTCTTCATCACTCTGCTGGGTGAACTTCGTATTATACGGTGGGGGGTGGGGGGGTGTCAATGAACACAACCCATTGTTTGACAAGAAGTTCAGACGGATTTTGAGGGTCGTTCTCTGAAGACGAGATGCAGCCCCAACCAGGTCAGGGTCAGGATAAGGCACAGGCCCGCGAACCAATCTCCCCAGCGACGGTAGAGGCTGCCTCCGGTCCCCAGCGGCAGATCGCAGGTCGTGGTCCCCTCAATAAACAGCTCCCGGCCACCAGGATCGCGGACGCTGCTGATCCACCGACCTGCAGCATCGATGCAGCCGGACCAGCCGGTGTTGGCCGCCCGCGCGACCGGCACTCGCAGCTCAACCGCACGGAACGTGGAGGCTTGCGCGTGCTGGTAGGCCGCAGCGGTCGGGCCAAACCACGCATCGTTGGTGATCACGAGCAGAAACTGTGCGCCGCGTTGCACGAAGCGTCTTGCGAGCTCGGGGAAGATGTCCTCGAAGCAGATGAGGGTGCTAAAACGAAGTTCGGAATTCGGAGTTGGGAGTTCGGAATTGGAATTCCGCATTCCGAATTCCGCATTCCGAACTGCGATTGTGAATACTGTATACTCCCGTCCAGGGCTAAAGTCGCCGATTGGGGGCAGGAGGTTTCTCAACCAAGGCAGGTTGCGCTCAAACGGGACGAACTCGCCGAACGGCACCAGGTGGAGCTTGTCATACCGCTGCGACAGCATCCCTTCGGGATCCACGAGGATCGCGCTGTTGCGCAACGTGACGCGCGCGTCCGCAATCGTTGGAATCGGGGCCCCCACCAGCAGCGGCCGCTCGACGCGGCGGGCGAGCGCGATCACCTGCTGGGTCAATGTCTCATCAATGCCGAGGTACCCCGGCACCGACGTCTCAGGCCAGACGATCAGCGATGGCTCCGTCGCTGCGGCAGCTTCGCTCAGGGCCGCATACCGCGTGAGAATGTCAACGCGGCGCGCTTCATCCCATTTCTCCTCCTGCGGGATGTTGCCTTGCACTATCGCCACGCGAGCGGTCTGGGCACCCGCCGGTTGAGGCAGGCGCCACGTCCCGTATCCCACGGCAACTAAGACGCAGGCCATCGCAACGGCACCGCCTCGAAGAGCATCGCTCGTGGGAGTTCCGTGTTCGAAGAACCTGGCAATGGCGACATTCACCAGGACGATGAGGAAGGAAATGCCCCACGCGCCGGTTGAGTCAGCGAATTGAATCAACGCAAGCCACGGGGTTTGCGAGTACGCCAACAGATTCCACCCGAGGCCGGAGAGCAGGTGGCTGCGGAGGACTTCGAGGGAGACCCAGGCGGCAGGAATTACCAGAAGGTGGAAAGTGGAAAGTGGAAAGTGGAAATAACGAACGAGCAGGCCGAAGAGGGCGAAATACAGGGCGAGATAAGCGCATAGGATAATCCAGCCGACGAGTGTGACGTGGATCAGCCACCACATGGAGGCGACAAAGAAGAGGGCGCCGATGAAGTACGACCACCAAAACGCCGCGCGGGCAGGACAGTTTCGGAGCAACAGCAGCCATGGCACGAGAGCCACCCACGCGCACCAGGGTTGGTTGAAGTTGGGGAAGGAAAAAACGAGGAGCGCGGCGCTGCCAAGCGCTAAGAGGAGGGGGCGAGAGACGTGGGGCGAGGGGCGAGGTTTCACGACGACTTCGGCCGAATCGGCGACTTCCCCCACACCTGCTCGTGTGTCAGAGCAGTTTTCCGCCTGAAACGCTTCATGCGTCTATGAACCCGAACTGCGAAATAGGCGTCCTCAGCTCGATGGGTGAAGACGGGCCAAATAGTCCTGGCCCCATGATGGGCGTTGGTATCTTCGCGTAACACAACCACGCATTAATCGCCCCGCCGAGGCCGCCCAGCAGCCCGATCAAAGCCAATGAATGTGCCTTCATCGCAGGATTCATATTAGTAAATGTAACAACTGTTGTACTTTGAAAATATAAATTATGTTTTGCAGAAATTTGGCACCCGGTTTATACTTGAGCCAATGCCCCTCCTTAAACAGCCAACCTGCAAAGTGTCTGGCTGCCATAAGCTGAGAGTCTTCCACCACACCATTCATCCTTACTGCGAAATGCACAAAGCCCGTTTCAGGCGTCATGGACACTTTGGGTTGCGGGACAAAAGTTTCCACAAGCTTGAAAAGCTACCGCACACGATCGATTCATTTATTCGTGAGCACGCCGTCCACATGATGGACCAAGAGATTGCTGAGCAGCTCCGTCATCAAGGCTTTACAGGAGCAACGGCGTGGACCGTGAAGTACAGGCGTCGGAAACTAGGCATCCGTAAGTACGCTTCTGGCGAAGAGAAAAAACACAAAGCGTGGATTCGTCGACAGGCGCTGAAGAAACATGGCCGTCAATGCGAGTTGTGTGGATACCACTTGTTTGTCGAGACTCACCACATCGTCCCAAAACATCGGGGAGGGCCTCACGAAGTCGATAATCTCATGGTGGTATGTTCAAATTGTCATGTCCTGCTGACCAGAGGCTACGTTAAGCTGTTTGCTCGCTCCGGCATTCCGCGACTACGTGAATTGCTTCAGCACATACTCCGATTAGCCTATCCAAACTTGGGATAACAGCATTTCTTGTATTTCAACGGTTTGCTAGTACTATCAACCTTGCCGCAGGGACAGGGGTCGTTTCTTCCAACTTTCGGGACGGTCCGCTGGACCGTTGTTCTGGGTTCGGGGTCAACCCCCAACCCCGAACGCTCTTCAGGTTGGAGGGCTGCGGCCATCCGCTCCGCGATCGAGCCTGACACTTCCGGATGCACTTCTTGGCGAGGCGTCTTCTCAAACACGCTCACCGGCTGCGCCTGGGCGACCGGCTGGACGCGCAGCAGCATCGTGAGCGATTCGGCCTTGATGGAGCCGATCATGTCCTGGAACATCCGGTAGCCTTCCCGTTGATACTCGACGACCGGATCGCGCTGGCCGTACGCGCGCAAGCCGATGCCTTCCCGCAGCGCGTCCATCATATAGAGGTGGTCCTTCCACTTGGCATCCATGATGGACAACAGCACGTGACGTTCCAGCTGCGGCATGAGCGTCGGGCCGATCGCCTCGCGCTTGGCGTCGTAGGCGCGGGAAAACGCTGTGGTCAACTGCTCCAAGAGCCCGTCCCGATCGGCGGCGGCGAGGTCATGATCCAGGACGACCGCAAACTGATGGCTCATGATATCCCGAAGCCCATTGAAATCCCACGCATCCGGCCGCAACTCTTTGGAGGCAAAGGTGGCCAGCAAACCGTCCGCCACTTCTTGAAGAATCTCATGGACCAGCCCCTGGAGGTTCACCCCTTCGAGGATGCGGCGGCGCTGCTCGTAGATCACCTCCCGCTGGCGGTTCATCGTGTTGTCGTATTCCAGGAGCTGCTTGCGGATGTCGAAGTTGTGGCCTTCCACGCGCCGCTGGGCGGTCTCGATCGACTTGCTCACCATCGCATGCTCGATGGGCATCCCCTCTTCCCACTTGAACCACTTGAACTCCATCAGCTTGGCGATGCGGTCCGAGCCGAAAATGCGCATGAGCTCATCTTCCAGTGAAAGGTAGAAGCGCGACGAGCCGGGATCTCCCTGGCGCCCGGAGCGGCCCCGCAGCTGGTTATCGATGCGCCGGGCCTCGTGGCGCTCGGTGCCGAGCACGTGCAGCCCGCCCACCGCCACCACCTGTTCGTGCTCGTCATCGCACTGCCGCTTGAAGCGCTCACGGATCTGGTGTTTGTCCGGCTCCTCGAGGGGCGCTTGGCGCTTGGCTTCCTCTTCCCGGATCGCCTGGTCGGCCAGCGCCTGAGGGTTGCCGCCGAGCAAGATGTCGGTGCCGCGCCCGGCCATGTTGGTCGCGATGGTCAGCGCCCCTTTGTGGCCCGCTTGCGAGACGATGCCGGCTTCCTGCTCGTGGTACTTCGCGTTGAGCACGTTGTGTACCAGCCCGGCTTTAACCGAGGCAATCGTCTGCGTCAGCCGCAGAATCTCCTCGCCCCGATAGACCAGCACTGATTTGGGCGCCTCCAGCTTCAGCTGTATCAGGAGTTCGCTGGCGTCTTTGTCGGTCAGCATCGCCGGGTGAGTCCACGCCTGCGCGAGCCGCGTGCGCAGCCCGTCGGGTGCCGTCTCTTTCTTGAGCTCCTCAAGCGCCCACTGACAGATGGTGCCCAGGCGTGTCACGAACGGACCGGGCTCCTTGAGCATCCGAGAGAGCCGCTCGGATTTCTCGATGGAAATCGTTCCGACGAGGATGGGACGTCCGGCGTGGTGGAGCTCCACGATCTCCTGGACGATCGCGATGAACTTCTCCTGCTCGGTCTTGAAGATGGTGTCGGCGTAGTTGGTGCGGATGAGCTGCCGGTTGGTCGGGATGACGACGACGTCGAGCTTGTAGATCTCATGGAACTCCTGGGCCTCGGTCGCGGCGGTGCCGGTCATGCCGGAGAGCTTCTCGTACATGCGGAAGTAATTTTGAAACGTCACCGTCGCCAGCGTCTGGTTCTCCTGACGGACGCGCACGTTCTCTTTGGCCTCAATTGCCTGGTGGAGGCCGTCGCTCCAGCGTCGGCCCGGCATCAGCCGGCCGGTGAACTCATCCACGATGATGATCTCATTGTCCTTCACGACGTAATCGACGTCCCGCTGGAACAGCTGGTGCGCACGGAGTGCTTGGTTGATATGGTGGACGAGCCGCATGTTCGCCTCATCGTAGAGATTAGCTACGCCGAGTGATTCCTCGCACTGCTTCATGCCGTCCTCGGTGAGGCTCACCGATTCAGTCTTCTCGTCCACCTCAAAGGCGCTGCCCTTCGAGAGGCGTCCCACAACCTTCTCCAAACGGTGATACAAGTCGGTGGACTCCTCCGCCGGGCCGGAGATGATGAGCGGCGTTCTGGCTTCATCGATGAGAATACTGTCCACTTCGTCCACGATCGCGAAGTGGTGCTCCTGCTGGGACAGATCCTGGAGGCGAAAGCGCATATTGTCGCGCAGGTAATCGAACCCGAACTCGTTGTTCTGCCCGTAGGTAATGTCGGTGCGGTAGGCCTCAGGACGCGCCACGGGGCGCAAGTGCAGGAATCGATCGCTGCCGGTCGTCACGGTGGGATCGTAGATGAAGGAGAGCGACTCCTCTCCCGGCCGTCGCTCCACCGGATCCACTCCCTGAATCACACCGATCGAGAGCCCCAGGGAATGATAAATCGGCCCCATCCAGCGTGTGTCACGACGCGCCAGATAGTCGTTGACGGTCACGATATGGACTCCGCGGCCGGTGAGCGCGTTGAGATAGGCGGCCAGGGTGGCGACGAGCGTTTTCCCTTCGCCAGTCGCCATCTCCGCGATCTTGCCTTCATGCAGGATCATCCCGCCCAAGAGTTGCGAGTCGAAGTGGCGCATCTGGACGGTCCGTTTGGCCGCTTCGCGCGCGACCGCGAACACTTCGGGCAGGATCTCATCCAAGACGCGGCTTTGGATCTTGCGCCGCTCCCGCCGTTTCGCCAGCCGCTCATCCGCGTTAAGGTCATACCATTCCGGCTTGGACGGATCCAAGAACTGCTCGCCCTTGAGCCCTTCTTGAATACGCCGCTTGAACTCATCCGTCTTGGCGCGCAACTGAGCGTCGGAGAGCGCCTGGATCTGTGGCTCCAGCCGGTTGATGCGCTCCACCACCGGCCACAGCCGCCGCCGTTCCCGATCGTGGTAGGTCCCGACGACCTTTTGAATCAGCCAGTTAACCATGGGAAACTTTCCACTTGAGGTACGCGGTCATGAACTCATCGAGCTTGCCGTCCAGGACCGCTTGGGCGTTGCCGGTCTCCTGCTCGGTGCGGTGATCCTTCACCATGTTGTACGGATGCAGGACGTAGGAGCGGATCTGCGAGCCCCACTCGATCTTTTGCTTTGATTGGTAGTCTTTCGCTTCCTGCTCTTCCCGTTTGCGCCGCTCAAGCGCAGCCAGCCTCGACTTGAGCACTTTCATCGCTTTCGTCTTATTCTGCAGTTGCGAGCGCTCATCCTGGCACTGGACCACGAGCCCTGTCGGCAAGTGGGTAATGCGCACGGCGGAATCGGTCGTGTTCACCGACTGGCCGCCCTTGCCGCCGGAGCGGAAGACGTCGATGCGCAGGTCTTCCGTCTTGATCTCCATGGGCACCTCTTCATCGACTTCCGGGACGACATCCACGGACGCAAAGGAGGTGTGGCGCCGTTTATTGGCGTCGAAGGGGGAAATCCGCACGAGGCGATGCACGCCTTCCTCGCCTTGGAGGTACCCATAGGCGTACGGGCCGTGGATGATAAGCGTGGCGTTCTTCACGCCGGCCTCTTCGCCGGGCAGCAGGTCGATTACCTCGGTTGAGAAGCCGCGCTCATCCGCCCACCGGCGGTACATCCGCAACAGCATCTGCGTCCAGTCGCACGATTCGGTGCCGCCGGCGCCGGAGTGGA
>JAUYPJ010000024.1 GCA_030697665.1 Candidatus Omnitrophota bacterium
GCCACCTTCGCCGCCGGCATGGCCCACGAGATCAAGAACCCCCTCACCGCCATCAAGACGTTTACCGAGTTCTTGGAAGAACACCACACAGATCCTGCGTTTCGGGCCAAGTTCCAGAAGATCGTGGGCAGAGAGGTGGAGCGGATCAACCTAACCGTGCAGCAGCTCCTTGACTTCGCCAAGCCCATCCCCTCAAAGCTCGTACCGGTGGAAGTTCACCAGGTCCTTGATGAGACCCTGGAGTTCTTGAGTAGCGAGCTCGTTCAGCGCCAGGTTGCGGTCGATCGCCGCTACGAAGCGGCCGGATCGGTCCTTGGCGACCCTCAGCAATTGAAGCAGGTCTTCCTCAATCTCTTCCTGAACAGCCTCCAGGCCATGAACGGGCATGGTCGGCTGGAGATTCAGACTGTCCTTCAGGGCGCAGAGTTCCTCGTCATGATCGCTGACAATGGGGTGGGCATTGCCTCAGACGACCTGCCACGCATTTTCGAGCCTTTCTTCACGACCAAATCCACGGGCACAGGTCTTGGCCTTTCAGTAGTTCACGGGATCGTGAAAGAACACGGCGGCTCCATCGCCATCGACAGTGCGGTGGGTCGGGGAACTACGGTGCGGATCACGCTGCCGGGGGTGGGATGAATCCGTTGGCCTGGTCGGGTATGTTGATTGCCGTGACCTGCTTTGGGTTGGCAGGATTTATCTTCCTTCGGGCCCCGAGGGTGATTGTGAATAAGGTGATGGTGGCGTTCAACGTATTCGTCGGGTTCTGGGGACTAGGGACATGGCTGGCAGGCCTGGCAGGATCGCCGCAAGCCGGGATCTGGGCGTGGAGGTTAGCGCACGTTGGGGGATTTCCGCTCGGGATGGCCCTCTACCATCTGGCGTCCCTTCTTTATGGGACATCCAGAGGAGGGTGGAAGATCTGGGCGGCCTACGGATTCGCAGTGCTCTCAATTGCGCTCTGCGTCGTGGGGCCGGCGATGTCGGGAGTCCAGCAGCTCTTCGAGGGTCTTTATTATTATCGAGCGAATACGCTGTATACCCTCATCCTCCTAACCTGGTCTGCCATCGTCATCCTTGGTCACCGGAAATTATTTCTTGCATACCGTAGAGCACAGGGTCTTGAGAGAAAGCGCCTGAAGTTCATCTTCTTTGCCATGGCGATCGGATTCATTGGGGGGACGTCAGTCCTTTTGCCGGCATTCAGCATCCCGTTGTATCCGTACGGCAATTTCTCGATTCCCATTTACGCTGCCGTGGTCACCTACGCGATCGTCAAGCACCACCTCATGGATATTAACGTCGTGATCCGCCGTGGTCTCCAGGTCTCACTTCTCGGAGGCCTCTTGGTGGCTGGCTACTTTGGGCTCATCTACGCGGCAGAACGACTCTTTAAAATGGGCCTCCTCCAACACCATGTCCTTGCACTTTCTTTAACTGCGATGACTACGTTGGGACTTGGCTTACTCGTATTTCTCGCTGAACCCAAGAAACGTCTCAACCAGATTTTTGGGCTTTACTCACTAGCGATTGCGTGGTGGGCTTTCAGCGCAGCGTTCATGGTTGGCGCTTCAGATGAATCCATAGCCAAGCTATGGTCCTACTTGAATTGGCCGCTTGTATTTTTCATCGCGCCAACATTTATCCACACGGTGTTCCTGTTGGCTGACCAAAGAGACAGATGGGCGAACATCATCCTTAAAGCAGGATATGGTATCGGTTTTCTGTGCCTGGTCCTCCACTTGTTCTTCCGTGCGATTAGCGTCTCGGTCAGACCAGTTGCGTACGTGCACTTCTACAGTGATCTCTCCACGCTCGGTCTTGTGGCTCCTATTACCTTCGTCGTTCTCGTCAACATTGCGTTGTGGAAACTCTACCGCTCGTACAGAGCATCTGCAGGGCAGCGCCGAACGCAGTTGAAGTATCTGTTTTGGGGGTCGCTCATTGGGTATCTTGGGGGCAGCCCTAGTTGGTTGTTCTGCTTTGGATTTCACATCCCGGTTATCAGTCCGTTTGGGGTTTACGGTGTTCCGCTGTACTCCATCGCTACGACCTACGCCGTCCTCCACCATCGGCTCTTTGACTTCAACCTCGTAGCCCGAAAAAGCCTGATCTATTCCATCCTCGTTACGCTCCTGACTGTCGGTTACTTCGGGTTGATCTATGTGGTCGAACGCCTCTTCCAGACGACCTTTGGCTACCAGTCCACATGGCTTTCCTTAGCCGCCTTCGCCCTGATGGCCCTCACTTTCCAGCCGTTGAAGATCGGCATCCAGCGACTTGTCGACTGGCTCCTCTTCCGGGCCCCCCACGAGGAGCTGGTCAAGCGGATGGAGCGACTCGAGCAGGAAGTCCGCCAGGCCGACAAGCTCAAGGCGATCTCGACGCTGGCCGCCGGCATGGCCCATGAGATCAAGAACCCCCTCACCGCCATCAAGACCTTCACCGAGTTCCTCCCGGAGAAATACAACGATCCCAGCTTCCGGGAGAAGTTCACCCGGATCGTCGGCCAGGAGGTCGGCAAGATCGACCAGCTCGTGCACCACCTCCTGGATTTCGCTAAACCGGCGCCTCCCCACCTCCAACCGATTCATCTCTCAGACCTCCTCGACGAAACCCTCGACCTCCTCAGCAACGACTGCCTCCAGCGTCGGGTCCACGTGGAGCGCACCTACAGCCCTAACGGGAGTGCCATCCAGGCCGATCCCCAGCAGTTCCGCCAGGTCTTCCTCAACCTCTTCCTCAACAGCCTGGAGGCGATGGATGGTCAGGGAGGCACCCTCACCGTGTCCACGACCCCCCAAGACGGCCACCTCACGGTGACCATCGCCGACACCGGCCCCGGCATCCCCAAGGAGCACCTCCCCCATCTCGGAGAGCCCTTCTTCACCACCAAACCCTCCGGCACCGGCCTGGGCCTCTCCATCGTCCAGAGCATCATCCAGGAGCACGGGGGTCGCATCATGTTCAAGAACCGCCCGACTGGCGGCGCCTGCTGCACGCTGCTGTTCCCACTGGCTTCGCATGGATAAAACACGCGTCGTCATCACCGGTGTTGGTGTCGTCGCCCCTAACGGGATTGGCAAAGATGAGTTCTGGAGCAACTGCTTCGCGGGCGTCTCTGGCATTAAGCCGATCACCCTCTTTGATGTCTCTAGGTACCGCTGCCACTATGCTGGCGAGGTCAGCGATTTCCAACCAGAGCACTACCTCGGCCCAAAGGGCCTGCGCAACCTCGACCGCACGACGCTCTTAGCCCTCGTTGCCGCCAAACTCGCCATCGAGGATGCTCATCTTGAAATCACTGATGAGAATCGGAACGACATCGGCGTTGTCCTCGGCTCCACGATGGGCAGCGTCCACTCCATCAGCGAGTTCGACCGGACCGGTCTTCGTGAAGGACCCCGTTACGTCAACCCAGCACTTTTCCCAAACGCCGTCATCAACTCTCCAGCCAGCCAAGTGGCCATCCGCTTCGGCCTGCGCGGGCTGAACTCCACCATCTCCACCGGATTCAGCGCCAGCCTGGATGCGATTGGCTACGCGATGGACATGCTGACGCTCGGGCGTGCGCGAACGCTCCTTGTTGGAGGTGTCGAGGAACTGTGCATTGAAACGTTCCTCGGATTTTACAAGCTAGGGTTTCTCATCCGTTCATTCAACGGTGGACCCATTCGGCTCATGCCATTTCATCCGCAGTGCGCCGGCACCCTGTTGGGGGAGGGGGCGGTATTTTGTGTGATGGAAACGCTTGAGCGCGCCGAGGAGCGGGGTGCGACGATTTACGCCGAGCTGCTAGGATACGGCACTCAATTCAGCCCCGCATTGATGTATCACTACGATCCCTCCGGCGAGGCGGCCGCCGCCGCAATGCGGATCAGCCTGGAAGATGCCGGAGTCACACCTGGAGAAATTCATCGTATCAGCGCCTGCGCCAATGCGGTCAAGGATTGGGACACCATGGAAGCCGCAGCAATTCAGGCGGTCTTTGGCCCAGGCGCGCCGGCATCCATCAGCGCGGTGAAGTCGCTACTTGGCGAATCCTTTAGCGCAGGGGGCGCGTTCCAACTTGCCGAGGCGGTTGGAGTCTTGATCAACCACGCCGTGCTGGCTATCGCGCATCGGGGTCATCTCGTCCCTGCCGGACATCATGAGAGCATCCAGCCTGGCCATCACAGCATGCAGAGCAGCGATCCGGACGCCCACCCGAACCTCGCATTAATCGATAGCTTTGGACCGACGGGCGTTTCATCGGCGCTGGTCATCGGTGGCGCCCATCAGGCAAATTGACACATGAGTGAGCAACTGCTTGTGCGCGATACCCAAGCTTCGACAGGAGTTCAGCGGCCGCTTGAGGGACGGGTGATGATCGTCACAGGCGGTAGCCGTGGCATCGGGCGAGCCATTGTCGAAGAGCTGCACCGCCAGGGAGCCAAGGTGACCTTGACCTACGCCCAGCAGCGGCGCTCAGCGGATGAGGTGCTTCAACAGCTTCGGATGACCGACGAGGATGCGCTGGCTCTTCAGGCTGACGTCAGGGATCTTCCGCGCGCTCAAGAAGTGATCGCCGCCACGGTTGAGAAATTCGGCCGGCTCGATGGACTGGTGAACAACGCAGCGATTGTGCGCGATAAGGCGCTGATGCTGATGGATCCAACCGATTGGCGCGACGTGCTCGACACCAATTTAACCGGGGTGTTCAACCTGTGCCGCGCCGCCATCGTGACATTGATGAAACAGCGCAGCGGCCGCATTGTCAATATCGCCTCGGTGGCCGGCATGGCGGGCATGGCGCGGCAGGTGAATTATGCCGCCAGCAAGGCCGGTGTGATCGGCTTCACCAAAGCGCTGGCCAAGGAGGTCGCCGGCTACAACATCACGGTGAACGCCGTTGCCCCTGGCTACATTGAAACCGACATGACCGGCGCGATCCCTGAAGCGCGAAAGACCGAGCTTCGGAAGCACATCCCACTAGGGCGCTTCGGGCATCCTGAGGAGGTTGCCCGGATGGTCACGGTGTTGCTCAGCGACGCGGCTTCGTACCTGACAGGGCAGGTGCTTGTTGTGGACGGGGGTTTAACGCTCTGACACCGGGGAGAGGACGGCGCGACATGTCACGAGGGCTTGAGCTATGATGGATGCAACCACGATCGCGCAAGAGGTCCGGAGTTTGATCGCCGATATTCTGGAAATGGAACCCAGCCAGATTGATCCTGACGCCCACCTCGTGGAAGATTTGGGCATGGACTCTATGATGGCGCTGGAAATCCTAGCCCCCATGGACAAGAAGTTTAAAATCAAGATTCCTGAGGAGGATCTTCCCAAGATTACTACCCTCAGTGGGGCGGTGGAGCTTGCCAAAAAATATGTCAAGTAACGCAGCCACCATTACACAATCAGACCAGCTCGACTTTGAGCAGGTCAAACAGATCATCCCCCAGCGGTTTCCCTTTTTGATGTTAGACCGTGTGGTTGAAATCGAGCCTGGGATCCGCGTGGTGGGTCTGAAGAACCTGACCGGCAATGAATGGTTCTACCAGGGTCATTTTCCGAAGAAGGCTGTGACACCGGGAGCGATGATCATCGAAGCGATCGCCCAAACCGGTATTGTCTTTTTCCACATCGCCCAACCGGACCATCGCGATGTGACCTATCTGATGGGCAGCCTCAAGATCCGCTTCATCGAACCGGTTTGGCCCGGCGACCAGCTCCGCATCGAGGTAAGGCCCGTGAAACTCACCTCGACCGCAGTCATTCTCAGCGCTGAGGTCAGGGTGGAAGATCGGTTAGTCAGTAAAGGGGAATTTGCGCTCGCGGCGAAAGCCAACGATTTGCTATGAAACAACCCCGCATCGTAGTGACAGGTTTAGGGGTTGTCTCTTCCGTCGGCATCGGCTGGAAGGCGTTCTGGGACTCTTTGCTCGCCGGCCGCTCCGGCATCCGCAAGATTCAGTACCTTGACACCTCTGACTACCCGACTCACTACGGTGGTGAAGTACCAGACTTCGATCCCTTGCAGTTTATGCCAGCTGCAGTAGCGAGGCGACTGGGTCGTGGATCACAGTTTGCTATTGCAGCCGCAAAGATGGCGCTTGAAGACGCCCGCCTTACAACTGAAGAGCTTCAGCGGGCCAGAACGGGCGTCTGTCTTGGTACTACCATGGCCGATATCCAATCGCTCGAGCAAATTGATGATTGCTGGGTTGCTCGCGGGGAGGGCAAGACCCTGGCTTCGTTGGTGACCCGCTACCCAAGCTGTACGATGAGTGCTAACGTCGCGCAGCATTTCAATCTCTTGGGTCCCAATTTCATGATTCCTACCGCTTGTGCAGCTGGCAACTATGCGGTTAGCTACGCTACAGATCTTTTACGCGCCAATCGGGCTGACATCATGGTCGCCGGAGGGGCCGATCCTTTTTCACGTATCGCGTTTACCGGATTTAACCGCATGTTTGCCGTTGCCCCTGAGCGATGCCAGCCGTTTGACCGGAATCGACAGGGTACGTTGATTGGAGAAG
>JAUYPJ010000040.1 GCA_030697665.1 Candidatus Omnitrophota bacterium
AGGGCGACGTTCACGATCATGCGCTCGTCCACCAGCGCGTGGGGACACAGGGCCTCTCCCACGCTCGCCAGCACCTCCACGATCTCAGCGGCGCGCTGCTCCCGCACCAGGTCCACCTCGGCCTTGAGGAGCCTGCCGAGCTCGATCCGCTCGGCTCTGGTCTCCTCAAAGGGCCGGCGGCTGATCGCGGCCTTCCGCGTCCTGAACTCATCCCGGTCGGCGATCTCCTCAAGCGTCGGCTTCAGGTCCTTCCACAGCGCCACTACGTCCAGCTCGATTTTCCCCTCCATGGCAGCCAGGGCGGCCGCGAGCCGGCCGCGTCCCAGCTCCAGCATCCTCCGCACCTCGGCCGCGGCCCGCGCCGTGGTGCCGAACTTCACCGGGACAACGGTCTCGGTACGCATGACCTTCTCGATCACCGCCTGGTGCGCGAACAGGTACGGAACCACATCGCTCTTCATCATGGTCGCCCAGGCGCGAGCCGGCGATCGGCTCACGACGGCGGCGAGGCCGGCATGCCGGACGGCGAAGACTTCCCGGCCGCCGAGCCCGATGGGACCGAATCGCGCCGGCGTCCCCATCGCCGCGACGCAGTACAGGTGAAGGGCCTCGCTCGCCCTCTCCTCCCGGAGGCGGGAGCGGGGAGGACCTGGGGGACTCAGTACCTCAGCGCGAACGTTTTCCACGGCCTCCCGCTCCTTCCCTGTCCGCCCGGCTCCGCTGCTCGCTCCCCGCCGCCACCGGCACGCCCAGCCTCCGGCGACTGCCGCAGGCGACACATCTGCTCCGCGATCTCTTCCAGGCGCTTCCCGATCGCCCGGCTGCGCCCGGTCACCAGGGCTGCCTCTCGCTCGAGCCGCTCCTGCTCTTTCTCCAGCATGTAGAGGTCCAGGTAGCCGCGACCCTGAACCCGCAGCATGACCGCACTGCGAATGCCCCGGATGTCTCCCAACCCCTTGACGTGCGTCAGACATTTCATGGCCCGCTCCCTCAGCAGTGCTCCCTGACGAGCTTTCTGACCAGCGTTCGCACCTTGGCTTGGTTGGCGTGTCCCCCCAATCGGCTCGTCTCGGAGCCCAGGATGTCCTGGCAGGTCTGCTCGAGGATCCCGTTGGCGCCCTTGAGCTGGCCGTTCAGCACTCGGAGGGACTTGGCGATCATGATGCTGCCACGTATGGTGGGGGCGAATTCACACACTCCCGAGGCCCGCAGCGCACGCACCACCGCCACGATCTTTTCCACATCCTCGCGCCGCAGCCCCGATTTCGCGTGGGTGATCCGCACCTCGGTCTCCAGATCGAAGAGATCGAGGTCCAGCGTGACCATCCGATCGCGCAGCGCGTCCTGGCTGCGGTGCACCCCCGCGTACTCCTCGGGGTTCGACGTGAAGATGGCCGTGAAGCGCGGATCCACCCTCACGTAGCTCTCCTCGCCTCCCCGGCCCGCCGGCATGTCCATCATCCCTTCCTGGAGAATGGACAGCAGGATGTTGTTCGCCTCGGGGCGGGAGCGGGTGAACTCGTCGTAGATCAGGGTGAAACCGTACTTGCACGCGACGGTAAGGCGGTTGTCCACCCACCGCTTGACCATGTCCTCCTCCACCTTCAGGACCCGGGAGACGAAGCGGTCAATGACCTTCCTCAGCCGATACCCGTACTCCCCGCCCACCAGGTCCGACGTCCTGTATTCCGCGTCGCCGTGGATCATGACCACCGGCCGGCCGATCCGTGAGGCCACGTGCAGCGCGAGGCTCGTCTTGCCGGTGCCGGAGGCCCCCCGAAAGTGGACAGGGAAGCCCGCCTTGACGTAGCCCAGCGCACGCTCGGTGAGGGCCGTGACGTACGGAGTCTCCACGAAATCCGGCAGGGGCTGCGGCTCGATGACCGTGCCAAGCTCCTCTCTCATGTCCGGACCCTTTCTCTCTCCCTAACGGTCGGGTGCTGGGGCTGGATGGTCTTGAGGGTGGCCTTCAGATCCATGACGCGGATGGAGGGGCCGTTGGACAGCAACTGACCGAGCGCGGAGGTCACTCGTTCTTGGTCGCGCCGAAACTCGGCGAGGGTACTCGTGAGCTCGCTGGCGCGCGCTTCCTGCGTTGCGCCGAAAGCGCGGAGCCGGGCGGCGACGTCCACCATGTTCGTCTCTCTCCCCGCCAGCGCCTCTCCGAGACTCCGCGCCGAGGCTCGTTGCTCCGCGAGGTAGCTGCGCACCATCCCCTTCACGCGCTCCTGGCGCTGCTCCTGGAGCGAGAGGAGCCCACGCATCATGGCGTCGAAATCGCGCTTCCTCAGGGATGCCGTCTTGGCCAGAGCCTCCCGGAGCCGGCTGCGCATCTCTTCCCGCTCGCCCCTGAACGTCTCAAGGGTCTCGTGCGTCGCCGCGATGATCTGCTCCACCGAGGAGATCCTCGCCTCGTAGCAGGCGACGACCTCCTGGGCGAGTCGCTCCATCCGGTCGGCCACCGCTGTCACTGGCCCGCCGTCACCGCGTCGCCTCCGCCCGCTTTCTCTGCATCGTTGCGGCAAGATGGTGCCAGGTCTCGGCGTTGGCGGCGTGCTCGCGACGGAAGCCGTCCATCAGCTGGCCGGTTTCGGCCCGAATAGACGCTACGGCTTCGCCCGCCACCTCCCGCATCCACTGCCGAGCGGCACCGAGCAGCTCCGCCGTCTCCTCCCGGATCGCGGCCACCCGTTCCATCCGTGCGTCGAAGGAACCCACGATGTCCTCCGCCAGGCTGCCCATCTCGCCTGTCATGGCCACGCCACTGCCCCCCGCCTCGGCCGACCTCTCGGCCGACGACATCGGCCGCGGCGGCCTCATCCGCTTCCGCGGTCCCTTTGTGGTCTTCATGCTCTTGCCTCCTCGTCGTTGTGATCGGTTGATACCTGCTCGCTGCGATTCCTGAAGGAGAGATCCTGGCGAGACGCGCTAAGGAGCATCGTGCGCCCAAGGGCGCCTCGGCAGAAACCTCTCTTCGACCCGCTGCGACGGCTAAGCCGGCGCCGCGGCGGTCGTGGTCAGGCCGATCGCTTCCGCGTACTTGAGGTACGTTTCCACGGACGCCACGACCACCCTCGCCTCGATCGCCAGGAGCTCGATCCCCACCAGGGAGACCCGCACCCAGGCGTCAATGACGATGCCCTTGTCCAGGATCCGGTCCACCACATCGACCAGGCTGGACGACCCAATAGCCTTCTCGACTGCCATCTCACTCACCTCCTCTCAGGTTTGCCCCGCTTGACACTGGACTCAGCTCGGGCAGGGGGCTCGCCCGATCCTCCTCGATAACCCGCCGGAGGAGGGCCGAGACCTGATCCAGATCGAATGGCTTGCTGATGAAACCATGACACTTACCCTGCCGCATCACCGCCTGAATCGGCTGATCGTCTGCGTAGTGGTAGCCGGAGATCAACACCACCTTGATTCGGGAATCGAGCCTCCGGAGCTGCTGCGAGACCTCGAGGCCGCTCTTGCCCGGGAGCTTGACGTCGACGATCGCGGCGTCGAAGTGCCGTTCAGCCACCTCACGGATCGCGCCGATTCCTCCGCTCACGGGCGTGACCCGAAAGCCGGCGTCGCGCAGCGCGATCTCCAGGGCCCAGCAAATGTCGGCCTCGTCATCCACGACCAGGATCTCCAACACCGAGCCTCCGCTCAGGACTCCGGCAGGGCCGGAAGGTTGATCGTGAAGGTGGATCCCTTGCCCACCGCGCTCTCGACGCGGATCCCACCCTGATGGTGCCTGATGATGCTGTAGCCGAGGGCGAGGCCCAGCCCGGTCCCCTGCCCGACCGGCATCGTGGTGAAGAAGGGGTCGAAGATCCGGCCGAGGTTCGCCTCGGGGATTCCGCAGCCCGTGTCGGTCAACCGAATCTCCACGCCTCGCGGCTCCCCATCGCCGCCCGGCACGGTCTCGATCGTCAGCTTCCCACCCGCCGGCATGGCGTGGTACGCGTTCAGGATGACGTTCATGAAGACCTGCTGGAGCTGGTTCTTGCTGCCCTTCACCACCGGCAGCCCTCGCCCCAGACGCTTCTCGATCTCCACCGACTGGAGCGAGATCTGGTGACCGACCAGGGAGAGCGTATCCTCCAGCGCCTCGTTGACGTCCACGCGCTCGTCCAAGCTTTCCGACGGCCGCGCGAACTTCAGCAGGTTTTCGATGATGGCGCCGGCGCGCGTCGCAGCGGCGCGGATCTTCTCGGCGCACTCGCGCCGCAGCACCGGGTCGTCCCCCTGCTTGAGCAGGATCTGTGCGGCGGCGGAGGCGATGGCCTGGGGATTTCGAACCTCGTGGGCGATTCCGCCCGCCATCTCCCCCAGGGCCGCCATCTTGGACGACTGGATCAGCCGCAGCTCCAGCTGCCGCTTCTCGGTCAGGTCCCTCCCGACCCCTACCACGGCCGTGACGCGACCCCCGTCCTCTCGCATGGCCGAGAGGCGCCAGGCGATGAGGACCTCCTGGCCAGCCTTGGTCGTCATCCCCGTCTCCATTTCCTGGACCTCCCCTTCCCGCACCACCTGCAAGACAAGGGTCTTGAGATCCTGTTGCGTGCGCTCGGGGAAGAGCCCGAAAAAGGGGCGGCTGACCATCTGCCGGGAGGAGAAGCCCAGAATGCGCTCGGCGGCGCTGTTCCACGTCATCACGGCGCCCTCGGCGTCCAGCGAGATGATGACGTCGTACGCGCTCTCCACCACGCTCGCCAGGTGGCGCTCAGCCCGCATCACTCGCTCGCCCAGGTTCTTCTTCTCCGTTACGTCGTCCATGAATAACATGACGCTCTCGACGCCGCCGTAGGCGTTGCCGAGCGGCGTCAGACTGTAGAAGTACACCCGCGGGGCGAGCCCTGGCGCCCGAAACTCCATCTCGCCGCCGACGAACCTCTGCCCGGTGCGCAGGACGTTCCGGAGCCGCTCTTCAAGGTTGGTATACAGGAGGATCGCCGGCGGAAAGATGTCGTTGAGCCGCTTGCCGACGGTGTCGTGAGCCTCGCGCTTCGACTTCAGGAGGAAGTTCCCGTTGGCGAACAGCACTCTGAGGCCGGCGTCGAAGATGAGGATTGAAGAGGGGATGTGGGCCAACAAGTCGAGCTGGAGGCTCTCCGCGCGGGGCTCGACGTCCGCCAGTCCGGCCGCCGCCGCCGGGTTCGGTCCGGGGCGGCTCGCGCTTCTCGTCGGGGTGCGGCCGATGTGGCTTCGGAGCATCGCTCTCTGCGAGGCGCGGGTGAATAGGACCGCAAGGCGAACCGTGACGTTGAAGAAGGCAAGGGCTGTGCCGCGATAAAGGCGCGAGGTCGAGCGGAGGCCGGGAAACTACAGGCTCAGGGACGACAAGGCGTTGGTAGGGAGTGCGAGGGTCGGAGCGCGCCGGCCCGTTGGGGTGCCGCCGCCCGAGCTATGGCGCAGCCGGCTTGGCGCGGCTGCCATGACCCAAGGTCCTACGAGCCGTCGAGCGCCTCACGGACGGCCCGCGCCAGATCGCGGGGCTGGTAGGGCTTCGACACGAAGCCTCGGGCACCGGCGGCGAGAAGCTCGCCCGCCGCCAGATCCGCCGCGTAGCCGCTGGAGAGGAGCACCGGAAGCTCGGGATCCATCCGAATCAGTTCGACCAAAGTGTCCCGGCCGGACCTGCGCGGCATGGTGAGGTCCAGCACCACGGCGGCAATACGGCGCCGCTCCCGCGCGAACACCGCGAGCGCCTCATCGCCGTCGGCCGCTTCTAGCACCGTATACCCATAGCGCGTTAGGACCCGGCGGCCAACGCTGCGCACCGCGGGGTCGTCGTCCACCAGCAGGAGGACCTCGCCGCCGCCACGCACCGCCGCCTCCGGTGCCGGCGCCTGCTCCTCGGTCGCCCCATCGAGCGGGCGCGGCAGGTAAATGGTGAAGGTTGTGCCCTGGCCGGGCTCGCTGTACACGTTGATCCAGCCGTGGTGCTGCTTCACCACACCGAACACCACCGACAGGCCCAGCCCGGTGCTGCGGCCCACCTCCTTGGTGCTGAAGAACGGCTCGAAGAGTCGCGCCTGCGTGGCTGCGTCCATGCCGCAACCGGTGTCGCTCACCGTGAGCCGGACGAATTGGCCCGCCCGCGCCGATAGGTTGGTGCGGCAGTAGGCTTGGTCCAGTGTGACGTTCCGGGTCACGATGGTCAGCCGTCCACCCTCCGGCATGGCGTCGCGGGCATTGATGCAGAGGTTCATCAGCACCTGACTCATCTGGCCCGGATCCGCTCGGATAGGCCACAGGACAGGATCTCCGTCGCTCTCCAGGCTGATTCTCGGATCAATCGTGCGGCTGAGGAGCCGGACGGTCTCGTCCACGCAGCTGTTCAGATTGATCACCCGGGGCGTGCTTTCGCCCTTGCGGCTGAAGGTCAGGAGCCGTCGAGTCAGTTCGGCTCCGTGCCGGGCGGCGTCTTCGGCGTCGCGCAGCCCCGCGTACTCCGGATGCTCGGCTCCGAGGGCCGTCAGCGCCATCGAGACGTTGGTGGAAATGGCGGTCAGCAGGTTGTTGAAGTCATGCGCGATGCCACCCGCGAGCAGGCCCAGGGCGTCCATCTTCTGGGATTGGCGCAGTTGGGCCTCCAGGACCTCCTTCTGGCTCAGGTCCACGACGATGACCAGGAGGATGTCGCGACCGCCGATGTGGCGACGAGCCCGGTGCAGCTCCATGGAAAGCAGCGCCCCGTCCTTCCGGCGATGCCGGCTGCGCTCCTCCCTGGCGAAGCCTTGGTCCGGCGTGCGCGCCAAGGCCGCCCTGGCGATCGCGACATCGTCCTCGGAATAGAGCTGAAGGACCGTCATCTCCAGCAGCTCCTCGCGCGAGTAGGCGTAGCGCCCCACGGCGACGGGGTTGACGTCCAGGATGCGGTAGGTCTCGGGGTCTACGACGAAGGCGGCCTCGGGGATCTCGCCGAAAAGCAGTCGGGACCAATCCTCGCTCCGGCGTACCGCCTCATCGGTCCGCCGCCGCTCCGCCAGCTCGCGAGCCGCCGCTTCCGCCACCAGCTCTCCCCACACCGGAACTGCCCGCGAGGCCAGATCGGCTTCACGCACCGCGCCGTCCTGATCCGTCTCGTGCGGCGCACCTGCTCTCGCCGGCCAGCCTCCTTCCATGGCGGACCGGATGGACTGCTCAGCGAGTCCGTGCAGCTCAGCGGGAAGGAGCGCGAGAACGCC
>JAUYPJ010000045.1 GCA_030697665.1 Candidatus Omnitrophota bacterium
ATGTGGACCAGCTCCGGGGCCGGCTCCACCAGGCGATCCGTACGCTGCGCGGTTCTCAACGGCGGCTGTGGTCCTGCATCTCTGCGTCCCAACTTCCGTGGGATCGGTGAGAGTATCCATTACTTACACGTAACTCAATAAGGTGCATTGGTGGGTCCATTTACGACCGCAGTGTCTTGCACTGGAGCAGGACCTCCCGCACCTTGGTCGCGAGATCCTCCACCTGGAACGGTTTGGTCAGATAGTTGTAGGTCGAGGTGTCGAGGCCGAGCTGCCGGTCCTTGCGTTCCCCGAGGCCCGTGACGATGATGACCGGGATGTCCCTGGTCCGGGGGTTTTCCTTGAGCAGGTGATAGACCTCATAGCCGTCCATGCGCGGCATGATGAGGTCGAGCAGGACGAGATCCACCGTCTGGGTGGCGAGCCGATCGAGCGCCTCAGGGCCGTCGGCGGCCGTGAGGACCTCATAGCCGCGGTGGGTCAGCAATTCCTTCATCAGCTCGCGGATCCGGGGATCATCGTCCACTGCGAGGATGCGGCTGCGGTGCGCGCCGCTGCGCGACAGCCGCTCCTCAGCGACCGTGAGCAGCGCCTCCTCCGCCGCGGCGTCATCGGGGTAGGTGGCTGCCGACGTCACGAGTTGGACCGCGAGCGGCTGACCGGCGACAGTTAAGGTCTTGTCATTTCCCGCCATCCGCATCAGGCGGGCGGCGAGCGCCTCCGCCGAGGGCTGTTCCTTTCCTTCGAGGATCACCGCCAGCTCGCCGCGCGGCCACCGGATCACCACCTCGCCCTCCCTCGATGGCAGGAAATCCCACGCGGTCTGCTCCAGCTCCTTGAGGAGCGCATGGACTGCCTTGGCGCCGTGCCGCGCCATAAGGTCCTGGAGCGGCTGCGGCCTGACGAGGATGATCGAGCAGCGGGCCTGGGCGCGCTTGGCGCGTTCCACGCCCGCCTTGAGGCGGTCCCGGAGCACCTGCTCGGCGCGGGACTGCGGCAGACTGAAGGTAAAGGTGCTGCCCTTGCCTTCGGCGCTGGTCGCCCAGATGCGGCCCCCGTGCAGCTCCACCAGGCGTTTGCTGATGGCCAGCCCCAGCCCGGTTCCGGTCTGGTCCTGAAGGCCTGGGAGCCGCCGAAGCTGGATGAACTGCTCAAACAGCTTCGGCAAATCCTCAGGCGCGACCCCGACCCCCGTGTCCGTCACGCTGCATCGGACCTCCTCCGCCTGCGCCTCCACGCGGATCGTGACGCGACCCGGTCCCGTGGTGAACTTGATCGCGTTGCTGACCAGGTTGAGCAGCACCTGGGTGATCTTATCCTCGTCGGCGAGCACCTCGGGCGACTCCGGTGGGAGCACCACCTCGAGCGTGATCCGTTTGCTCTCAGCCAACGGGCGCATGGATTGGAGCACGTGGGCGACGAGGGGCGCAAGCTCGATCACCCGGGTGTCGAGGAGGACGCGACCCGACTCGATCTTCGCCTTGTCGAGCAGCGCCTCGATCATCCGCTCAAGCCGCTCCACGTTGGTCGTGATGGTGGCCAGATGGGCGGCTTGGTCGTCGGTGAGGGGACCGGCAAGCCGGTCCGCCAGGATCGCGGCGAACTCCTTGATCGTCGCCAGGGGCGTGCGCAGCTCATGGCTGACCGTCGAGACGAGGTCCGACTTGAGCTGCGCGACGCGCTTCAGTTCCTCGTTGGCCTTCTGCAGCTCAGCCGTCCGCTCCTCAAGGAGCTGGAGGTGCTCCCACAGCTCCACGTGAAGCTGTGCGCGCTTGTCCTTCACGTGGCGTCGCTCAAGGCTTTCGGAGATGACGAGCGGCAGCATCGCCAGGTGACGGTGGTCGGGCAGTCGATGGACGTAGTCCGACGCCCCCGACCTGATCGCCTCGAGCGCGCCGGCTTCATCGGCCTGGTCACCGATCACGATGGAGACCGCTTCGGGCGTGAGGGCCGCAAGGCGTTTGAGCAGCTCCGTCCACGGCACATCCGGCAGGTGGACGTCGATGACGTACGCCGCGTAGTCCTTCTGGGCCAGCCCCGCCAGGCCGTCCTGGGCGCTGCGGCGGCACTCGACGAGAAATCCGTGCCGCTCCAGCGCTTCCTTCGTCAGGCGGGCCTCCGCCTCATCATGGTCGAACACGAGGATCATCTGCTGTCCTGGGCTCGGCTCGTTCATCCCTGCCATCGTTCATCACGTTTTAAGCGACCTTAACAAGCGCTACGTGAGAGTATACCTGACCTCGACGGGACTCGACAACGCCTAGCAACATCGTCCATAGTCGATAGTCCATAGTTGAACCTGGTTTGGCTATGGACTATGGACCACGGACTATGGACTCGTTAGAGGGAGGCGGCCCACCGCAGGAAGCGGACGAGCGCCTGCCGGTGGCGGGCGAGGAACTGGAGGAAGCGGCGGGGGGTGATTTCTTCGGCGTGGAGGAGGCGTCCGTGCTCATCGAGCGCTCCGTAGGTCTCGATGCGCCACCGCAGCAGCGGTGAACGCCAGGGTCGTGCCAGATCGGGCCAGGCGAGACGCAGCGCCACCGCTCCCATGCGCAACCACACCGGGATGGCTGGGGGCATCACGCCGAGGCCCTAGTGGTTCGACAACTTTGTTTCGATAGGTAGCTCACCACTAGTGCTGAGCAGGATTGGCCCCCCTGAGCACCCATCAGGTCAATCCTGTCGAAGCACTAGCGCGCGGAGGCGAGTTGGCGGGTCGCCGCGAGCGCGGCGTCGTAGTTCGGATGCGCGCTGAGCTCAGGGACGTACTCGACGTGCCGGAGGATGTCGCTGCCGTCCACGATGAAGATCGCGCGGGCCAGCAGGCGCAGCTCTTTGATCAACACCCCGTACGCCCGTCCGAAGGAGGCATCCCGGTGGTCGGACAGCACCTTCACTTGGTTCACCCCAGCGGCCCCGCACCAGCGCTTTTGCGCGAAGGGCAGGTCCATGCTGATCGTCAGGATCTCCACGTTCGCCAGGGTGGACGCCTCCTGGTTGAACCGCCGGGTTTGGGCATCGCACACCGGGGTGTCCAGCGACGGCACGACGCTGATGAGCCGCGTCTTGCCCCGCGAGCTGGACAAGGTTACGGGGGACAGATCCTGCGCGACCACCGAAAAGTCAGGTGCGCTAGCTCCCACCGTCACCTTCGGTCCGAGGAGCGTCAAGGGGTTGCCTTTGAACGTGATGGCGCCGGGACGCTCTTGCGCCGTGGGGGATACAGTTGCAATCGCCATGGGAACAGCCTCCTTGTGGTTGTGAGTGTATTGTGCCCATCCTACCGGAAAGCGCGCGCACCGTCAAGGAAGCTTAATGTGAGCTTAATGTGATTCGGCTAGGCGAGAAGGATCAGAGGGGGAGAAGTTCTTTGGGAAAACAGTTTAACTTCTTTGCCGGTTCTGCTCTTCCGCGTCTTGCATATAGTCCACCACGATCTTGATGATTTCTTTGATGTTGTCATTGCAAGATTTGAAGGCAATGTGCTCTAACGCTTTATCTCCATACTCTCGTATCGGATCGCTAATGAGCGAGTGAATAAACGACTGCGTTGCGGATTCGACGCCCTTGAAATCAAGCACGACTTCCTCATTCTTCGCAAGAGCGGGCATAATCTCTTTCATTCGGATATCTCGTCCGATATCTTTGTTCTCAGAAAAACTGCCGGCCCGCTCAAGAATCTCAATTCGTTTCATAGGAACCTCGGCTTTCGACGATATCCATTTCTCTTTTTCAAACCAGAATAAGCCTTTCGGATCGCGCTTAGCAGGACAGAGAACTCTTTTGTGTTGTCTAGACTGATGTCCACGCCAACCACCGTCCCTTTCCAATATGGTAACCTGCCGTCCTTTGTATGTCTGTCAGCGAATGGGTCGGCTTTCAAACTCAGTTTCGGAGCACGTTTCTTGAGAAGTTTATAAAATCCCCCCCCGCTATACATGACGAAGAAATCCTGGTTCACATCTGCAATGGATTTGATGATAAATAAGCCAGCGCCAGCGTTTTGTCCAGTGCCGCCCGGTCTACGAGTCGTTCCTGTAATTCCAGGCCATAGCGCTAATCTAATGGCATCCAAATCTGTGTCAGCTGCATGAGAGCGGTTGATACTCGCCTTGAGACCGACCCCCGTATCAGCAATTCCTATCGCAATCCTGTTGGTCTTTCTATAATACTGGGCGCAGACTATAGCGCCTTTCGTACTCTGCGCGTGTTCAATGACGTTTCGCACCAACTCACTGATAATATGGCTTATGGTTTTGGCTTGCTCAGGTTCTTGATGGAGAAGGGGAATCATCTCAGCAATGAATTTGGTCAATTCGTTGGGCGTGTGTATTTGAGTCAGTGGGATGAACCGCCCTTCTGGCGCATGTTCTTGTATGCTGATCTCGCACGGGATATTTAAGATTCCGAATAAGCCCATACGTACGAGGTAATGCGCCGATTTTGCTGACGGTTTTGCGAACGTGATTTGTTTGGGGTCTACGGTGAGACCAAGTGCGGCTGTCATGGAGAGAACAAGTGGGTGGAGGGATAGCCAACTCTCATTTGTCGTGATCTCCAAAGCGTGAGGAAACGAAGGATCAAACCCCTTGAGAAATGGGTCAACGTTTCCTAGGAATGCGCTATTTGGTAAGTGAATCTTCATACTCAAAATATACCGGGATTCCTGGTATTTTGTCAAGTATATTAATATACCGGGATTCCTGGTAGTTTTATCTGTGCTGACGATGTTAGAATGCCACGGAGCCATCCTCGAGGAAGTGATGCCGCGTCACGGCTTGACGCAGCCGGGCCGCGTCGTTACAGTGGAGACGTGATGCCGATCCCGCTGCTCCTCCACGGCAAGCATGCCGAGCGGCCTGTCCACTACGAGACGGTGGGTCCTTGGATCGTCCCGTGGCGCTTTCAGTCGTTCGAGGAGGAGTACCAGACGCTGCGGACCGGAGTCGGGCTGCTCGACTATTCGACGCAGGCGCTCATCCACGTCAGCGGCCCGGACCGGATCGATTTTCTCCATCGTCTTCTCACGAACGACATCGCGGCGCTGCCGCCCGGCGGCGGTTGTCAGGCGGCCCTCCTGAGCGCCAACGCCGCGCTCATCAGCGATCTGCTGGTGGTGGCTCATGAAGACGCCCATTGGCTGTTGTGCGACGCCACCCGCGCCTCGGTGGTGACGGAGACGCTGACGCGCTCCCTCTTTCGCGAGCAGGTGAGCCTGGTCAACCAGGAGCGGCGTCACGCCGTCGTGGCCCTCCAGGGACATCGGGCGCCGGCGGTGGCGCAGGAGCTGTTCGGACAGGCCGTGGAGTTGCCCGAGGCGGGTGATCACTGTGCGGCGATGGTCAATGGGATGGCGGTTGAGTGCGTCCGGCACCGTCTCACGGACGAGGACGGGGTTTTGTGCATCGTGCCCGCAGAGCTCATGGAGCCGCTCTGGCGGTGGCTGCGTGACCGCGGCGGGCCGATGGGGTTGCGTCCCGTCGGGTGGGAGGCGCTCAATACGGCCCGTCTTGAAGCGGGACTGCCCTGGTTCGGCATCGACATGGACCAGACGAACCTGCTGCCTGAGACCGGGCTGGAGGCGGTGGCGGCCTGCGGAACAAAGGGGTGCTATCCCGGGCAGGAGATCGTCGCGCGCCTTGAGACGTACGGCTCCGTCAACAAGAAGTTGATGGGACTGCGAGTCGAGGAGGGAACGTCGGTGCCGGAAGCCGGTGATCGGATCGTGCGCGATGAGGCGGACGTCGGGTGGGTGACGAGCGCCTGTTACTCGCTCGCCCTGAAGCGCCCAATCGCCCTGGGGTATCTCAAGCGGGGCGCGTATGAGGCGGGGACGGCGGTGGCGATCCTGCGCGGGACGGCGCGTCTGCCGGCCACCGTCGTCACGCGGCCACTCGTCCCTCCATCATGAGGGATCCTGCTTATACCGGATGAATTCGTGCAAGTGCGAGAGGGTGGAGAGGTTCGGCATCCGGTCGAGGAACACCTTGCCCACCAGGTGGTCGCACTCATGCTGGATGACCCGAGCAAAGAAGCGCTGGGCGTGAAACTTCACCTTCTCGCCCTTCCGGGTGTAGGCTTCCACCTCGAGCGCCTCCGCGCGGGGCACCTTCCCGCGGAACTCGTTGACGCTCAAGCAGCCTTCCCAATCCTCCATCTGTCGTTTCGACGCGCTGATGATCTTCGGGTTGATGAGGACGGTCAGCGGGATGGAGCCCTCCCCGGGGTAGCGCCGGTTGTCGGCCACTTCGATCACCGCGATCTGCTTGGCCACGTGCACCTGGGGCGCGGCCAGTCCGACGCCGTCATACTCCCGCATCGTTTCGATCATGTCGTCGATGAACCGCTGCAGCTCGGCCGAGGGGATGGTTTCTCTCGGGATCGCTTCCGAGGGGGTGCGGATGACCGGATGGCCAAGCCGCGCGACTTTCAGGATCGCCATCGGCTCAACCGGAGACCAGCGGGTTGGAGGTGGGGCCGCCGCGCTTCGTCAGCGGCTCATACTCAGGATGGCGCTTGAGGTAGGCGCCGGAGATATAGGAACAGGACGGGATGACCGTGAAGCCCTGGGACTTGGCGTGCTCAAACGCCGCGCGGCACAACTGCTCCGCGACGCCGCGTCCCCGGAAGATCTCCGGGACGTAGGTGTGGTAGAGATCAAGCTCCTTCCCGTCCAGGCGGTACAGGAGGCAGGCTTCGTAGCCCTGCAGCTTCACGCAGAAGCGGCTGCCGGCGGGATCATGCGAGACCTCAGGGTGTGTCATGACGGGATCATTATAGATGAGGGCTGGAGCGCCTTGCAACGATCTCCTGAATTCTCTACGATAGGGTACTGCCTTACATTGCCTGTTCACACCACGG
>JAUYPJ010000049.1 GCA_030697665.1 Candidatus Omnitrophota bacterium
TCGGACGTCGTCATCACCATGGTCTCTCAACCCCAGGATGTGGAGGCGGTCGCGTTGGGACCTGGGGGCGTCGTGGAAGGGATCCGAGCCGGCGCCGTCCTCATCGATATGAGCACCGTCTCCCCCGCCACCTCGCGCCAGCTCGCCGGGGCGATGACGACGAAGCGCGCGGAATTCCTCGATGCCCCGGTGGTGGGCTCCAAGGGTCCGGCGACGGAGGGCGCCCTCGTCATCCTGGTCGGGGGGCTGCCCCAGACCTTCGAGCGATGCCGTCCGGTGCTCTCCGCCATGGGCAAGACGCTCATCTATGCGGGCGGAGTGGGGATGGGCGCCGCCCTGAAGCTGGCGACGAATCTGATGCTCGCGCACCTCATGGCCGGGTTTGCGGAAGCGCTCCTCTTGATTCAGCGCGTCGGCCTTGATCCTGCGCGGTACCTCGAGGTGCTGCAGGCCAGCACGTTTCGTTCACCCTGGTACCAGACCAAAGGCCTGGGCTTGTTGAAGCGGGACTTCACCACCCATTTCGCCCTCAAGCACATGCGCAAGGATCTGCGGCTGATGGTGGAGGTCGCGCAGGAGTTTAGCGCGGCGCTGCCCGTCACCACAGTGATCGAGGCGCTCTTCGCCGAAGCGGAAGCCTCCGGGAAAGGCGAGTTGGACTACTCCGCCGTCTTGTCCCAGTTGGAACAGCCGTTCACGCCATGATCCCACAACCGGCTGGGTTTCGCCGTCTGATGGTTCGACCGCCCCGGGAGGGGAAACGGTCGCTGTCACCATGGAGTCACGATGGTGACAGCGACCGGCCTCCGGCCAGCCAGCAGGTTGTGGGATGACTCGTGCCGTCCAGCGCGCGCGGCTCGCTCCCCTGCGTCGCGACGTCCACTTCCTCGGTGAGCTGCTGGGCGAGGTGCTGATCCATCAGGAAGGCCGCGCGTTCTTTGACACCGAAGAGCGGATCCGCCGGCTGGCGATTGCCACGCGCCGCCGCGGCCAGGGCCGAGGGCAGCCCCGCCTGCAACGCGGCCTTGAGCAGCTGCCGATTCCGGTCGCGGAGAACGTCATCCGCGCCTTCTCCGTCTACTTTCAGCTCGTCAACATCGCTGAAGAGACGCATCGGTTACGCCGCAAGCGCTTCTACGAGGCCATGCCGGGATTCCATCCCCAACGCGGATCGATCGAGGACGTCGTCCACCGGTTGCACGCGGCCCGGATTCCCCACGAGCTCCTCGTCAAGCGGGCGGCCGAGCTGTCCATCACGCTCGTCCTGACGGCCCACCCGACGCAGGCGCTGCCCCCGACGATCTTGACGAAGCACCGGAGGATCTGGGACCTGTTGATGCGGCGCCAGCTGCTCAACCCGGTCCCAAAGGAAGAGCGGGCCATCACCCGCGAGCTGCTGGAGCAGATCATGGGATTGTGGCAGACGGATGAGCTCCGCTCCGCTCGGCCCACGATTCGGGATGAGGTGGAGCAAGGGCTCTACTACCTCTCCTCCGTCTTCTACGATGCGCTGGCGGATGTCGTGCTGGCGTTTCGGAGCGAAGCGGAGCGTCTCTATGGTCGCGCGCTGCCGTTGGCCGCGCTGGTGCGCGTCGGCAGTTGGATCGGGGGCGACAAGGACGGCAATCCCAATGTGACGCACGACTCCCTGCGGTGGGCGCTGCTCCGTTATCGGCAGGCCGTGCTCGAGAAATACCTGGAGACGCTGACGCGGTTGCAGGAGCAGTTGACCCACTCCAGCCAACTGTGTCGGATGGCGCCGGCCTTGCTGCGCTCGCTGGCCAGCGACCGGAGGAGCTTCCCGGCGTTGGCGGAGTCGCTCGATGCCCGATTCCCCCACCAGCCGTATCGGCAGAAGCTGGAGATCATGAGCCATCGGCTGCGGCAGATGGGTCGCCATCCCTCCGAGGCGGTGGGGGGCTATGCAAACGCGCAGGAGCTCCTGCGCGACATCCACCTCATCCAGCGCAGCCTCCTGGCCCATCGGGCCGAGCCGGTGGGGCGCCATGCGGTGGAGAAGTTGCGGTTGCAGGTGTCGCTCTTCGGGTTCGTCTTCACGAAGCTCGATGTGCGCGAGCACAGCCAGCGGCACCTCGAGGCGTTCGCAGAGCTCATCCGGCTCCACGGGCTTTCCACGGAAGACCCCCGGCGGATGGCGGAGGCGGAGCGCCGCGCGCTCTTGGCGCAGCTGTTGAGCCGCCCGCGGTACGTGGAGCTGCTCAAAGACTGCTCCCCGTCCACCCGGGAGGTCGTCAGGACCTTCCAGGTCATGGCTGAGCACCTGGAGCACGTCGATCCGGAGGCGATCGACGGCTACATCATCAGCATGACCCACCAGCCGAGCGATGTCCTGGTGGTGCTGTGGTTCCTGCAGCAAACCGACCTCTTCCGCAGGACCACGCGGGGCTGGTGGGCCGGGGTCAATATCATCCCGCTGTTTGAAGGGATCGAGGATCTGCGTCAGGCGCACGAGGTCATGGCGTTCCTCTACCGGCACCCGAGCTATCGTCACTACCTCAAGGCCCGCGGCATGTCCCAGCAGATCATGCTGGGCTACTCGGACTCGAACAAGGATGGCGGATTCTTCACCGCCAACTGGGAACTGTATCGAGCCCAGCGTCGGCTGCATACGGTGGCCCAGGCGCACCGCGTCCACCTGCAGTTCTTTCACGGCCGGGGCGGAACCATCGGCCGGGGCGGGGGACCGCTTCACCAAGCGATTCTGGCGCAGCCCAGGGGAACCCTTGAAGGACGCATCAAGATCACGGAACAAGGCGAGGTGGTGGCCGCGAAATACGCGAATCCGATGATGGCGATGCGCAACCTGGAGTTGGTGCTCTCCGCCGTGTTGGAGTCCACCCTGATGGCTCCGCCCGCTCCTGCTCGGTTGGCGGAGTGGGAGACGGCGATGGAGGCCCTCTCGCAGGCCGCCTGGCGAGGCTACCGCCGCCTGGTCTACGAGGACGAGGCGTTCGTGCGGTACTTCGCGCAGGCCACGCCGATTGACGCGATCAGCGAATATCGCATCGGCTCTCGCCCCTCGGTGCGCCCCGGCGCGGCGGCCCAGGCGCCGTCGAGCGCCATTGAGAGCCTCCGGGCCATCCCGTGGGTCTTCAGTTGGGTGCAAAGCCGGCACCTCCTGCCGAGCTGGTTCCCCTTTGGCTCAGCGGTGGAGGAGTGCGTGCGATCGAGACGGTTGACGCTGCCGGCGCTGCAGCGCCTCTACACCGACTTCCCCTGGTTTCATGTGATGGTGGAGTTCCTGCAGATGAGCCTCGGCATGGCGGATGTGCGGATCGCCAAGCGCTACGCGGACCTCGTCCGTCCACGGGCCGTGGGGCGCCGCATCTTCACGACCATTGAGCGGGAGTTTGTCCGTTCGCGCAAGGCGGTCCTAGCGATCACCAGCCAGCGGGAGCTGCTGGACGATCACTATGTCCTCCAGAATGCAATTCGGCTCCGGAACCCGTATGTGGACCCCATCAGCCTGCTCCAGGTCCGGTTCCTGCACCAACGACGCCACACGACGGCTCGCCGCGTGCGCAAGCTCCTGGAGCGTCCGCTGGCCTTGACGATCAACGGCATCGCGGCGGGGATGCGGCACACCGGCTGACGCCGGCCGGACCGAACGAGGTGGGAAGATGAAGTCGCTGGTTCTGCTCCGACACGGCGAGAGCGCGTGGAATCAAGAAAACCGGTTTACCGGCTGGACCGACGTACCCCTCAGTGAGCGAGGTGTCCAGGAAGCCCGTGAGGCGGGACGGTTGCTGCGCGCCGACGGCTGCCGGTTTGACGTGGCCTATACGTCGTTGCTCAAGCGGGCCATCAAGACCTTGTGGCTGGTCTTGGAAGAGATGGACCTCATGTGGATTCCCGTGCGCCAGAGCTGGCGGCTGAACGAACGGCACTACGGCGCGCTGCAGGGCTTGAACAAGGCCGAGACCGCCAAACGCTACGGCGAGGAGCAGGTGCTGCTCTGGCGTCGCAGCTACGGGGTGCCGCCGCCGGCGCTCACGCCCGATGACGCCCGCCATTCCGGAGGCGATCCCCGCTACGCCGCCCTGGCGCCGACGGAGCTGCCGCTGACCGAGTGCCTGAAGGATACGGTGCAGCGCTTCCTCCCGTACTGGCATCAGGAGATCGCCCCGGCGATTCGTGCCGGGCAACGCGTGCTCATCGCGGCGCATGGCAACAGCTTGCGGGCGCTCATCAAGCATCTCGATCAGGTCTCGGAGGAGCAGATCCTCCAGCTCAACATCCCGACCGGCATCCCGCTCCTCTATGAGCTTCACGACGATCTGACGCCGATTCGCCACCGCTACCTCGGCCATCCGGAGGCGGCCGCGCAGGCCGCCAAGGCGGTGGCGCAGCAGGGCACCCGTAGGCCGCAGAGCCCCAAGAAATCCCCCCGGAAATCCCCTTGACAGCCCTCGCCCCCCATGCTATGATCACTTCGCCTATGAAAGGATGGGTCAGTCGTGAAACGACTGGTGAGCGTTTGATAAGTCGGTAAGACCCCAAGACCTCTTTTGAAGGACAGTGAGCGCCTTTGGAAGAAGGCGCTCTTCTTTTGTCCCTGTTCGTCGCTCTTTGACAATTCAGAGTGCTGCCGAGTCCCTAGTCATTTAGGGGTTTCACCGGATCGATTCACCTCAAGCAGTTCAATGTCCTGGAGGCCACCGAGGCTCCGGGGCAGAGACCTGATTTGACGGAGAGTTTGATCCTGGCTCAGAGCGAACGCTGGCGGCGTGGATAAGGCATGCAAGTCGAGCGATCCTGCAGCAATGCGGGAAAGCGGCAAACGGGTGCGTAACGCGTAGGTAACCTACCCTCAAGTGTGGGACAACCCAACGAAAGATGGGCTAATACCACATAGGCTCACGGGGTCGCATGATCCTGCGAGGAACGGTGGCCTCGACCGAAAGGTTGCCATCGCTTGAGGAGGGGCCTGCGTCCCATCAGCTAGTTGGTAGGGTAACGGCCTACCAAGGCGTATGACGGGTAGCTAGCCTAAGAGGGCGGTTAGCCACACTGGGACTGAGACACTGCCCAGACTCCTACGGGAGGCTGCAGTCGAGGATCTTTGGCAATGGGCGAAAGCCTGACCATGCGACGCCGCGTGCGGGATGAAGGCCTTCGGGTCGTAAACCGCTGTTACGAGGGACGAACGTCCCGCCTGCAAACAGTGGGCGGGACTTGACGGTACCTCGAGAGAAAGCCACGGCTAACTCCGTGCCAGCAGCCGCGGTAATACGGAGGTGGCAAGCGTTGCTCGGATTTACTGGGTGTAAAGGGCATGTAGGCGGTCCCGTAAGCCCTACCTGAAATGCTCTGGCTCAACCAGAGTCCGTGGTAGGGGACTGCAGTACTTGAGGACAGCAGAGGCGAATGGAATTCCCGGTGTTAGGGTGAAATCTGTAGAGATCGGGAGGAACTCCAGTGGCGAAGGCGATTCGCTGGGCTGTTTCTGACGCTGAGAGGCGAAAGCTAGGGGA
>JAUYPJ010000050.1 GCA_030697665.1 Candidatus Omnitrophota bacterium
GGCACGGCCGCCGGCCTCGCGTGGGCGGGCAAGATTCCGTATGCGTGTTCCTTCTCGCAGTTTGTGACGGGCAAGGCGCTGGAGCAGCTGCGGTTGGCGGTCTGCTATCAGCAGCTCAACGTCAAGATTGTCGGCTCGCACGGGGGGCTGTCCGTCGGGGCGGACGGCGCCACCGCGGAGGCGCTGGAAGAGCTGGCGCACATGCGGGCCCTGCCGGGGATGACGGTCATCGTCCCGTGCGATGCCCTGGAGGCCAAGCGGGCGACGATCGCCAGCGCCGACCACCCCGGGGCCGTGTTCCTGCGCCTGGGGCGCAGTCCCGTCCCGCGCATCACGCACCCCGCCGATCCCTTCGAGATCGGGCGCGCCACCGTCATGCGGCAGGGGCGCGAGGTGACGCTGATCGCCTGCGGGGTGATGGTCGCCCACGCGCTGCAGGCGGCGGAGCAGCTCCACCGCGAGGGCATTGAGGCGCGGGTTCTCAACCTCCATACGATCAAGCCGCTGGACCGCGAGGCGTTGATCGCCGCCGCCCGGGAGACGGGGGCCATCGTGACGGCCGAGGAGCACACGGTCTTGGGTGGATTGGGCGGCGCGGTGGCGGAAGTCGTCGTCCAAGAGCACCCTGTTCCGATGCGGTTCATCGGGGTGCGGGATCGCTTTGGCACCTCCGGCGATCCCACCGAACTCCTGCGGGCGTTCCATCTCATGCCCGATGACATCGCCGACGCCGCCAAGGACGTCCTCCGCCTCAAGCAACACGCTGCAGGCTCCAGGCTGTAAGCTCGAGGCAAAATCGTTCAGAGTGCAGGGCAGTGATTTGGCCTAGAGCCTTGAGCCTCCAGCCTAGAGCGGCCACTGATCTCATGCTCCGTCTGCGGGCGCCGGCCAAGCTGAATCTGTACTTGCGCGTCCTGGGCCGGCGACCCGACGGCTACCACGAGATCGAGACGATCTTCGAGCGCGTCGATCTGGCCGATGAATTGACCTTCGAGGAGCATCCCTCCGAGCTGCGCCTCACCTGCACTGAGCCGCGTCTCTCCTGCCGAGGAGACAACCTCATCCTGCAAGCGGCCCGTGTGCTCCAGCAGGCGAGCGGGACGAGCCGAGGCGCGTCCATCCACCTGCTGAAACGGATTCCCATTGCCGCGGGGCTTGGAGGCGGCTCCTCCGACGCCGCGGCGACCCTGATTGGATTGAATCAGCTCTGGGATCTTCAGGTGAGCGCTCCAGCGCTCGCGCAGTTGGCGGCTCGGCTGGGATCCGACGTGCCGTTCTTTCTTATCACGGCCCCCTTTGCCATCGGCCGCGGCAGGGGCGAGGCGTGCGAACCGATTCCAGGAATCCCTCCGTTGGCCCATGTCCTCGTCGTGAGTGATGTGCAGCTTGCCACACGCGACATCTACGCCGGCGCGCGTTTCGACTTGACAGCCCCGAAGCCGTCCCTTAGGATGGTGGAGCACGCCTTGCGCAACGGCCCCGACTTGGCGGGGCTCGCTAAGGGGCTGTGGAACGACCTGGCACCTGAAGCGATCCGGCGTTGTCCCGTCATTGCCACGATTCAAGCGCGCTTGCGCCACCTCGGATGTCTCAGGACGTGCGTCTCAGGCAGCGGCCCATCCGTCTTTGGGCTGTGCCGTGATGCCGTGCATGCGCAGGCGGTTGCGAGGGGTGTGCGCCCACAGGTCGATCCCTCATGGCGGATTGAAGTCGTTCATACCGATCAGCCACATCATGAGTCGGTCACTGACAGTCTGCGTCATTGGGGAGTCGGCTAACGGTAAGCCATCAGACTTTGGATCTGAGTATCCTGGTTCGATTCCAGGCTCCCCAGTTCCGATGAGGGAAACCGAGGACACGGCATCGATGCTGAGAGGACCCACACGATGAGACAGTTGCACGCCATCATCTTGGCCGCGGGTGAAGGCACGCGGATGAAGTCGGAGGTGCCGAAGGTGCTCCATCCCATCTGCGGCCGCCCCATGATCGCCTACGCCCTGGATCTTGCGGCCTCGGCCGGGGTCAAGCAGCCGGTGGTCGTCCTCGGCCACGGGGCGGAGGCCATCAAGCCGCAGTTGCCCACCGAAGTGAAGGTGGTCATCCAGGCCAAGCGGGCGGGCACCGGCGATGCGGTGCTGGCCGCGAAGCGGGCGCTGGGCACCACCAGCGGCGATGTCCTCATCCTCTATGCCGATACGCCGCTGCTGCGCCGCACGACCGTGCAGAAGCTCGCGGAGACCCACTTCAAGACCACGGCAAGCTGCACGCTCCTGACGGCGCACCTGGCGGATCCCGGCGGCTACGGGCGCGTCCTCCGCGACGAGAACGGGCGCATCAGCGGGGTCGTCGAGGAGGCGGAGGCGAACGCCGCCCAGCGGGCCATCCGCGAGATCAATGTCGGTCCGTTGGTCTGCCGCGTGCAGGCGCTCCTGGAGGCGTTGGCCCAGGTCAAGCCCAGCACGACCAAGAAGGAGCTCTACCTCACCGGCGCGATCTCCCAGATCGCCCATCAGGAAGGCGCGCGGATCCAGAACGCGCATGTCGAGGAAATCTCGGAAGCGCTGGGGATCAACTCGCGCGCCGAGCTGGTGCGGGCGATCGGCGTCATCCGCCAGCGGATCGTCGACGCGCACCTCCAGAACGGCGTGACGATCGAGGATCCGCGCACGACGTTCATCGATCACGGCGTGACGATCGGCGCCGACACGGTCATCCATCCCTGCAGCGTCATCGAGACGCGGGTGTCCATCGGCAAGCACTGCTCCATCGGGCCGTTCGCGCGGCTGCGCAGCGGGGTGAGCCTGGCCGATCACGTGCGGGTGGGCAATTTCGCGGAGCTCGTTCGGACGAAGGTCGGCTCCAGGGTCCGCATCCACCACGTCAGCTACTTGGGGGATGCGCTGGTGGAAGACGACGTGAACATCGGCGCGGGCACGATCACCGCCAACTACGACGGCCGCGAGAAGCACCAGACCCAGATCGGCAAAGGGGCGTTCATCGGCTCCGATACGGTGCTAATCGCCCCCGTCAAGGTCGGCGCGGGAGCGGTGACGGGAGCCGGCAGCGTGGTGCCGAAGGGCCACGATGTGCCGCCCAAGGGCATCGTGGCCGGCGTGCCGGCGCGCCTCATGGATCAGCGCACGCCGCCCGTCCACCCGTCCTCCGACGATGGCGCGCAGGGGCGTGCCGGCGCAGCACCCGCCGGCGCGAAGACGGTGGCCAAGCGTCCCGCAGTGAAACGCAGCGCCACGGTTCGTCAACGACCGCCAACTGCGCGCCGCGCCGGCTCCAAAAGCCGTGGGGCGGCCCACCGACCGGCACACGGCGCATCGACACGGCGCAGATGATCCCGCGATACCTGCCGAGCCCATTGTGGATTTCGGATTTTCGATTTCGGATTGAGATGGCTCTTCATTCCGCAATCCGCAATCCGCAATCCGCATTGTCAAGATGAGCACGACCCGTCGGCCGGCCTTGGCGTCAGAGCTGTCGATTGTCACCGGCAACGCCAACCCGGCGTTGGCCCGGGCGATTTGCCGCAGCCTGAAGGTGCCGCTGACCGAGTCGTTGGTGGGCCGATTCAGCGAAGGGGAGATCCGCGTTAAGATCAAGGAGAACGTCCGAGGCAAGGATGTCTTCGTCGTCCAACCCACGTGCCCTCCGACGAACGACAACCTCATGGAGCTGCTGATCATGATCGACGCGCTGCGCCGCGCCTCGGCCAGGCGGATCACCGCGGTGATCCCCTACTACGGCTATGCCCGGCAGGATCGGAAGGATCAGCCGCGCGTGCCGATCACCGCCAAGCTGGTGGCGAACCTCATCACGACGGCGGGCGCGGATCGGGTCCTGACGATGGACCTGCACGCGGGGCAGATCCAGGGGTTCTTCGACGTCCCGTTGGACCACCTCTATGCCATTACGGTCTTCGAGCAGTACATCAGGCGCAAGCGGCTCAAGTCGATCGTGGTGGTCTCGCCCGACGTGGGCGGCATCAAGATGGCCCGGGGCTACGCCAAACGGCTGGAGGCGGGCCTGGCCATCGTGGACAAGCGGCGGCGCAGCCCCGAGGCGACCACGGTCATGCATATCCTGGGCGAGGTCAAGGGCCGGACGTGTCTGCTGGTCGATGATTTGATTGCGACGGGCAGCTCGCTCGTCGAGGCGGCGGAGGCCTTGCAGGAGGCCGGCGCGACGGCGGTCTACGCGTGCGCGACCCATCCGGTGTGGTCCGAGCCGGCGCGCAGCCGGATCGCCTCCTCCTGCCTCAAGGAGCTGATCGTGACGGATACCATCCCCTTGGCCCCGGAGGCGCGGCATCCCAACATCACCGTGCTGTCGGTGGCGCCGCTGTTGAGCGAGGCGATTCAGCGGATTCACTACGAGCAGTCCATCAGCGTGCTGTTCGACGGCGTGCCAGGCTGACCCCACCACATATCTTGTGTACACAGTAACTGAGGGGTCTGACTCCAAGAGATGACAGACGTGTTGACGGCCCGGCGACGCGCCGTCCAGGGGAAGCGTCAGGTGAGGCGCCTGCGGCGGCAGGGGCTCGTCCCCGGGGTCGTGTACGGTCGCGACACGACGCCGCTGGCTGTCACCGTGGAGTCCCGATCCCTGGTCAAGCTGCTGCACGCCAAGGCGCGAGAGCACGCGCTCCTCACCCTGCGCATCGAGGATGGCACCCCATGGGAGCGGCCCGTCTTGGTGAAGGCGATTCAGGACCATCCGGTGGCGGGGCACGTCCTCCATGTGGACTTTCAGGTGATCGTCTTGACCGAGCGGTTGCGGGTGAAGATTCCGGTGCTCCTCAAGGGAGAGGCGGTGGGCGTGAAGCAGGAAGGCGGGATCCTGGAGCACTTCTTGCGCGAGGTGGAGGTGGAGTGCTTGCCCACGGAGATCCCGCCCAGCGTGGAGCTGGATATCAGCGCGCTGAAGATCGGCGAGACGATCCATGTCGGCGACCTCATTCCGCCCAAGGGGGCGAAGATCACCACGGATCCCACAGGGGTCATCGCCTCCGTCCAGAAGCCGAGGGAAGAGAAGGTGGAGGAGGCCGCGGCGGTGACGGAGCCTGAAGTGATCCGCGAGAAGAAAGAGGAGGCCAAACCCGCGGGGGCCGAGGAGGCCAAGGAAGAGAAGGGGGCGGCGCCTGCGCCTGAAGGCAAGAAAGAGTCCAAATAAACTTCGTTGATCGTCAGGTGAAACTCATCGTGGGACTCGGCAATCCAGGGCAGACCTTCCGCGACACGCGGCACAACGTGGGCTTCCGGCTCATCCAGGCGTTGGCGGATCGTCACCAGGTGCAGATCAGCCAACGGATCCTCAGCCCGATCGACGGGCGCCCGGCAGGGGTCTACGGCGACTATCAGAACGGGACGGAGTGCATCCGCTTGTTCATGCCGCTCACGATGATGAATGAATCCGGCGACGCGCTGAAGGCCATCAACGCCGCCCCTCAGGAGCTGCTCGTGGTCTGCGACGACGTGAACCTCCCCCTGGGGGCGCTGCGGCTGCGGGCCCAGGGGAGCGCCGGCGGTCACCATGGGATGCAGTCGTGCCTTGAGGCCTTAGGGACGGAGCAGGTGGCCCGGTTGCGGATCGGGGTGGGCACGCCGGAGCTGCCTCGCGATCTGCACGACTTTGTGCTGTCGCCCTTTCAGGGCGCCGAGCGGCCTCGCATGGCGCAGGCCATCGTGCAGGCGGCGGAGGCGTGTGAGGTGTGGATGAAGGAGGGCATTGAGGCGGCGATGAACCAGTACAACAGAGCGCCAGATGAGTGAGCAGGGTCGTGGGACAGACCAGCTCGCCTCGCGCGACTATGAGGCGCTGGTCATCTTCAAATCGGGCGGCACGGAGCAGGAGCTGGCCAAGCAGATCGCCCAGCTCGAGGAGCAGATCAAGAAGGTGGGGGGCTGCCTGGAGCGCTCCCAGCAGATGGGCCGCCGACGACTGGCCTTCCGCATCGCCCGGCAGATGGAAGGGCACTACCACCTCCTGCGCTTTCACGCGCCGACCCGTCAGGTCGAGGCGCTCGACCGGCTCTTCCGGCTCAACGAGGCGATCGTCCGCTTCCTCCTCTTGAGCGAAGAGGAGCTGTCGCCTGGGCCGCGGACGCCAGTACCGGTCAAGAGCGCGTGAGATGGCCAGCCTCAACCGCGTGCTGCTCATCGGCAACCTCACGAAGGATCCGGAGCTGCGCTACACCCCCAGCGGGACCCCGGTGGCCAACCTGCGCCTTGCCGTCAACTCGACCTTCAAAGATCAAAGCGGACAACGGAAAGAAGAGACCTGTTTCGTCACCATCGTCGTGTGGAGCCGGCAGGCCGAGACCTGCAACCAGTACCTCAAGAAGGGCCGCCCCGTGTGCGTGGAGGGCCGGCTGGTGTACCGGAGCTGGGAGGCCGAGGGCAAGACGCGCTCCACCATGGAGGTGCGGGCGGACCGCGTCCAATTCCTGGGACCCGCCGGCGCCGGCGGCGCGCCGCCAGTGGAAGGGCCGAGGGCGGACGCTGGGACGGAGGAGCCTGCGGCGGAGGAGCTGCGCCCGGAGACGCCGGAGGCGGAAGCCGGTCGTGAGGGCGGGGCGGACACGGACGTCCCATTTTAACCGAGCGGGAGCCTTGCCATGGTCATGAGAAGACGCACGCCCTTTGTTCGGCGAATCTTTGTCAAGAAGCCGTGCCGCTTCTGCGCTGAGCGCGCTGAGCATATCGACTACAAGGACCTGGAGCGCATCGGCCGCTATGTGACGGACCGGGGCAAGATCATTCCTTCGCGGATCACCGGGATCTGCGCAAAGCACCAGCGGGGACTCACGCGGGCCATCAAGCGCGCGCGGTTCATGGCCTTGCTGCCGTACGTGTCGGCCTAGTCCCACAAGCGCCAACTGATGCCACGCACGCGTGACGCGGTCGAGGTGATCCTGTTGCAGGACGTGGACCACGTCGGGACCCAAGGGGTCGTCGTCGCGGTGAGGCCGGGCTTCGCCCGCAACTACCTCCTGCCGAAAGGCCTTGCGGTGGCGGCGACGCCGCAGCAGCGCAAGGTCGCCGAGCAGCTGGCGCACCGGCGTCAGCGCCAGGTCCAGCGACAGAAAACCCAGGCGGAGGAGCTGAAGCAGCGACTTGAGGGATGCGCGTTGAGTCTCCCCCTCAGCCTGGGCGAGGGAGGCAAGCCCTTCGGTTCCGTGACGGCGCGCGACCTCGCGGAGGCCCTCGCGCGCCAGGGGCTGGAGGTGGAACGACACGCCATCCAGCTTGCGCAGCCCCTCAAGGCGCTGGGCAGCCATCAGATTCCAGTGCGCCTGCATCCTGAGGTCACGGCGATCCTGAACGTGTCGGTCGTGAAAGCCTAACAGACTGCTGAACACGTGGCGCGACAGGCGACAAGTGACAGGTGACAAGATGCCCATGGTGTGCTGGCGTTCCATGTCACGTGTCACCTGTCACGTGTCACCCATATGAACGTCGCTGAACTCACGATGCTGGAGCGGGTGCCCCCGCAGAACCTCGAAGCCGAGCAGGCCCTGCTCGGCTCCATGCTGCTGGAGGAGGAAGCGGTCGTCCAGGCCGCGCAGCTCCTGCGGGAGCCGGCCTTCTACAGCAACGTCCACCGCAAGATCTTCGGGGCGATCACGGCGCTCTACAAGGCCAATGTCCCCGTCGACCTCGTGACGGTTGCGGAAGAGCTCAAGAAACGCAACTTGCTGGAGGAGGTCGGCGGCCCCAGCTACCTCACGACGCTCACTAGCATCGTCCCCACGGCGGCGAACGCCGAGTTCTACTCCCGGATCGTCGGTCAGAAGGCCATCCTGCGGGACCTCATCCGCGTGACGACGCAGATCGCCGGCGAATGCTACGAGGAGGCGATCGAGCCCGACGCGCTGCTGGACCGCGCGGAAGCGCTGATCTTTGAGATCGCGTCGAAGAAGCTCAAGCGCGACGCCATGGCGATGAAGGACATCATCAAGAGCTCCATCGAGATGATCGACGCCCTCTACCAGCGCAAGGGGGTGATCACCGGGTTGCCGACCGGCTTCATCGAGCTGGATCAGCAGCTCGCGGGCCTGCAGCCGGCCGAGCTCATCGTGGTGGCCGGGCGTCCCGCCATGGGCAAGAGCAGCTTCACCTTGTGCGTCGCCGAGCACGTGGCGCTCGCGTTGAAGGCGGGCGTCGCCATCTTCAGTCTGGAGATGTCGAAGGAGAGCCTGGTCCAGCGGATGCTCTGTTCGCACGCCAGGATCAACGCCCACAGCGTCCGTTCCGGCATGCTGGCGACCAGCGATTGGCCGAACCTCACCAAGGCGGCGGGGAAGCTGTCGGAGGCCCCGATCTACATCGATGACTCCCCCACCCTCTCGGTGCTCGAGCTGCGGGCGAAGGCGCGGCGGCTGAAGAGCCAGCACAACATCGGCCTCCTCCTGCTGGACTACCTGCAGCTGATGGAGGAGTCGAGGTATGCGGAAAATCGCCAGCAGGAGATCTCCGTGATCTCCCGCAACCTCAAGGCGATGGCGCGGGAGCTCAATGTCCCGGTCATCGCCGTCAGCCAGCTCTCCCGGGCCCCTGAGCGACGGGAGTCGTTTCGGCCGCGGCTCTCCGACCTGCGTGAGTCGGGGGCGATCGAGCAGGACGCCGACGTCGTGCTGATGCTCTTCCGCGAGGAGTATTACCACTTTACCGAAGAGAACAAAGGGAGCGCTGAGGTGATCATCGCCAAGCAGCGCAACGGTCCCACCGGCACGGTGAAGCTGGCCTTCCTTAAGGACTACACCCGGTTCGAGACGCTGGCTCAGGGATGATCCCACGCGCGGCCATGGTGGGGCTCATCCTGGTGACCAGCGTGGCGATGCCCTCGCGGCGGCTCTGGGCGCAGGAGGGGGAGCGGCTTATCGCGGTGGACGTCAGCGGCGCGACGACCATCGCGAAGGAGACGATTTTGTCGAAGGTGCAGACGAAGCCGGGCGGTCCCTACCAGGATGCGATCGTCAGCGAGGATATCCGCCGGATCTTCGCCCTGGGGTACTTCACGGATGTGAAGGCCGCCGTGGAGCCTTCCCCGGAGGGCCTGAAGCTGATCTTCGTGGTGAAAGAGAAACCTGCCGTCGCCTCGGTGCAGGTGCAGGGGGCTCGTCGGGTTCCTCCGGCCAAGGCGCGGGAGCTGCTGGAGGTGGGGGAGGGCGACCTGTACGATCCGCGGAAGCTGAAAGAGGGGGTGGACCGCCTCAAGGCCGAATACGTCCGCAAGGGCTACCCGCAATGCGAGGTGGTCTCGAAGGTCGAGGTGAACGAGGCCGCCAACACGGCGACGATCTACCTCCTCATCGACGAAGGGCTGCGCCTGCGCATCGCCCAGGTGCTGGTGGAGGGCAATGAGGCGTTCTCCGATCGGCGCATTCGGCGGCTGCTGAAGACGAGGCCTCGACGGTGGTTCCGGCCGGGCCGGTACAGCGAGCAGGTCCTCGAGGAGGACGGGGAGCGCATCCGGACGTTCTACCGACGGGCCGGCTATCAGGATGCGGAGGTTCGCCACACGGTGTACCGCGACCCCGCCGGCGCGGGGCTCGACGTCCACTTCGCGATCCAGGAAGGCCTGCAGCATCGGATCGGGCAGGTGGCGGTGGCCGGCACGGTGCTGTTTCCTGAGCGCGAGATTCGGGAAGTGATCACCCTGAAGCCGGGGAGCGTGTACCACGAGGAGGCCCTGCAGGAGGATCTGCGCCTCATCAAGCAGTACTATGGGGATCGTGGGTACATCCACGCGCAGGTGACGCCGAACGTCCAGTTGGATCAGGAGACGAAACGGGTCAACCTGACGTACCAGATCACGGAAGAGGAGCTGGTCTACGTGAACCGGATCGAGATCCAGGGCAACCTCAGGACGCAGGACGTCGTGATCCGTCGTGAGCTGCGCATCTTTCCCGGCGAGCCGTTTCACGGTGCCCACATCCGCAAGTCGATCGATCGGCTCTACAACCTGGGCTACTTCGAGGAGGTCAGCGTGGACACCCAGCCGACTGAGCATGTCGAGCGGGAGGACCTCGTGGTGAAAGTGAAGGAGGCCAAGACCGGCAGCTTCAGCTTCGGGGGCGGGTTCTCGTCCATCGACCGCCTGGTGGGATTGGTGGAGGTGGAACAGCGGAACTTCGATTGGCGCAACGTCCCCAGCTTCACGGGGGCGGGGCAGGATCTTCGGTTCCGGGTGGAGGTGGGGACCGTGCGACGCTTCTTCGACCTGGCCTTCACCGAGCCGTGGGTCTTCGGCCGGCCGGTGTCGTTCGGGCTGGATGCGTTCAGCCGCACCCGCCTGCGGAGCAGCAGCCTCGGGCTGGCGTTTGAGGAGGAGCAACAAGGCGGGGGGATCCGGCTGGGCAAGGAGTTCTCCGACGAGATCCAGGTGGGCACCACGTACCAGCTCTTCCGAACGGAGGTGTCGGACGTCGCCGCGGAAGCCTCAGCCGATTTGAAGGCCGAGGAGGGCCGCTCGACGATCAGCATGGCGGGGGTCTCGGTGTCGCTGGATCGGCGCGACAACCGGTTCGATCCGACGCGAGGGCTCTTTGCGTTCACCTCCGCGGACCTGGCCGGCGGTCCGCTGGGGGCCGATCGGGACTTCTATCGATGGCAAAGCGGCCTCAGCCACTATTGGCCTCATGCGGGTCGGTTCGTGTTCGAATCGCGCGCGCGCGCCGGCATCGTGAGCGCCTACTCCGATACGGCGGAGGTGCCGATCTTTGAGCGGTTCTTCGGCGGCGGCTCGGGCACGATCCGTGGCTTTCGCGAGCGACGGGTGGGGCCCACCGATCCGACATCGAACGACCCGATTGGAGGCGAAGCGACCTTCGTCGGCACGCTGGAAGAGGTCATGACCATGGTGACGGACGAGCGGGGCCGCCCGATCTTCAAGGGATCGGCGTTTCTGGATGTCGGTGACGTGTGGAAGGACGTGAAGGATTTTGGGGAGTCGTTCAAGGCGGGCACAGGGCTGGGGGCGCGCGTGAACACCCCGATCGGCCCGGTCCGTCTGGACCTGGGGTTTCCCCTCACCGACGTCGGGGACGAGACGCGCAAGCCGCGGTTCCACTTCAACCTCAGTCGCAGCTTCTAAGAACCGTGACACGTGACATGGGACATGGGACATGGGACGGGTGGAGAGGGGGAGTAACCAGATGAGGGGCGGACACACGTCCGACGGTGGGGTACGGATCGTCTCCTACTTGCTGTGGGTTGGCATGGGGATCGCGTGTCCCGTGTCACCTGTCCCGTGTCCCGAGGTGAGGGCGGAGGAGTTGAAGATTGGGTACGTGGATATGGCGAAGGTGTTCGATGGCTACTATCGGACGAAGGCCTTCGACGCGCAGCTCGAGACGCTCGGCAAACAGAAGGAGACTGAGCTGAAGAACCGCATGGAGCATCTGCGCAAGCTCCGCCAGAGTCTGGAGCTGCTGAGCGACCAGGCCCGCGAAGCGCGGGAACGGGAGATCGAGGAGAAGTCCGATGAGCTCCAGCGGTTCCGCACGATGACCACCCGGGATCTGCGGCGCGAGCGCGAGAAAGTCGCCGGCCAGGTCTTCAAGGAGATCGAGCAGGGGATCACGGACTACGCCAACGCCAACGGGTTGACGCTGATCCTGGACAGACGCTCCCTCCTCTACGGGCAGCCCGGTCGTGATGTCAGCGACGATGTTCTGAACCTGCTCAATAGCCGCTCGACGACCAAGCAGCCCTGAGCTGCCGGCGGCGGGCAGCGACCCCTTCCGCCTCGGATACCGACACGCCATGACGAGCGAGACCGACCACCAGCGCACACTGGCCAAGCCCGTGTTCATGAACGGGGTGGGCCTGCACACCGGCGAGCCGGTGTCTGTCCGCGTCCTCCCGTCGCCTCCCGACACCGGGATCATGTTCATCCGGACCGATCTGCCTCACCGGCCCAGCATCTCGGTCAAATCCGCCCAGGTCGTGGATGTCGGCAAGAGCGTGCGACGGACGACGCTCTCCAAAGACGGGGTGGAGGTGCAGACGGTCGAGCACTTCATGGCGTCGCTCTGGGGGGCGGGGATCGATAACGCCTATGTGGAAGTGACCGGCGTTGAGCTGCCGGGGCTGGACGGCTCCGCGCTCCCGTTTTTCCAGCAATTGAAAGCGGCCGGCACCAGCGAGCAGCCGATGCCGAGGCGCTACTTCTCCCTGCGCGAGCCGGTCTTCGTCGAAGAGGGGGAGGCCTGCATCGGGGTCTTTCCCGGCCGGACCCTGCAGATCTCGTATACGCTGAGCTACCCGCACCCGCTCCTGAGATCGCAGTTCGTCTCCTACCGGCTGAACGGGGAGGCCTCCTTTGAGGAGGCCATTGCCCCGGCCAGGACCTTCTGTCTGCAGGAAGAGGCGGAGGCGCTGCGGGCCGCCGGATTCGGCAAGGGGGCGACGGCGGACAACACGCTCGTGCTGGGAGCGGACGGGGTGCTCCAGAACAGCCTCCGGTTCGAAGACGAGTTTGCCCGCCACAAGGTGTTGGATCTGCTGGGCGATCTCTACCTGTTGGGCGCCCATCTCCAGGCCCACGTGATCGCCGTCAAGAGCGGCCACGGCCTCAACGTCAAGCTCCTGAAAAAGCTGGACCAGGCGTTGGCGCAGTGGAAGCTCGGGGCCCTTCAATCCGCCACGTCCGGGGTGATGGTGGGGCCGCAGCTCGACATCATGCAGATCCAGAAGATCCTCCCGCATCGCTACCCCTTCCTGCTCGTGGACCGGATCATTGAGCTCACAGAACGGCGGGCCGTGGGGCTGAAGTGCGTGACGATCAATGACTATTTCTTCAGGGGCCATTTTCCCGACCGCCCCGTCATGCCGGGGGTCCTGCTCGTGGAGGCCATGGCCCAGGTGGGCGGGATCATCATGCTGAACAAGGAAGAGCACCGGGGGAAGTTCGCCTATTTCATGTCGGTGGATCACGTCAAGTTCCGCAAGCCCGTCGTCCCGGGCGACCTGCTGGTGCTGGAAGCGGAGCTGGGGAAGCTCCGGAGCCGGACGGGGCAGGTCGTGAGCCGCGCGTTGGTGGATGGAAAAGTCGTCTGTGAAGGGGAGCTCTGGTTTGCCCTCACCGAGTAACGCCACCCGGCGCCCCATCAGGCGTTCCCGCAAGGATGCCGCCGCCTCGATCCACCCGACGGCCATCGTCCATCCCAAGGCGAGGCTGAGCGAAGGGGTGGCGGTGGGACCCTACTCGATCATTCAGGAGCGCGTGACGATCGGCCCCCGCACGACGATCGGGGCGCACTGCCTCATCGAGGGCCGAACGACCATCGGGGCCGACTGCGAGATCTTCACGGGGGCGGTCGTTGGGAGCATTCCGCAGGATCTCAAGTACCAGGGGGAGGAGAGCCTCCTCCGCATCGGGGACCGCAACAAGATCCGCGAGTACGTCACGATCAATCCGGGGACGGCGGGGGGCGGCGGCAAGACGGTCATCGGTTCGGACTGTTTCCTGATGGCCTACGCCCATGTCGCCCACGACTGTCTCATCGGCGACCACGTGATCATCGCCAACAGCGCCGCGCTCGCGGGGCACATCCTTGTCGAGGATCGCGCCGTCATCGGAGGGCTGGTCGGCATCCACCAGTTTGTGCGCATCGGCACCCTCGCGATCATCGGGGGCTGTTCGCGGGTCGTGCAGGACATCCCTCCCTATGCGACGTGCGTCGGCTACCCCGCGACGGTGTTCGGGCTCAACGTGGAAGGCTTGCGACGCGCGGGGGTGTCTGCCGAGGTGAAGCGCCGCCTCCACCACGCCTTCCGGATCCTCTTCCACTCGCAGTTGGCCATGCGCCACGCGCTCCAACAGATCGCTCAGGACGCCGATCATTGCTCAGAGATCCAGCACCTCATCGAGTTCATCCGTCGCTCGAAGCGGGGCATCTGCCGCGCCTAGCGCTTCGTCACGATTGCCCTGAGGCGTTGCGCCTGGCCATCGTGACGAAGCAGTCCGTAGTCCATAGTCGATAGTCCATGGCACCCAGTTATTGAGTAACGTAAAAACAATGGATACTCTTGACCCCGTGCGCTATGCTATGAGCCATGAGACCCCCCGGCAGCCCCAGTCAGCTGGAGCGGCGTCGCCGACGCGCCCTCGAGCTGCACAAGAGGGGCCTGACTCA
>JAUYPJ010000051.1 GCA_030697665.1 Candidatus Omnitrophota bacterium
CGGCGTTTCAGCCGCGTATCTTCATCCCAGAGCCGCTTGACTTCGATCGACCAGTGGGACACCCGTTGCACTTCATCCAGCACCAGGACCGCGGGCGCACCGGCGTTGCCGTGCATCCGCGCCAGCTCCCACTGTTGCGCAATCCACTCGGTCGCCGGCGGCGCCGGCAGGTCGGCGGCGGCATAATGCGAGGGCATCGACAGCGCTTCCAACACCTGCTGGATGGCGGTGGTTTTGCCCACCTGGCGAGGGCCGGTGATCACCTGCACAAATCGCCGGGGCTCTTGCAGTCGCTTGCTGATGATGGTGGTAAGCGTTCGTTTGTACATCGTCAGTGATCTGGAGGTTTATTACTCGTATATCTGAGTAATTTTACTCATAAATAAGAGAAAAGTCAATGGGCATCGTTTAATGGAACTTGGAGCAGCCGAAGGAGGGGACGGTGATGAAGCTCGAGGTGCTCATCCTTGATCCCTTGGTCGCGATCCCGGCCCACGAGGCCTGGCTGTTTCAGAATACGTGACGCTCAACCCCTCCTCATCGAGCGGGATGCCGTGGCGGGCGGTGTTCGTGCTGATCGTCTTCGGGAGGAGGAGCTGGAGGAGGTAGTCCGGGCCGCCCGCTTTGGTGCCGAGGCCGGAGAGGCGATGGCCGCCGAACGGTTGGCGGCCCACCATCGCGCCGGTGATGGGACGGTTGATGTACAGGTTGCCGACGTCGAAGGCCTGCATCGCGCGCTCGATGTGGGACGGGGAACGGGAGTACAGGCCGCCGGTGAGCGCGTAGTCGGTGTCGTTGGCCAGCTCCATCGCGTCCGCAAACGAGCTCGCGCGAAAGACGCACAGCAGCGGGCCGAACAGCTCCTCGCGCGCCAGGGCGTCGTGGCGCGGGACCTCGGTGATGAGGGTGGGACCGATGAAGAAGCCTGACGGCGGCAGGCGCGCGGGAGGATACCGGTAGGCCACGGTGGCCACCTCCTGCGCTCGGGCGATTGCCGCCAAGAGTCGCCGGTGCGCGGTCTCATCGATGAGCGGTCCGAGGTCGGTGCCGGGGTCTGAGGGATCATTGACCACCAGGCGATCCGTCGCCGCGATGAGGCGCGCCAGGAAGGGGTCATAGACCGCCTCGTGGACGATCACGCGGGAGGCCGCCGAGCACTTCTGTCCCGCGTAGCCGAACGCAGAGTGCAGGGTGCCATGGACGGCGGCGTCGAGATCCGCATCGGCGTCGATGATCAGGGCGTTCTTGCCGCCCATCTCCGCGACGACGTGTTTGATGCATCGGGCCCCAGGCGCCACCTTGCCGCAGGCCTCCACGATCGACAGCCCCACCGCCTTGGAGCCGGTGAACAGCACGACGTGGGTTCCCGGATGCTGCACCAGTGCGGCGCCGATCTGTTCCCCGCTTCCCGGCAGGAACTGCGCGACGGCCGGCGGTAGCCCTGAGGCGCGGAGGATCTGCGCAAGGTGCGCGGCGATCACCGACGACTGTTTGGCCGGCTTGAGGATCACCGTATTGCCGCTCACCAGCGCCGCGGAGGCCATCCCCAGGAAGATCGCCGCCGGGAAATTCCAGGGGGCGATGACGACGGCCACCCCGCGCGGGCGGTAGCGATAGGCGTTGCGTTCCCCGGGCAGTTGCAGAAGCGTCTTGCCATCGGCCAGCTCACCCATGCCGTGGCTGTAGTACTCAAGATAGTCGATCGCCTCCACGATCTCGGCGTCCGCCTCCCGCCACGGTTTGCCGACTTCGAAGACCGTCCAGGCGGCGAGCTCATCCCGGCGCTCGCGCATGAGCTGTGCAGCGTTCCGCAGACAGGCCACCCGTTTGCTCACCGGCAGCGCGGCCCAGCCGGGCTGTGCTTGGTTGGCCAGCTCCACCGCGCGCTGGACGTCCGACAGCGTCGCCGCCGACACGAAGCCGATCGTCTGGCGCGGGGCGGCGGGGTTGCGGGCCACGAGGGGATCCGGACGCTCAACGGCCTCTGCGCCGATCCACAGCGGATACGACTGGCCGAATTGGGTCTTGACCGAGGCGAGCGCCTGCGCCATGCGGTCTCTGGCGTGGGACGTGGAGAAGTCCAGCAGCGGCTCGCGTTGCCATGGGTCGTGGGTCGCCGCAGGGGTTGTTGCGGAGGAGGGCCTGCGCGGGGTGGGAGGCGTCAGGAGCTGATCGGCGCTGCGCTCTTGGAGGAAGTCCTGTCGCAGGAACGAATCGTTGGAGCTGTTTTCGAGCAGGCGCCGCACGAGGTAGGCCATGCCCGGGATCAACTGTCCGATCGGGGTGTAGATGCGGACCGGATAGCCTCTGGCCACCGTCGCTGCGCGGATCGCCTCGCCCATGCCGTAGAGCAGTTGGAATTCGAGCTGGTGCTTGGCCAGGCCGAGGGCCTCAGCGACCGCCATGGCGTGGGCGATGGAGCGGATGTTGTGCGAGGCGATCGCCGTCGTCACAAGCGGGGAGGCGCTCAGGAGCCGTCTGGTCAGGCGTTCGAAGGATAGATCGGTCGTCGTTTTCTCCTGGTGGACGGGGATCTCCCGGTGCGCTTGGCGGGCCTGCGCGACCTCGGCATCCCAGTAGGCGCCTTTGACGAGGCGGACGCTCAGCATGCGCTCGTGGGAAGCCAGCCATTCCAACAGCTCCTCGGTGCGCGCTTCGGCGTCGCGCAGGTAGGCTTGCACCACGATCCCCAGGCGAGCCTGTGGGTGGCCTGTGGGGTGCACGAGCAGCCGCTTGGCGAGCGCGATCGTCAGGTCGCACAGCTCGAACTGCTCCATGTCGAGGGTCAGATCCGCTCCCTGCTCGGCAGCGAGCTCAAGGAGCGGCAGCACCCGCTGGGCGGCCCGCTCGACGCTTGGCCCGGGGCTGATCGGATCAAATCGCGGGCTGAGCGCGGACGGTTTCACCGACAGGTTCACGCGCGGACCGCACACAACCGGCGGCGCGCCGGGCGGTAGCGACGCATCGGCGGCGACGCCGTCGCGCAGCAGCCGCGCGCACTGCGCGACGTAGCGGTCCGCTTCCACCTCGCTCAACACCTGTTCGCCGAGCACGTCGAGGCTGCACGTGGAACCGCGCAGCGCCAGGGAGCGGATGACCTGGCGCGCGCCGTCGGTGGAGGCCTCGGCGATGAACTGGCGGCCGACCTGCTCGACCAGTTGGGTGACGATCGTCGACAGGGCGCGCTGCGTCAGGAGGCCGGGACGGGCGAGCTGCGACCCCAGCCGCAGCGCGGCCGGCAGACGCAGGTCCGTGGTGGGGAAGTAGTCGGCGACGTGCCGCGCGATCTCGCCGGGGCTGCGGAGGCTCGGCAGCACATCGAGGAATTGCAGCACCCGGCTTTTGAGGGCCGGATCGGCCAGGCACCACGAGAGCACCTGGGCGGTCCATCGGTTGAGCACGGACAGGTGCGCGTGCTCGCGCTTGGCCGCTGCAAACAGCTCCCGGCCGATCACCTGGGTCCTCGCCTCGACGGCACGTTCATCCAGCGGCTTGCACATACGGGGGTTCATTTAATAAGTGCCTCGATCTGGCGCTGGAGGTTCTGCCAACTGACGGAGCCCGACGGATAGAGCCGCTGGATCTCCCGCAGGTGCGTGAGGCGTTGCTGCGCGGACGTCGAGGGACTCTGCTGTGGTCGCGGCTGCGTGCGCTCCCAGTAGCCGATGTCGGTTAGGTAGCGCTGGAGATCTTCTTGACGTCGCGTGGAGTACGGGTGGGTCCGCAGGAGCGGCCACGGCTGCTCAAACCGCGAGAAGTCCTGCAGTAGTTCCAGGGTGGCTTCAGGGCGAAAGCCGGCCCTGATCATGTACTGGATCCCGAGCTGGTCCGCCTCCAGCTCCTGCTCTTGGCTGTAGCCGCTGTTGGCGACGTCCTGGAGGAGCGAGGCGACGTTCACGGCCAGGCGGCTTGCGCGTTGCATCGGCGCGCCGGCGTCGCGGCTCGCCACCGCCGCCCCCGCGGCCACCAGCGCCATGAGCAGCTCCTGCTGCTGGAGCATGCGGTAGCGTTTCACGAGATGCTGCGCGACGGTGTGGGCCAGCTCATGGCTGATGACGGATGCCAGCTCGTCCGCTTGACCGCCGCGCCGTGCGAGGTAGTTGAGCAGTCCCGTGGTCAGGTAGATGCGGCCGTCGGCCAGCGCGGCGGCGTTGGGGTCGTCGTCGTGGAGGAGGTAGGCGCGATAGCGCAGCGAAGGGCGCTCGGTGACGCGACTGAGCCGGTTGACGAGGGGTTGGACCTCGAAGCCCGCCAGCCGCTCGGACGGGCCGATGGATCGCGCGCCCTGACGCTGGAACTGGCCGGCTTGGTAGGCGCTGATGGTCCGCTCGATCTGCAGGGCGGAGGGGGACTCTTCGGGGACGGGCACCTGCCGGATGGCGTACTCCGGCGTCGCGCATCCTGCCAGCCATGTGGCCATGCAGACGACGGCCACGCACGGGGAGCGCATGGGATGGAGTCCGTTCGCGCCAGCGCATGTTCTGCGGAAGGTCCAGGATGAGCGCATCAGGCGTCTGGAATAGGACGGCAGTTTTATGACCGGACGCCAACCACCACGTTTTCCAAAGCCACGCCGAACTTGTGCAGACCGAGCAGCACGAACCCGCCACTCATCGGACGGTCATGATGAATGTTGACGAATCTGAAGTGGCAGTTTCGCGGCGTTTGAACGCCTGATAAATCGATAGCCATCATCACGTTGTTGGACGATTTCGTAATCTCGAAGTTCTCCAACTCCGTCATTTCAATCGAGACCTCGCGTTCAGACTTACCCTTCTCAGGCGCATCATACAGCACAACAGCAGGGGTGGTGATCTCCCGATTCACTGTCCTGACGTTCGCTTGGAAGGAAACGCCGTCAACGACGCACCCCGCCACTGACCAGGGTGCATTGAACCCCACGTCCACCAATATCGCGGGTGGTTGTGGTTTCTGCTCATCCAATAGTTCCGATGCCTTCTCAAACACGCCATAGAACTCTCTTGGGTTTTGTGTGAAGAACTCCTGAATCTTGTCCACGATATTGATCGGCAGGACTCGGTTTTTCATCCCCCCAGTTCAATAACGAAGTGCAACACCTGGAGAAGTTGAAGGCTTCCGCGTTATGATACGCGGACTATGCCAACACCCTACACACATCTCACGAGTCATGAGCGTGATCTCCTCGCAGTGCTCAGAAGTCAGGGCCGATC
>JAUYPJ010000054.1 GCA_030697665.1 Candidatus Omnitrophota bacterium
GCGGCTTCAGCAGAAGATCGGCGTGGGAATGCGCGGGCGGGACCTGGTGTCGATTGCCTATGAAGACCGCGATCCCGAGATGACTCAGCGGCTCGTCAACACCATCACGAATATCTACATGGAGCGCAACGCAGAGTCGCAGACCGCGGAGGCCCAGACGGCCATCGGCTTCATCGAGGACGAGATGGCGGTGTACAAGAAGAAGCTCGAGGAATCCGAGCTGGCCTTGCGGGAATTCAAAGAACTGTACGTCATGCAGATGCCGGTCGCCAACCAGCTCAATGACCAGGTGGTGGAGCTTGAAGTCCTGCTGGCCCAGATGCTTGTGGAGAATACCGAGGAGCACCCCACCGTGCTCCAGACCCGCAACCGCATCGCGGAACTTAAGCGAACACGCAACGATGAGCTCAAGCGGGTGATCGCCACGGCCATGGTCAAAGGGCACGATCCCTCGTTCTACGAGGATCTGATGAAGGTGCTCAGCGACACGACGGCGAGCGCAAAGCCGCAAGATCCCGCTCTCCAGCGGGCCATGGAGGCCTACCAGGCGATCGTGAAGCGCATGGACAACCCGATGGCTCCAGCGCCGGCGGCAGCCACGCCACCAATCCAAGTGGTGACGACGCCCGGTGGCGCAGCGGATGCGGCGTTTGAAGTGCTCGGAGCGGAATCCGCCTCCCTCTCGCTGTCGCCGCGCGAAGAGCAGGAGTTGGTCCGGCTGACCCGCGACTACCGGGTCCATAGCAAGACGTACCAGTCGATGCAGGGGCGTTTGGAGCGCGCCAAGACGACCGAGCGCCTCGAAGCGTCCGATGAGGGGATGAAGTTCAAGGTGCTGGAGCCGGCGCGCCTTCCCTTGCGGCCGATTCGGCCGAACTTCGTCAAGCTGTTCTTCTTCTCATTGATGCTCGGCATGGTGGTCGGCGCCGGCATCGCTTTCGTCGCTGAGTACCTCGACCAGTCCTTCCAGTCGGCTGAAGAGGTGCAGGTAGCACTTGAGCTGCCGGTCATCGGGAGCATCTCGACGATCGTCACGGAAGCGGACGTGGAGGCTCAGCACCGGCGCCGCATGAGCTGGATGTCATGGAAGGCCAACATCGCGCGGTTCAAGACATACATGATCAACCCCATCTGGGCCCGCGTGGATCGCGTCATGGTTCGCTGGGGACTCTAAACCATGTGCCGATGTGCGGACGTTCGTACGTGCCTAGGTGCCTACGTACCTACGTACGCACGTAGGCACGTCCGCACATAGGAACGCACTCATGTATGAGTCCTTTTTTGGTCTCAAAGAAAAACCGTTTCGAATGACGCCGGACACGCGGTACTTCTACCCGTCCGCGAAGCACACCGATGCGCTCAACCACATGGTCTATGCGATCGAGGAGCGGCGCGGGTTCGTCGTCATCACCGGCGAGATCGGTTCCGGCAAAACCACCCTCTCGCGCGTGCTGTTTCAAAAGCTGGACCCGATGACGAAAACCGCCATCATCCGCAACACGCAGCTGACCGCCAAAGACCTCATCACCGTCACCCTCGATGAGCTGGAAATTCCCTACAAGTCCGGCAGCACGAAGATGCAGCTCATCACGCGGCTCAACGAGTACCTGGTGGACCAGCTGCGCGACAACAGCAACGTGGTGCTGCTCATCGATGAGGCGCAGAACCTCAAGCCCAACGTCCTGGAAGAAGTCCGCATGCTCTCCAATCTTGAAACCGAAACCGAGAAGCTTATCCAGATCATCCTGATGGGCCAGCCGGAGTTGAAGTCGAAACTGTGGCTCAAGGAGCTCACCCAGCTGCGCCAGCGGGTCACCCTCCACTACCACCTGGGGCCGCTGGATGAGGGCGAAACGGTCGCCTATATCAGTCACCGGCTCCATATCGCGGGAGCCAACAGTACGCCGATCTTCACATCCGAAGCACTGCCCAAAGTCTTCCAGTACACGCACGGCGTGCCGCGGTTGATCAACGGCCTCTGCGACCGTGCGCTGCTGACCGGCTACATCAACGAGTCAGTGACCATCAGCCCAGAGACCATCGACGAAGTGTCACGGGAACTGCCCGCGTTGATTGAAGAACCGGTTTCTGTATGAACGTGTCACGTGTCACGTGTTACGTGTTACAGGCCACCCAGGAGGTTCCAGTATGAGTAAGATTACCAAGGCGCTCGAAAAGGCCGCGCGGGAACGGCTCCAGCGACGGCAGGAACAGGTGACGGTCGCAGCGACCAAGGCGACCTTGGCCCTGGCCCCGGTCAACCTCGCGGACATCGTCTCAGCCGGCAATGTGCAGGTGGACCCGCATATCGTCAGCGCCACCGACCCCAAGTCCCCGATCGCCGAGCAGTACCGCATCCTCCGGACCAACTTGCAGTCGCTGCGTTCTCGTCCTGGCGCCAAGATGTTCGTGATCACCAGCGCCGTGCACGGGGAAGGCAAGTCGGTGACAGCGATCAACATGGCCATGACCATCGCTCGGCAGGAAAATTTGCGGGTCGTCTTAGTGGACGGAGATCTGCGCAAAGGATCCATCCAGAAATGGCTGGGGCTCTCCGAGGACGCCGAGGGGCTCTCCACAGTGCTGAATCGCGGTGGCGAACTCAACGGCTCGCTCCTGCGGTTACAGAATCCGCCGCTGGCTGTGCTCCCTTCAGGACCGGCCCCTGATCACCCGGCCGAACTGCTGGAGTCATCACACATGAAGCGCTTGCTCGCAAACTTGAAGACCCAATTTGACATCATCATCATGGATGCCCCGCCGGTGCTGCCGGTGGCCGACCCGGGCATTCTCGCGGCTCAATCGGATGGGGTGCTGCTGGTGGTTCGCGCCGGTAAGACCCAGCGCAAAACCGTGATACAAGCGCAAGTGCTGCTGGCTCAGATGCAGGCCAATGTGCTTGGCTGCATCCTGACGCATGTGGAGTATTACCTCCCCGGCTACTACCGGTATTACCACGAGTACCGATATGGAGCGACAAAGGATGGCAACGGCAGCGACCCCTCGACTCCGCTCGGGGCAGGCAAGCAACATGGAACAAGCGACAGCAAGGCGAAGGTTACGGCTGTGAAATGAATCGCCTTGCGCAACTCGGTCCGCCCCCCTTCAAGGCCACCATCATCTGCGTCAACCGCCGTCGCGTGCCGCCTCGCACGCGGATGCATTCGCTGCGGGATGCGTTCCGTGGTCTCCAGGACGCCTGGCGCACTCAGCCCAACCTTCGCCTTCAGGTCGGTATCTCCCTCGGGGTCATCGTCCTTGGAATGGTTGTGAACCTCTCGCTCCTTGAGTGGTTGTGGGTGAGCTTCGCGATCGGCCTCGTGATCTTCGCCGAGCTGATGAACACCGCCATCGAACAGACCATTGACCTCGCGGTAGGTTTGGCCCCGGATCCGTTCGCCAGACAGGTGAAAGATGTCGCCGCCGGCTGCGTCCTCGTCGCCACGG
>JAUYPJ010000059.1 GCA_030697665.1 Candidatus Omnitrophota bacterium
GAAGAACCAAAGCTCTTTTCCGTCGCTTATCAAGCTCTGTTCGGAGGGCTCCAGGTTGTCGATGCGGACCAGTGCGGGCCTGCGATAGAAGAACCTACCACGGACAACTTCTTTATGCTTCCCTAACTGATTGCTTCTCTCGAAGTGCCCCTGGACGGTCTCTCTGTTGCCATACACGCTATCAATTTTCTCGATAATGGCTGTTACGTCCAAGCTGGGCTGCATGCGCGCCTCGGCAGTGCCAAGGCAAGAGAGCAGAAGCGCCAAGACAGCCCCACATCTACGTCCTGGTAAATACACCGATCTTCGAGCACTCATCGCGCTCAGAACTCCACCGTGAAAAGCGCCTTGATCGCTGGGTCATAGTCCCCTTTGACGATGTCCATCCGCAGTTCTCGCTCAATGGCCTGGGACCTGTCTGTGCGCCGCTGATCGTTGTGAAGCCGAGCTGCCTGCTTGGCTCCATAGATATTCCCAGAATAGAACCAAGATTCAATGAACGCCAGAATGCCCCCGAGCACGTTCTCATCGTTCAAAAAGGAGGCAGCGATCAAGCCGCCCATAGCTCCATTGACCGCCAAAGCCGCGATGCCGTCCACGCATCTGCCCGCATAACACTGCCCAGCTCCGGGTACTGCCGCGGACAACCACCCTGCCAAGGCCGGAGATTTGTTGGAGCCTTCCTGTGCCCCGAGGTCATTCAGAACTATCTGCAGCGAACGCCCCGGAACAGCGAAGACATCATCCGACAAAAGGTCAGTAAGTGCCTGCTCGGAAGCCACCCGATCTCCCTTCATTGCCTGCGACGCTGAAAGAAGATAGCGTGCGTCCCGAGCTAAGGGATCGCCAGCATGCTCGTGGGAGAATGTCCGGAAATTCTCGGCCGCGAGCGCGTAACGCCTCTCCTCGAAGAGAAGAAGGCCCTGCTCAAACAAACTCAGCTTGCGTATCTCCGCAGACCCGTGGTCAATGAGGTCTTCGAGAATCGCTGCGGTCCTGTCAGGCTTGCCCAACACCTTGTAGCACAGGGCCATCTTGAATCGGGCGGAATCCGCTATATCCTTTCGGTCGCCAGCGGAATAGACGACTCGGTGATACTCCAAGATTGCATGGTCAAACTCTCCTTCGCCGAAGAGGTAATCTGCGAATCCCGACTCGGAAGCGCTGGTCGTTGCCACTCCAAGCGTCCAAACAAGCGCGAACAGCCAGCATCTACTCCATAATCTCAAGGGCATTATTCTCCATCGTCTCCCTGCACAATCACCGGATTAAGCAGTAGTCCACGCTCCCGCGGGTAATATAACCCCGCGCAGTAGTGGCAGCGAAGAAGCCTGTCGGCAGTCATCACCAATCCTCTCAGCATCCCGTAGTTGCGGATTGCGTGCGCAGAATAGCGTGAGCATGAAGGCTTGAAGCTGCACTTGGGACCTATGAGGGGTGAGATACGTTGCTGGTAGAGTTGGAGCGCTGACAGCGCGAGCCCCTCACCCTGATGCTGAACGATGACCTCTTCCCTGTCTGGCTTCGGAAGGCAGACAATGGAAACGCAGAGGGCCATCTCTGCTCTCGCTATCTGCTCTGTCCCGGTCAAGATCAACAACGCGCAAATGGGTACGGCACCACTGCGCAACATGCATGCGCGCGTCCTATCGTACAAAGTAGATCCTCTTATTATGATTGGGGCAGGTGGCGATTAAGCCCAGCGCATCGGAGGTGGCGAAGGGGTTCCCTTCGGAGATAAAGCGGCAGACGTGAGCCGCAAGCCTGGCCTGCGTCATGCGGCCATCTTAGGGTGACGCCGGCCGCGCTCAAGCTGCGGGTAGGGACCCACACCTGTGTAGGGCGGAGCGGTAGCGCAGCTCGTGAAGAAGACCCCGCGTGCCAGCGCGCCGACGCGCCGCACCATCGCACTGCGCGGCATGATGAGCATCTCTTCACCCATCATACCGATTCCGCGCGGACGGAGCAAGCGCCGTCAAACTGGACGCCCCGGGGGCTGCGGTCAGGCGATGCAGCGCGTCGTAGCCGAAGGTCTGGCAGTCCTCACTCATTCAGAGCTGAATCTTGGTCCCGCCACGGGGCCGGCTCGTGAAGGCACATCGGCCCGTCGTAGATGAACACATCCCCCGCCTGCAAAAAATGGGGTCAGGTCTTGCGATCCAGGAGGTGCGTCTCTTTTTCGACCACCACCGCATGGTAGCGGCCCTGGAGGACATGCCCGACGCGGTGGTGGCGCACGTTGAAGTGCTGGGGGTACCGGCCGTTGAGGTGGCGCATCCCCCTGGCGAGGGTGGCATCGAGCGTCTCAATGAGGCGGGGGTAGTGGGTGTCCATCAGACAGTCGGCATGGCAGCGCCACGCGGAGCGCGACACGCCCTGGGCGAGCACCTGACAGAACGTCTGGCGATCGTCGTCAGCGAGGAAGATCGGCTGCCGGGCATTGCCACGGCTGGTCACGTGGTACACGGCGCCGGGAAACTGCAGCCGCAAGGGACGAGCCATCCTTGGCCTCACGCCTCCGATACCTCATGGCAAGACCTGACCCCCATTTTACCCCGATTTCCTGCATCAACAGCGCGGCCCTTTGTGAGTTACGATGGTCCCCACCCAGATACTTTGATTTGGCCTGTTTTTTTATCGACAAGCACTCTAACCCACTTTAAGCCAGACTCCAGGCGTACCTTCCAAGTCGCATTGAAGTGTACCTCCCAACAAGGAGGCAGGGGGTGACCTGCGCCGTCTACGGTAAAGCGGCTGTCCTCGACGGAAGGTTTTGAAAGCGCAACCTCTTTGTCCGCCCCCCCCTCAATCAGGTGATTCTGGGCAATGATGATCGCTTCCTCTTTGTTGATCCCATCCGAGGGATCAACCGCTTTGAGCCTGCTTCTATAGTTCTCTTGCGACATCGCCCCTCCCATTCCAATAACACAGAGCCAGCAAAGGAATAGTGTGAGGCTCCAACGGTTCGTCATCAGTTGTCAGGAAATCCAGGTGTATAGCCCAAGTTCTTCACTTCCGGCCCACCCGCCCCATAGATGACGCTGTTGACGGCGAAGTTACTATTGTAGCTGAGCGCATTATACTGCTGTCCGCCGAAATACGCTTCATAGAGTCCCATGCTCGTGACAAAGCCGGAGGCACTCACATTGGCAGTCGCTGTTGTAGCTAGACCTGCCGCAATCGCGCTCTGTGTTGTGAGTGATGTATCCCAAGTGGAAACATCTGTTGTGTTGGATGTCACAATAGGCCTACCTTGACGAAGGAGGGGCCCCATCTCGAAGCGATTGCCGTTGGGAGCAGCAATGTATCGATGCCCTGCGCCAATTCCTTCGATTGGTCGCGCGCCTACTGTTGCGCGGAAACGGTCTGATGCCTTCAGGCTCAGTGCCCGGATCAATTTCAGATCTTGTCGATAGCGTTTCGCGAGGAGTTTCCGATCTGAAATTGACCCATCGTCTGCATCCGTGTAGCGGACCGGGCCAATGAAACTGGCTGCGTGGCCTAGTGGCGCTGGAGCGGCTGCAGGTGAAGGACTCGGTGGCCCGCGGGGGCTCGCGGCCTCAGCGGTGGAGGGAGACGGCGAAGAATTACTGGAGGCCCGATCCACGGCGGCGCCGACCTGATCGCCGACGGCCGCCGCCGTTGCGACTACAATCGCGCTGAAGATCTGCGCCCCGAGCTCGGCATGTCCTCCCGTAGCCACCGTAACCACCACGGCGGCGATGACCGCAAACAGCACCCGGAAGAAACTCCGCTTCTTCTTATAGCCCGAAGGATCGGTGAAGGCGAGGGGGTTGTTGCGGACGTAGCTGTAGCGGTTGAGCATCTGCGGATCGGCGGGGTCCTGGACGAAGGGATCGGCCTGAAGGAAGCGGCCAAGCGCAGGATCGTAGACCCGACCGGGAAACAGGATTAGACCGTGGGTGACATCCTGCCGCTGGCCGGTGAACTTGTGGGCGACATCGGCACTGCCGCTGTGCGCGGCGAGGCTGCCGTAGGGCGTGTACTCGGCGAGCTCGACCACCTGGCCCGTGCCATCCGTGACGAGATTCGTGCTGCCCAAGTGATCCCCGTGGTAGTACCGGTAGTCCACCGTCGACGGTCCACGGACCACCGCACAGATCCGCTCGGCTCCGGCAAAGACATACTTGGTCGTGGTGCCGCTGGGGGCTTTCTCGAAGACCTCGCCCAGCAACGTCGTCGTCCCGCTGGCGGTGATCTGCTTGACCTTGCCGCCGTCGCCGTCGTAGACGAAGCGGGTGGTTGGATCGCGGGGGAGGGACGGCGTGAAGAGGCTGGTGGTGACGACGTGGACGAAGTAGGCTTGGCCGACGGTGGTCTCGGTGGGGGGCTTCAAGGTCTGGGTCACGGCGTCGTAGACCAGCACCTGATCGGCATCGAGGCCAGCGGTGAGCCAACTGAT
>JAUYPJ010000063.1 GCA_030697665.1 Candidatus Omnitrophota bacterium
CGGGCAAACGGGGCTCGATGCGTTCAAAGGCATGTTGCGGGAGCTGGTCGTGGATGATGCCCTTGATAATGCGCTAGGAGAGCATACATGACTTCGACTATGTGGCACCCGATGGAGTTCCTGTCTGTGCTGGTGAGTCGACATGGCCTATTTGATGAGCCGGTGGGGGGATTCAAGATCCTCGCCGCGGTGAGTAAACCTGAACGGGACAAGCTCATCCTTCTCACAGAAGTGGAAGGCAAAGAATACGTCATGGAACTGCTCCTGAGCCACACGATCGCCTTCAATGCGCGGACGAGTCAGAGTTACCCGGAGCTGACGGGGTATTTGGTCGAATAAAGGGGTTGAGGATGACAGTCGTTGAAGCCGTTGCCATTGTGGGGTTTAGTCTGTTTACGGCGTGTCTACTTTATCTCACCATCATGGCGACGCTCGTGGCCGTGAAACTCATCCCATGGCTCAAACGTCTGGTACCCGAAGACTCAGAGTCACAAGACCCGGCAGCCCCCTGGCAGGATGATCAAAGCTGGGCCGTGGAATCGCAGGCCCAACAGAGGGAGAAGGCTGCTCCCGTCTCGGCCATGGGGTCGGGGGGGACGCTCGTCATGTTCCCGCCCGAGTGGGATCGGGAACTCCAAGATCCTCCCGTCACGGAGCGTGAGCCGGATGCGTGAGGAGGGAGATGAGATGGTGTGGAGAAATGTAGGAACACGGGCGCTGATCACGGAGTTGGTTTTGGGTACGGTGCTCATGGTGAGCGTCATAGCACTCTGGGGACAGACGGCCCAACCACGATCCTGTGAAGAGGACCGACTGTATTGGCAGGAGTACACACGGGAGCTGGCCCAGGATCGGGCGAGGCTGGAGCAGAAACTAGTGGACACGAAGCTGCTCGTGCATGGCTTGCAGGCGCGGGTGACGCAGTTGCAACAGGCGTTAACCGCGGCGAAGGTCCAAGCCGAGGGGGAGAAGAGGCCAGCACCCGAGCAGGAGCCAAAATGACACATGATGAAATCCTTGACCTCCAATTCGAAGCAGAGATTTGCCGAAAGCCTCGTGGTGGGACGTGTACTTGCGAGCAGGAAGAACGGACCGTGATGAGGGGGGCGCATGTGAGCCACTCCGTCCTTGGGAAAGATTCGATGCGGTGGTGTGAGTCACAGTGGAAATGGTGTCCAAGCGAACGGCATATGATCGCTGAGTGTGAGCATGGGGTTCGAGCGATTCATGAAGGTTGTCTCGAGTGAGCCAGTGCAAATGGGGAGGATGGAGAGGTGACCGTCCGTTGCTGTTTCCCCAAGGACCTCCAGGTCGTTCCCGTGGAAGGGGGTTAAAGAGATGGGAATCGTCTGGTACGATGAAGTGCTGCGGCATTGGGAGCGGAGCGACTGGGGAAACAGTTTCTGCATCACCGCGCCGGGGCTTTGGGACGAGGAGGCGTTAAAACGGGCACTGACAGGGCCAGGGGATCATACGATGGGGGAGGATATGTTCGCGAGACTCGTCAAGCGTGGAGTCATTCTCCCTTGTCCGGATGGGAAGATCCCTGATGTGGTGCTGCACCGCCAATTGTCGGCTCAGGAGATGTAGGGCCAGAGCGCTGGCGTCGTCTAAATGGTAGGATTTCAGGCTTGTACCCTGGTAGATGGGCGTTAAAATCGCTCCGTCAGCTCCACAACACCAAAGGTCCTGCGGGGGCGGGACCTTCACATCACCAGGAGGGGAGAGACATGGGACCCTAGATGGCCGTCGCCACAGCACGACAATCGAAACTCGATGAAATTGCCCAGTCCATCCTCGCCATCGAAACGCAGGCGCGCACGGACTTTCTCTGGGCCGCGGCGCATCTGTTGATGATTAAAGACAAGGATGCGGCCCTGGTCCCGCTGCGCCTGAATTTTCCGCAGGTGTACCTCTATAAGAAGTACCTCTTGCCGGCGTGGCAGCGGGGCGAGCCCCTTGCGCTCCTCTGTTTGAAGGCGCGCAGAGAGGGCATCTCGACCTTTTTCCAGGGCTGGTTCTTTCACAAACTCCGGTGGATCCCCGGTCAAAATATCCTCGTGGCCGCCCATCGTGATGATACGGTCGACGAGCTGCATCAGATGGTGCAGCGCTTCCATCAGAACCTCCCACCCGAAATGCGCCCACCGACCAAGCGCCAAAGCCGGAAAGAGCTCGCCTATCTCCCTCCACTCGATGGCAACATGCGTGTGCTCCCCGCCGTGCATATGGATATCGCACGGGGGAAGACCATTCAGCATTGTCTTTTAAGTGAGGCCGCGTTCTATCCTGACCTTGAGTTGATCTTAGCAGGCATCGCCGAAGCCGTGCCCGATCGTGGGCGGAGCTCCATCGTGATCGAAACTACGGCTGAGGGGGCCAGTGGCGGCTTCTATGAGATGTGGGAGAACCTTGGCAAAAAGCGTGAGATCTTTGCCGGCGCGCGGAATTGGCGCCGCGCCTTTTTGCCGTGGTTCATTCATCCCGATCATGAACTCTCAGTCCCACGGGGATGGGAGCCGACCACTGAAGAGCTGGAGATGCAGAAGCGCTTTAATCTCCGACTTGGCCAGCTCGTGTGGTATCGGATGAAGTTGCAAGAGATGGAGCTGAAGCATCCCGGCCGCGGGAAACGGAAAATGCGCTCCGAATATCCCTCCACGGCGATCGAGGCCTTTCAAATGGCAGGAGAAGGCATCTTCCCCGAGGACGCCATGACCGCCCAGGAAGCTTACACCCGACCGCCGAAGATCGGGTTTGACCTGGTGCGGATAGATGCGTGGCGGTTCGGGCTCAAGCCCCAGCATCCGGGACAGGCGCAATTCCAGATTTGGGAGCTGCCCCAAGGACAGGCGCAGTATACCATCGGCGTGGACGTTGCGACGGGAATCGGGCGGGATGAGAGCGCGGTAGTCGTGATCCGGATGCCGGGATTTGTGCAGGTGGCGCAGTGGCATGATAACCATACCCCCTCGTCCGACGTGGCGGGCATTGTCGCGGCTATTGCCAAGTTTTACGCCCAGTGTGGGAATCAACCTATTGTGAATACTGAAATAACGGGGTATGGATTGGATGTCGTCTCAAGATTGAGTGACTTCTATGCCCATGAGCCATTTATTCAATACATCTGGGAGTCGTTCGACCGCCTCGCCGCAAAACCGGTCGGACCAGCAAGCC
>JAUYPJ010000067.1 GCA_030697665.1 Candidatus Omnitrophota bacterium
TCCCCCCGCCCGCGGCTCGGTGCCGGGGGTGCCTGGGCCAGTGCAGACGTTCGTGCAGGAGAGCGCGGCCCTCACGGGTGCCAGCCGCATCGAAGTTGTGGACGTGTCGGATCGCGCCCGGCTCACGGCCGAGGCAATCGCGGCTGGGGAACTTATCGATCTGGGCGACGGAACTTCCTACGCACGGTCACACTCGCAGGATGTGGCCAGGACCGAGGAGCGCACCCGCGTCCTCACGCGCGATCCGGCGGACGCCGGTGAGTACAATCGCTGGGGGCATACCGACGAGTACCGGCCGATGGTCGTTGACGCCATGCGCGGCGAGTCTCAAGGGCAGGTGATGTATGTGGCGCCCTATCTCATGTCGCCTCCAGGGACCCCGCTTGAGAAGCCCGCGATCGGAGTCGAGTTGACGGACGACCGGATTGTGACCCTGAACGCCTTCACCATGTTCAGGACCGGTGACGTGGCGCGGGAGGCGCTGGGTGACGGCAGCGTGTTCGAGCGCGGCCTGCACGTGGCCGGAGACCTCAATGCGATCCGGCGCGGGAACCCGACGATTGGCTTCAGCGACGAGGTGGATCAGCGTCGCTTCTACACCATTCCGGACGACCGGGAGATGCTGCACTATGGCTCGGCCTACGGCGGCAACGCCCTGCTGGGCAAGATCGGCCACGGGTTGCGCCAGGCGTCCTACGATGCCCATAAGGGCTTCGGGCTTGGCGGCGTGCGGTGGCTGGCCGAGCAGATGGGCCTCATGGAAATCGTGATTGAGGATGCCGCAACCGGCCAGGAACTGGAGCGGTACGGCGCGGTCGTGGCGGCCCCGAGCGGCTCGGGCAAGACGAACCTGGTGATGCTCGACAAGGTTCTGGAGGTCGAGCTGGACGGCCGTCCGGTCCGGGTGCGAGTGAACCTGCTGGGCGACGACATCTCATGGATTTGGGAAGGGCCTGACGGACAGCTGCGGGCGTTCAACCCGGAGAACGGGGTGTTCGGGATTGCACCGGGCACGAACGGCCGAACCAACGCCAGCGCCATGGCTGCGATCGGGCCAGGGTCTGGGACGATCTTCACGAATGTCGGGATCAATGAGGAGCAGCGACGCGTGTTCTGGGAAGGTCTGGAGCCCGCCGACCGGGACTGGGTCGAATGGGTGGATGATGAGCACACCGTCGGCTATCCGAAGGACATCACGGGCTGGCGCGACTGGCAGGGTAAGTTGATCAGGGAGCGACCGGTGGAGCAGCAGCGCAACCCAGCCTATCCCTGGGCCCACCCGAACAGCCGCTTCACGACATCGCTGACGAACTTCCCCAACCTTTCGCCCCGATGGAACAGTTCGGACGGGATCCCGATCCACATGGTGATCCTGGGCGGGCGCAGCCAGACCGACCCTCTGATCCGGGAAGCGCGGGACCTGGCTGAAGGGGTCTATGAAGGTTTTGTGATGGGCGTCGAGGCCACGGCCGCGGCTGAGGGCAAAGCCGGAGAATTCCGGGAGGACCCCATGTCCATGCGACCCTTCTTCGGTCCGGATGAAGAGGCATACCTGGAGAATTGGCTCGACGTCATGGGCCGCGCCGAGGCGAAGGGCAAGGCGCCGAACTTCTTCCGGGTGAACTGGTTCCGCAAGGACAAAGACGGCAAGTTCATTTGGCCCGGCTACGGGGACAACCTGCGCGCGCTCTTGTGGGCCATTGAACGCATCAAGGGCCAGGGCAAGTTCGTCGAGACGCCGGTAGGCAATGTGCCCACGCCCGATGCCATTCATCGCGAAGGGTCCACCATTACCGAGGATCAGATCGCGCAGCTGACGTCGCTGGATCCGGAGGCACTGTCATGGGACGTTGAGCGGCGCGGCAAGCATCTTGACAAATTCCCGCTGCGGCCCGAGCCGATCCGACAGGCACACGAACGCGTGGTCGTAGAGGAAGGGCTCTGGCAGATTGGGATCACTGCAGACGCGGCGGTTGAGGACGAGACCGCGGATACGGTGCGCAGCGTGAAAGCGCCGCGGCGATCTCGGTAACAACCGGTTGACCATTACGCGGAAGGGGTAGTCAGTCGATGCGCGCTCAGGCCTGGAGAACAGTCCGCATCTCCACGCGGGCCGTCGCGGTGCTCGCGACGCTCGTCGCAGCACCCACCCCAGCAACCCACCCTGTTCCTTCCAAAGCGCAATCCACCAATTCAGAGCCTACACCCGCCTTCGCCAGCGACGTTGATCTTTCCACACGCGGGGCGATGCAGGACAGTCAGTTGCGTGCCACCTTGCGCGGGCTGAGCCTGGAGCAGCAGCTGCCCGCGTACGTGGTGGTAGCGCATGACCCGCAGTGGTTAGCGGGAACCACGATCCGTGTGAGCCCACCCGCTCGCTCGATGCGCAAGCGGGATGTGCAGCGGCAGGCGAAGGTGATCGCCGCGATTCGTCGTGTTCTGGCTGTCGTGATTCGCTCACTACACCGCCCTCGCGTGCAGAAAGCTACCTCGAATCCGCGACCACTTCCCGTTGCACTGGCGCGTGACCTTCGAGGACAAGAGCCGACCGAACCGGAACGCTTCCCGCAGGTCTTCGCGCAGCTCGGTACATCACTAGCCGGGTCCCATGCGTTCGATAATCCCTCGCGATGGCTGTGGTCACCACTTCCCATCACCGATATGACAGCGTACAATGTGGGCAATGATCGGCGCATGGATTGGGTTCCGTGGCGGCCCCGCGGACCTCCGGCATTGCGGCCCCAACGCTTTGAACTGGATGTGATCCGATGAACGCGGCTGATGAGCATGGCCTGGCGTTCGGTGAACGACGCGGCCAGCGTCGTATTCAGCTTTCCGCCCCCATGGAATTCGGCAAGGGCTCAGGGGGGAAGGGAGAGCTGATCTATTTTTCTTCTGGCCACTCGTTGGATGTCAGCACCAGCGGCGTGCGCATGGTGACCAACGAGCCCGGGCCGTTTACACCCGGTGAGATTCTTGCGGTGTCGATTGAGATTCCGTGGGAGACTCGTCGGGTGTTTCCGTTTTCACGCATCGTGGGGTTTGGCCGTGTGCTGCGGGTTGAAGAGGAACCCCGCCCGGAGGAGGGGGGACAGCGGCATGTCGCGCTGGAGTTCTTGAGCCATGACACGACGCTGCTTGGGGCCATCGTGACGAGTTGACAAGGTTTTAAAAAGGCTTGAGGTAGTGTAGATTTTCTACTACACTAAATGAAACGCCCACAGAGAGGGAGGTGAGTTCAGTGAGTAAGCAGGGCAGCGTCGAGAAACGGCGGGGACGACGAGCGTATGTGGAAGCGCCGCTTTTGATACGACGCACGGGGACGCAAGGCACGGTTCCCAGAGAGGAGATCACCCAAAACGTGAGTTTGGCCGGGGTCTATTTCGAGACCGAAGAAGGACACCCGTACACCAATAATGAGATCCTCATGGCCTCCGTATCCATCCCGGAGGCGCACGCGCGCACCTTTCCGTTTACCCGATTGGCCGGCCGAGGGCGCGTCGTACGGATTGACGAAGTGCCGCACCGGGAGCCATCCCAGAGCAAGCGATTCGGCATTGCCCTTGAGTTTGGTCAAGATCTCACCGCTCTTTCCGCGATCCCGGCTCGGGGCTAGCGGAGGGCACGCCAATTAGACACCCGCCAAGGGGGGGTGTCTGTCTCGGAGGGGGCATAGTGAACAGCATCCTACGCATCATCACGACGGCGCTGGTGGTTTTCAGCCTTGGCTGCGGCAAGGGCGACGGCCACAGCGGCGCCACGACGATTAAAGTGGCCTACTGGGGCGGGCCGGAAGAAATCGTCATCATCCAAGATCTCATTGCCGACTGGCAAACCAGCCATCCCGATGTGCGTGTGCGTCTTGAGCACACCCCATTCTCCGCCTACGTGAGCCGCCTCTTGACCCGGATGGCAGGCAACGTGGCCCCGGACATCATGGCGGTGGAAGTCAACATGTTCCCCTCGCTGTGGGCCAAGGGGGCGTTCCAATCGCTGCAGCCGTTCATCGATCGCGACACCGCCTTTGACATCGAAGAGTTCTTCCCTGAGGTCCTGGACCGCTTCAGCATTGATGAGGCGGTCTATGCCATCCCCCGCGACACCGCCCCCTTCGCCTGCGTCTACTACAATAAGAAGCTCTTTGATGAGGCGAAGCTGCCGTATCCCACCGATGACTGGGACTGGGACGACCTCTTGCATCTCTCCAAAACACTGACGAAGACCGGCGAGGATGGGCGCGTGAGCCAGTATGGGTTTTACGCCTGGGCCTGGCAGAACTTCGTGTACTCAAACGGCGGCAAGCTTGTCGATGATCTCTACCATCCGACCACATGTCTCCTCGGCCAGCCCAAGGCAGTGGAGGGATTGCAGTTCTACGCCGATTTGATGAACACGCACAAGGTGGCCCCCACGCCCGTCGCGCTGGGCAACTTGGCCATGGGGGCTCAACAGCTCTTCATGATGCAGCGGGTCGCGATGTTTTCCTCCGGGTATTGGGAGGTGCCGATCCTTCGTCAGATCAAAGACTTTGAATGGGATGTCGTGATGTTTCCCAAGGGCAAGGGGGGAAGACACGCCTTCGGCACCGGCGGCACCGGCTACGCGATGCTCAAATCCAGCTCGCATCCGACGCTGGCGTGGGAGGTGCTCAAGTCGCTCGCCGGACGCGAGGCGCAAGCGCGGCTGGCGCAGACCGGGTTGGCTCAGCCGGCCAACCGCGTCGTGGCGGAGGGCCCGGCGTTCGCGCTCGCCCCTGAGCCTCCGGCCAACAAGGCGATGCTCAATGACGCGGTGCAGCACGTGGTGTATGAGCCGTTTATCCCGCAATGGCGGGAGATTTTTGAGCTATACATCCTCCCCGAATTGGACCTGGTCTTTAACGGCAAGCG
>JAUYPJ010000071.1 GCA_030697665.1 Candidatus Omnitrophota bacterium
CCGATCCGTTCGGTCTCCGCCCCCGCGCTCAAGGGATCGTCGAAACGGCCAGCATTATTGGCTCCAGATATCCGCTTCCATTGACCGCGCTGTTTCGCGCCAGAGCCGGTTTCGCGCCATTCCAGACTATGCCGGAATCCGAGCAGGCCCGGATCGCCTCGCGCATTCAGCGTTACATCCTTGAGCGCCTCTATACATTAAACCCCCTCTGGAGCGAATCGCACGACGTGATTGACGCCGTCCTAGCCAGTCCGTCCTGCGATGACCTCACGGACGCGATTGCCAAGATCGAATATCTCCATCAGATCAAAGCCCTTCGACCGGTGGAAGACAATGCGTTATATAAATCCGCAAAGATCGTTGAGCGTACGTGCAACATCTTGAAAGGCGCCACGCTCCGGCAACCCAGCGTGAATCCATCGGCTTTTCAAGAGCCGCTTGAGAAACGCCTCTGGGAAATCTATCAAGCCAACGAAGCGCGCCTGGCTGCATTGATCGAGAGCAAGTCGTATATCGAAGCCACGACGGTCTTTGGGGAGGCGTTTTTCAAGCCGATCCATGAGTTTTTTGATCGCGTCATGGTCAACGTCCCGGACGAACCCCTCCGGCAGAACCGGCTCGCCTTGATGCAGGCGATCAATACGTTGTATACTGGGCGCATTGCGGATCTCTCGAAGCTGGCGATTCTCCAACAGTAGCAACGGAGGAAGATGAGTTCGTCACGGGTGCAACATAAGAGGAAGGTGACAAAGATGACGACGCGCGTTGCCACCAAACGAGCAGCCCCGGCCAAGGCGCCTGCGGCCAAGCCGAAGCCCCAGTACATCTATGTCTTCGGAGGGGGCAGGGCGGATGGGCGTGCCGACATGAAGCCGCTCCTGGGCAGCAAGGGGGCCAACCTCGCCGAGATGACGCACCTCGGCGTTCCCGTCCCCCCCGGCTTGACGATCACCACGGAAGTCTGCCACGCGTTCTATACGTTGGGCGAGCGGTGGCCGGATGGTCTTAAGCGGGAGCTGAAGCAGAAGCTGGCCTGGCTTGAAGGGGTGGCGCGCAAAGGCTTCGGCGATGCGCGCAATCCGCTGCTGGTGTCGGTGCGCTCCGGAGCGGCGGTGTCGATGCCGGGCATGATGGACACCATCCTGAACCTCGGTCTGACGACGGCGACGGTCCAGGGGCTCATTGCGAAGACGGAGAACCTCCGCTTTGCGTACGACGCCTATCGTCGCTTCATCCAGATGTTCGGCAACGTCGTCCTCGGCATTGAGCACAAGCGCTTTGAAGAGCTGCTGGCCTCCAGGCGGGCGAGCGCCGGGGCGGCGACGGATGCCGATCTGCCGGCCGATGCGCTGAAGGAGCTGGTGGAGCAGTACAAACGGCTGGTCAAGCAGCAGACCCAGCGCGACTTCCCGGACGATCCCATGGAGCAGTTGCGGTTGGCCATCAACGCGGTATTCTCCTCCTGGAACAACGAGCGGGCGGCGGTCTATCGGCGGCTCCACAACATCCCGGATTCGCTGGGGACGGCGGTTACCGTGCAGTCGATGGTGTTCGGCAACATGGGCCAGACCTCGCTGACCGGCGTGTGCTTCACGCGCGATCCCTCCACCGGCGAGCGGGTGTTCTATGGGGAGTATCTCGTGAACGCGCAAGGGGAGGATGTGGTGGCCGGCATCCGCACTCCCAAGCCGATCGCGCAGTTGAAGACGGAGTTTCCGAAGCTCTATGAGCAGCTCCACGGCGTGGGCCAGCATCTGGAGAAGTACTTCAAGGAGGTCCAGGATCTCGAGTTCACGGTGGAGGAGGGCACCCTCTACCTGCTCCAGACGAGGACCGGCAAACGGACCGCGCGCGCGGCGGTGGGAATCGCCACCGACTTCGTGCAGGAGGGGTTGATTTCACGGGACCAGGCGCTCCTGCGCATCGATCCGCCCCAGGTCGATCAGTTCCTCCACCCCACGATCGATCCGAAGGCCAAGATCCATCCCATCGCCAAGGGACTGCCCGCTTCACCCGGCGCGGCCGTCGGCAAGGTGGTGTTCAGCACCCACCGGGCGGTTGAGTTGACCGAGGAGGAGAGCGAGCGCGTGATCCTGGTCCGGGAGGAGACCTCCCCTGAGGACATCGAGGGGATGGCGGCGGCGCAGGGCATCCTGACGGCGCGAGGGGGGATGACCTCTCACGCCGCAGTCGTGGGGAGGGGGATGGGCAAGTGCTGCGTCGTCGGCTGCAATGAGATCATCGTCCGGGAGGAGGAAGGCTCTTTCCAGGCCGGCGACGTTACGGTGAAGGAGCTTGACTACATCACCCTCAACGGCACCACGGGCGAGGTGATCGTGGGGGAGGTGCCGCTGGTGCAGCCGCAGCTGACCGGCAGCTTCAAGCAGCTTTTGGAGTGGGCGGACCAAACCCGCCGGCTCGGCGTGCGGGCGAACGCCGACACCCCGCAGGATGCGAGGATCGCCCGGGAGTTCGGCGCGGAGGGCATCGGGCTGTGCCGGACCGAGCACATGTTCTTTGGGGAGGAGCGGCTGCCGGTGGTGCGCGAGATGATCCTGGCCAAGGACGCCCCCCGCCGGAAGGCCGCGCTGGCGAAGCTGTTGCCCTTTCAAAAGCAGGACTTCATCGACATCTTCGAGGTCATGAAGGGCCTGCCGGTGACCATCCGGCTGTTGGATCCGCCGCTCCACGAGTTTCTCCCCGCGACCCCGGAAGACCAAGAGCGGGTGGCGAAGCAGCTTGGCATCGAGCTGCGGCAGCTCCAGGATACGGTGAAGAGCCTCCATGAGTTCAACCCCATGCTGGGCCACCGGGGGTGCCGCCTGGGGATCAGTTACCCGGAGATCAACGAGATGCAGACCCAGGCGATTGTTGAGGCGGCCTGCGAGCTGGCGCGGGACGGCGTGGCGGTGATCCCTGAGATCATGGTGCCGCTCGTGGGGCATCCCC
>JAUYPJ010000082.1 GCA_030697665.1 Candidatus Omnitrophota bacterium
CCGTCTCGGCCTCCTTCAGCACCCCAATGATCTGCTCCTCCGTGAACCGTCTCCGGGGCATCCTGGGCCCTCCTTCCGTGCTGTTCTACCACCCCAGGACTCTCGCTGCAACTGGCCCAGTTTTCGGGGGGAAGGTCAGTAGGAACATGTTCCTTCGGAACCCGGTACGGAGTTTCCAACTGCCCTCAGCGCAACTTGAAGCCACCCTTCATGCTTCCGACTCGTCGGCGACCTCCGGGGGATATTGCAACGGCGCTTTCCCTACACGCTCAAGGATGATCGGTTTGAGATCCCCTCGTGCTGCGCGTTGGATGTCCTTCAGTTCCACGACAAAGCGCCAGCCCTCCCCGTAGTCGAAGAGAAACAGCATGGTGTCACCGGGACGCTTAAAGACACTCTGCAGCTTGGTGTTCTTCACGCCTTTCGTGGTCGGACGCAATGGTTCTTCGCCGATGTCCGCAAATAGTTCGAACGCCTTCGTGGAATCGTGGTGGTGCGTGAAATTATCATAGAATCCGAAGCAGTGGTCAAAGAAGAAACCAAACGCGTGTGTGATGACCCTCGCAAAGTTGTACAGGCTCTTCGTCTGGGCGATCTGGATTTTTCTCATCACCTTCCCATGGGCGGGATCTTCCAGCCGGACTTCGAAGATATAGTGCTGAAGCTGATGGGGTGGCGCCGAGGGGGTATGCATGGGCCGGCCGGTCTGCATCTTGTCCGCCAGCCGTAGCAGGTTCTCAAGCTTCTCAGCAAGCGCATCCCACCGCGCCTGTTTCCGTGACGACGTCTCATGATTCGCGCCACTGGCGACATGACCGGCCAGATCGTCGAGTTCCTCATACGGGAATTCCAGGCGGACTTTTCCCTGTTCCTGAACGGCGCTCTTGAGACGTCCTTCCGCGGAAGCCCCATACAGGCAGGCCTCTCGTAGGAGGCGCAGCTCGTCCTTGCTCAGGAGGAACGAGATTTTGCGGATTCGCTTCGGCATGGTGCAATCACCGCGTGGGGTGCCAGCCCGGATCCCCGAGGCGGGACGATGTGGAAAAACCAGAACCGGTACCTATTTTCCTTGCGCGTGTCATTGCGGAGTGCATGGAGTCTGGAGCTCCGGCAGTGTTGTTGGCGGAGAGTCGCGCAGATCACGCCATAGTTCCATAGCGCCGGACGTACGATACGGAACATGTCGGCGAAGCGCCTTCGCTAGAGCAAAATTGAGCGGGGGTGGAAGCGTCTCCGCCAATTGACGCGGTTTACCTGCGAGCACCTCTTCCGACGTAAAAGTTGCTTCCCTGGATAATGCAAGTTGAAGGAGAAGAAGCCCAACATGGTAAAGGTCAATGTGATAGTCCACCGGGCCGAACTCTTCAGGGCGCACCACCTCGGGCGGGAGCATCCATTGGGCACGTGTATTCTTCGCGTCTACCTCATGAAAGAGCTTGGCCACTCCCAGGTCCGCCAGCTTGAACTGAATCGCCTTCGCATCCGAGGGCATCTCATCTTTGACAAAGGCCATGAACATATTGCCCGGGTGGATGTCCTGGTGAACGAGGTTGTTGATGTGCAGAAAATGAATTGCCTGGAGGAGGCACCGAGCGATGGGCATCAGCCAAGTCTTTCCGTCAAAGTTCTTGATGGAAAATAGGCGAGACACCGGGCAGAAGCAGCGCTCGGTGATGATATAGAACGTATCGCGATACTCAAAAGCGTCGTAAATATAGGTTATGTTGGGGTGACGCAGAGCAACCAATTTCGCAAATTCGGCCTCAGCCGATGCTCTAATCTTTTCATAGGGCAGTCCGAGTGGCTTGAGAACCTTGACCGCTAGGTCGTTGCCCCAAACATCATTGCAGGAATAGACGATTCCGAAATGACCATCACCGATTTTGTCGCCAATGGTATAGGTGTTGCGCGTAAGAAGACTCGTTATGACCTCGCCAGATGTCGGTGGAACAAACGTTTTGGCAGACGGCTGCGTGGATGGGAGTAAAGGTCCCGATGGCGGTGGAGTCTGTGGAACCTCAGGATTATCCATGGCCTTTCAGATGTTACACAGCTATCCCACCGTGAGCGGCACAAGCGTCATGGTGTCGTTGCCAAAAATGTCGATCACTTTCACGGCGACGGTGTAGTGGCCGGGCTTCGAGTAGGTGTGCGGAGCGGTGAGCAGTTCCAACTCGCGGTGCTGCCGGGTGCGAAAGCTCTGCCACTCGTTTTCGAAGATGTAGGAACCGGTCCAGCGTTCTTCAAAATCAACAAACTCTCCCTGAGACGCCGGTGTGAAGGCCGCCGATTTCGCCTTCGTCCCCATGCTCTTCGCGACTTTGATCATCTCTTTCCGGCTCTCGTAATCGAAATCTACGGCCCAGTAATCCACCCAATCCGTCCAGTGCTTGGTCAGCTTCTCTTGCGTGACGACGCCCTGCTTATTCTTGCTCACCTTGATGAGTGTGCCCTGCTCGCAAACCACCTCGCTCTTGCCTTCTTTCAGCTCGGCGGCGATCGCGTCGATGACCCCTTGCGTGTAGTAGACGGAAAAATCCGTCAGCTCAACAGCGAGACGGAGCGTGTTCTTCTTGTCATGGCGCAGGGTCGCTTCGATGTAGCTCACGTCATGGAAACGCACCTGGCCCTTCTCGACCGCGCGCTTGTCGAACACTTCCGGCGGGATGTATTTCAGGGCAAGGTCAATGCCCTTCTGTCTGGCTTCCTCAAATTCCTTGCCAGTGGTGGACAGGCCCATCTCAAACTCGAACGCGAGCACGTCCACCCGCGACGCCCGGCGCCTGCGGCATTCGGTGACGACTTCCTCGACGAACAGGCGACCCACCGGCAGGTTGATCGGGCCGACTACGACGAGTCGACCGGCCAGCTTACCGTGGAAAAAGCTCTCACCCTCCAACGGCTGCGCCTTGTAGGCGCGCAGGATAAGCTCACGAAACTCCCGCTCCTTCTTCGCCAGCGCTTCGGCTTTCTTTTTCGCGCCCAGATGGGTGGACACATTCAGGTACGCCTGACGCTCGTAGCGGCCGAGGTTGAGCACCTCGAAGGCGCGGAACGGCTTGCCGGCCGCCTTCAACTCGCGCTGCACGCCGATGAGCCGCTTGCGCGTAGTGTGGATGCCGAACTTGCCGAGATCGGCAGCGATCCATTTCCGTCCCAGCTTCTCCGCCACCGCCGGCGTCGTCCCGCTGCCGCAGAAAAAGTCGGCCACGAGATCGCCTTCGTTGCTGCTGGCTCTGATGATGCGATCGAGCAAGGCTTCGGGTTTTTGGGTGGGGTAATCTGTGCCTTGAGTTGATGATGCTCCGATGCCCGTGATGTCATCCCACAAAGACTGAATGGAGACGCCCAAGCCGTCATCCAAGTATTGCTTCTTTTGAGGAACAGTACCGGGCGATGTCTGAACAATCATCCCCTTTGCGATTAACTCCTTCATTGTCGCCTCGCTGTATCGCCAAGCTCGGGTAACTCCCATGATTGCGTAGGTTGGGTTTCCCTTGGCGACGCCTCCCGGTCCAATCATGCTGGTGAGCCGGTATTTTCTCCCAGTTGCAGGGTCGGTGTATTTGAAGAAAGTGCTGATGTATTCTTCCGAGTACGGAAGGAAAATGTTGTTGAAGATGTAAGCCGGAGATTTGGCGTAGGCAAACACAGTATCCGTGTTCGCGCCCATGTATTTGCTCCCTTGTCCGATGTTTCCCTTCACCGTGTGAGCGCGCTTCCAAGTGATTTCGTTGATGAAGTTCGCTGTTCCAAAAACTTCGTTCATCGCAAGCCGGATGAAGGCGTTTACCCTCCAGTCGCAATGCACATAGATGCTGCCCTCCTCGTGGAGCAAGTCGCGCATGAGGATAAGACGTTCATAAATCATGGCGATGAACGAATCCGCGCCGCGGCCCCAGGTGTCGCGGTAGGCGATTTGTTCGAGGAGGTTCGGCTCTTTGTGAAAGGTCTCGCCGCCGATCTCGATGTCCATGCTGAAGTCCGCGCCCACATCGAAGGGTGGATCGATGTAGATGAGCTTCAGCCCGCCGGCCTCCTCGATCTGTTGGCGCAGCGCGCCGCTTTTGAGCGAGGAGAGGATGAGCTTGTTGTCACCCCAGATGAGCTTGTTGGTCCAGCCCTGAAGCTGACGGCCGCTGGTGTCGAAGAGATCGTCTTGCTGCTCCTCACGCGCTTCTTTGCGCGGCTCATCGATAAGCTCCAGCGTCTGAAACGGCAGGATGGTGGCGCAGACCTCGCGGGTCTTGCCGCTCCAGACCAGCTCCACCTCGCGCTTGTCCTCGAAGAGTAGAAAGCGATATTTCTCCGGCAGCGGCTTGCCCTCGTTGATGAGCGTGATCAGATCACGCTTCTCCGCATCGGAGAGTTCGTCGCGTTCAGCGTCGTGATGGCGTGGCATGGCGTCAGGTGAATTGGTTTGAATCGGCTACTTCCGCGCAATGAAGCTGGGTGCAGTCAAACGTAACTCGTTTAAAATCAGCGTGTTCCACGTGTTTGGTCTGGTCATTCGTAGTCAATTAAGTTAATCCGAGTCAATTGTAGTCAATCGCCAGACTGCGCCGAGGGTCCGGCCTTGGGTGGAGACCTTGCCCTCACGCCGGAGACGTTGCAGGAGGTTGTTCACCTTGCGGCTTTTCTGCTTTTCACTCAACAAGTCGGATAACTTGCCGGACAACAGCCGCTCGAAATCCTCGCGCTTTCCCTTTTTGAAGGTCTTGAGGTAGTCGAGCATGAGGTCGCAAAAGTAACGGTCGTCGAAGGCGCGATGGCGAATATATTCGGCCTCAGTATCCGTGGCCGCGGCGATATCTGCTGCGACATGCAGCTTGGGCTTGCGCCCTTCGACAAGACCTCGCCGGCGGAGATCCTGGACAAGCGTGTCATCCGGTAGTCGGCCTTTCTGGATGGTGTCCAACGCAAGCACGTCCGACCACGGAAGATCGGCATGCGTCAGCAGGGCACGACTGTAATTCTCGTCCATGAACCGACCTGAGAGACGAAGAGTCACATGCCCTGGTTCGGACAAGTCATAGTCAGGCAGCGGGAGATACCGATTGGCCTGCCCCTTCCACATGACCTCGCGGATGCCGAAACCCATGGTGTCGATCATGCGGAGCGTGACCATGGCCTCGGCCAGACACCGATTACGATAGCGACGAGGCGAGCGCGTACCTCTGATGTAGTCGTCGGGCGTGCCATCGAAGAACTCGCCGGCGTTTTGAAACTCCAGTTCGCCAACGCGCTCGATGACGAGCACACGTTCGCAGCGGGTGTAGTCCTGGTGGGCGATGCAGTTGTGGAGAGCTTCGAGCACGATGCGCTCATCGTATTTGGAGATGTCTACGGGGATGAGCTGACCCGGCGGCAACAGCGAGAGGCGCAGATTGCGGATGCGTTGGAACAGCCGTGACGTATTGAGCAGGAATGGCGGGTGGAAATGCTCCTAGCCGCGTTCCGGCCCTTCCAGCTTCCACGACAACTCAGCGACATAGGGATTGAGCAATGTGGTGGCCTGCTCGCGGCCCAACAGGAGCAGGCAGGCTCGGGTGATGCCGCCACGGACCGTCAGCCTGGTCTTTTCAAGGAAGGTCGCGTCGTCCCACGCCTTGATGGTGGGTTCGGGAATTCGGTCGCGGTATTTGCCGATGAAAATGTCGCGCGCCTTGGCGAGCGCTTCCTGGTCGAGGTCAGCTGGGGTCGCTTCTTTGCAGATGATGGCCGACCAGTCGTCGGCGAGGGATTGGGCGCGGATCTCATCCTGTTTGGCAATGCTCAGAGCCGCGAGTGTCGATCCGTTGCGGGCGTAGCAATGTCCCTGCCATGAGATCGGAATGCCGCGCGGTGCGGCAGGAATTTCGAATAGCACGACTCGCCCGGATGTGGTAACGAGTTCATGAATTTCCCGAAAGCTCGTAGACGGGTCGCTGCCTTGGGCGATTTGATGCTTCAGACTATGCAGTCGCGCCTTCTCGTGACGATACTCCGTCCCAATAATCCTGCGGCTCTTGTTGTCCACGCCGAAAATGAGCCATGCGAACAGCAGGCCGCGTAGATTCGCCTCGTTGCTCAATGCAGAGAAGTATTTGCCGATGTCCGACGTGGAGAAGTTGTCGTTCGCATCCTTGAACTCGACGCACTCGTGCTCCCACTCGGCAAGCAGGCGCTTCAACACCTCCTGGAGTTCCGGTTCAGTCATGGCTGCTCTTGGTATTCCGTGAAGCCGGCGGCGAGTGAAGCAAAAGTGTGCGGCGGATTGCGCTCGAAGCCCGCTTGATCCACGTACACGAATCGATAGCTCGGCCCGCCCTCAGCTTGACTGGCCGCCGTGGCGTCGGCGCACCATTGGCGAAGCCGCGTCATCTTTTGCGGCAAGTCCAGTTCCTCGCGCCCCTTGGTCTCCACGATCCAGACGGTGCCGTCTGCCGTGCGAACGATGAAGTCGGGTGTATAGGTGGAAAGATCGCCGTCGGCTTTCACGTAATCGAGCTTGAAACCGATCGCGAGGTAGTTCTTGGCGAAGGCGGCGACGTCCGGTGCCTCATCGAGAAACTTGGCGAATTGCAGCTCGAAGCCACCCGCGTGTGGCTCGCCCACGATCTTGCTGAAGAGCGACTTCTTCGGCGCCAGGTAGGGCCGATGCTCGGTGCGGAACGGGCGGGTCTCGCGCAACCGAATCCAGTCTTCGATGCGCGAGGAGCCAGCGTCCCGGACGGTCAGCGCATTGATGGCGGTCTTGAAGCTGTCGAAGAGCGTCTTTCCCGCCTCTGGCTCGGAGAGATTGCGCAACACGACCGGGTCTTCCAGATCCACCGGTGAAGACACAAAGAGATGCTCACGGAGGAAAGTCTTCACTTTCCCATACAAGACATCGTAGCCGCCGACCAGACGCAGCTCCTTCAACAACTGACGCGTGAAGAAGCCGATGACGGATCGGTAATCGGCCGGACCGGTGCCATCAAGCTGAATCGTGTGGTGGATTGCGTCATCGAGCATTGTCTTGAAGACGATCTCGCGGGTTTCTTCCGGCGTAAACGGCTTGAGCGGCAACTGGGCGTTGCCCAGCTTGGCGGGATCCAGCTCGTCGAGAGCTTTGAACTCCCGCTGGAAGCGGCGGGAGAGTTTGGGGATCGTGATATCGAGCGCATCCACATCTTTATCCGGATTTTGTGTTTCAACTTCAACCACGAGGGAGTCCGGGCGTCCGGTGCCGCCGGATCCCATCGGCCGATATTCAAGCTCCACACCCTCGCTCTGGATGGACTCCACGAATTCCATAAAGGCGGGCGTGCCGATGACGGACACGGTTTCGCGCGCGCCCGTGCCGAAATACATGCGGCGTAGGCCCCGGCCGAGCGTCTGCTCGGGAAGAATGTTGCTCTTGGAAACGTACGGACGCAGGCCGACGATCGTCGTGACATTGCGCACATCCCAGCCTTCCTTGAGCATGAGGACGGAGACGATGGCTTTGTGGTGATTACGCCAGGTGTCGATGGAGTTGGCTTCGCCGCGGAGTATCTTCAGCTCCTCCTCATTTTTCCCGGAGACGGCTTCGGAGATTTCGCCGTTGTTCTTGGTATGGATGACGAGGACAGCGCCTTGCAGTTCGGGGCAGATTGTTTCGAGGTAGGCGCCGACTTCGTCGCAGTTGCGAGTATCGTCCACCATCACGAAGAGCACGGCTTTTTTTTCCAAGCGGCTCATGTTCGGCATAGCTCTTGCGCCATTCTTCAACGCCGAGTTGCAGATAGTCCGCGTAGTGCTCCGTGAAGATAGCGCTCGCGCGCTCGTGGAGTTTTGCGCGGCTGGGCGCGTCCGGCAGCACGGGATGCTTGACGACGTTCTGGTGAATTGCCTCGACGAGCGGATAGTCCGAGACGGTCTGGGCGAAGATGGCGCCGCTGTCGTGCCGAGGTGTGGCCGTCACATCCACCTGTAACGCCAGGCGGCGATCTTTCTGTCGCATTCGGTGGTGGATGTCTTGGATGGACTTGAACCACGCCATCTTCGGGTTGTGGATGTGATGCGCTTCGTCGTTGAACACGGCGAGTTCTTCGATTTCGCGAACGATCTCGCCAAGGTCGGTCTTGCTGTCGGTCGTCTTGCCGACGGGCCTGGCGCCGAATGGTTCGAGGAAATAGTCGCGCAAGTCCCCATCCTCCAGCGAGGGCTCCGGCACGTCGCCAACGAAGACGCGGTGGATGTTCGTCAGAAACAGGTTGCCTGTTGGCCGCAGGACGCGGACATCGTCCTGGATGTGCAGGGTGAGTTGGAAATCGTCGCGCCAGTTTCGACCCTCGTAGCCATTGTCAGGCAGCACCGGATCGTCGAAGAAGATGCGCAGGCCGTCGAAGTCCGCGCGCAGTCGATCAAGCACGATGATGTTGGGCGCGATGACCAGAACATTGCGCGCCAGCGTTGAGTCCGGTTCGTACAGCTTATGGAAGAAACTCCAAGCAACGAGCAGGGAGAGCACCTTGGTCTTGCCGGCACCGGTCGCCATCTTCACGACATAGCGCGGCCATTCCTCGTCGAACATGCCAGCCGAGACTGCGCCGGAGGCGTCGAAGCGCAGCAGATCGAACTTGTCGCACACGCGACGCGCGTCGTGCAGCCAGATCACCGTTTCCACGGCTTCCCGCTGGGCGAAGTAATAGCGGAAGGGCGCGAGCGCGCCATCCGCCTGTTCTTTGAGATGCTCAACATCGAACCACCAGCGAAGCAGCGCCCGTGATGTCGCTGATGCGTCCGTGTAACCGAATGCCCGCCAAGCGTGTACCTCCTTGCGAATGTTGGCGACAAGCGGAGGCAGCAGCTTCTCGTACGCGGTGCTGCGAAGCTCTTCGGCAGCCGGAAACCACCGCTGGTCAGGTAGCAGGACAGCATAGGGCGACGTGGGAAACTCAGGATGAAGTGCCATTGTCGCGGGTCGAGCTAGGATAACCGGTGCCGGTTCTCCGTTTCACGAAGCCGTTCCGTCACAAAGCCGTTGGACAGACGTACGTTACCCATTTTCCCGCTACAACGCCGCCTTCGGCGGAAAAGCCGTGGAACTTGCCTTCACGGGCCAGGTGGGTGATGGTGAACCCCGCCTCCGCACACAGGGGCGGGGTGAAGGGATGGAGTTTGAGAATACGGGATAAAGGGATATCGTCTCTCTTGCCTTCTCTTTCATGCACGTCACCGTATCCTGCTTGTAGGGTAGTATCGAGGTCCGAATCTGTCAAGGGAGGGGCGCTACAACCGGTGCACGACGGTGACAAGGAACAGGAGCCAGGGGATGGCCAGCAGCGTTGTGAAGAGCCACAGCGCGTTCGAGAGCCGGCGATCGAGGCCGAAGAGCAGCGGCAGCACCAGCGGCGAGACGGCCACCGGCGTGGACGCCTCCAGGAGCACCACGGTCCGTGGCAGCCCGTGGAGGTCGAGAAGCTCAACCAGCGCCCACGCCACGAGCGGCGTGTAGATGAACTTGATCCCGCTCATCACGACACACGACCTCAGCCACGGACGCGGCGAGCTGAAGGTGATCTGCGAGCCGATCGCCATCAGGTAGAACGCGGTGGTCACGGGGATGAGCGCGTGATTCAGCCACTCGAGCGCCAGCGGCCTCGGGAGACCCGCCAGGTTCAGCGCCGCGCCTGCCAGCATGCCGACGAACGGGTAGAGCCGCAGCCGGTCGTCGTAGGCGGCTCCCAAGGCGGAGGTCGTCCCTCCTCGCCCGTATCGGGCGCCGACCCAAAATCCCCACGTATAGAAGCAGGGGGTAAAGAAGACGAGGTAGAGCATGCACAGCGCGTAGCCCGCTTCCCCGAACAGCGCAAACGCGGTGAACGCGCCGAGGTAGCCGATGTTGGAGAAGAAGGCGCACGTCAGGAAGCTGCCGCGCTCCGGTCGGGAGAGCCGGGCGCGCCGGGCGTAGATCGCGGCCGGCAGCAGCGTCGAGAAGGCAATGACCATGCCGAGCAGCGGCAGCAGCCACGGCTCCAGGCTGCGGAGGTTCATCTGCCAGAACGACAGGCACAGCACGACCGGCGAGGCGCCCACCGTCATCCATCGCACGAGGCGGGAGGCCCGCTCCTCGGGCAACCAGCCGTTCCGGTGCCACCACCAGCCGAGCGCGAGCGACCCCAGGAACAACCCAAGTCCCAGTCCCAACCGTCCAATCATCTCGCTCAAATGATGCCACCCAGTCCATAGTCGATAGTCCGTAGTCCATAGAAAAGTTTCTGACTATGGACTATGGTCGATGGACTATGGACTCTTTCCGGAACGTTTTCACAAGGAGCTTCTTGCCATCGGTGCGCAGGCTGATGGCGCCCGCTTCGCGCGTCGAATAGAGCCGCGCGCCGCTCTTGCGCAACGCGCGGAGCGTCTCCGGCGCAGGCAGGTGGTGGGCGCGGCCCACGCTCAAGATAGCGACCTCCGGTTGGACCATCGAGAAGAGCCGTTCGCCCCCCTGCCCCAAGCGGCTGCCATGGTGCGGGACCTTCAAGACGGATGAGCGCAGGCGCGGCCCATGGCGCAGCAACCACGGCAGCCCCGCCTCCTCCACATCCCCGCAGAGCAAGAAGCTCACCGATCCGTGCGTGAGCTTCAACACCAGGGAGTTGTCGTTTGAATCCGGCGCGGTCTCAGGCACAAGACCCCCGGGGGGATGAAGCACTTCGATCGTCAAGGCCTCGCCCTCGCTCAGCGTCAGCCCCTCCGACAACACCAGCTCCTCAACCCCTGCAGCGGCGGCCGCGCGCCACACCTGACGAGCGGACATCGTGTCATCTCGCACCCCGTTCGTCAAGAGCCGCTTGATCCGCATCTGCTCCAGCAGCGCCACGGCGCCGCCGATGTGGTCCGCGTCCGGGTGGGTGAGCAGCAGCGCCTCCAGCGTCGAGATCCCCGCCGCCCGGAGGAACGGCACGACCCGGTAGCGGCCGGCGTCGGGAACGCCCGCATCGACGAGGAGCGTCCGCCCGCCCGGCGTGCGCACGACGATGCTGTCGCCATGCCCGACGTCGAGCAGATCAACGCGCAGCCACCGTGACTGGACGACCCGCTGCCCCACCAGGGCCCACAGCCACACCGCCAGCCCGCACATCCAGCAGAGGAACAGGCGAGTCCCGCTTAAGCCAAGCCGCGATCGGCTGACCGAAAGTCCCACGAGCCCGTAGTATCCGATGAGGAACGCCAGCGAGGGCCGCCCGACGAACCAGAAGCCTCCGGGAATCGCATGGCACCCAAAGACGCACCAGAGCGTCGCATCCAACAGCCAGCTCAGCAGGCCGCTGCCCCATTGCACCATCATCTCACACCCCGTCCCGACCATCAGCAAGGCGGTGCCGATCGACACTAAGGCGCTCAGAAGCGGGGCGAGGAGCAGATTGGCCACCATGGACACGGGCGAGACGAGGTGGAAGTACCACGCCAGGACCGGCGAGAGTCCCACCCAGATGGCGCTCGTCGCTGAGAGGCTCATCGCCACGTAGCGACGCAGCCGGCCGGAGCCGACCCATCCCAGGCGCCGCTCAAGCCCCGCGCGCCACCGACCCATCAGCACCAGCAGGCTCAACACGGCGCCAAAAGAGAGTTGAAACCCGGCATCGAACGCCTGGGTAGGGTTGATCCAGAGAATCGCCAGGGCGGCGGCCGCCAGGGTATTCGGCCAGGAGATGACCCGGTCCAGGGCATACGCTCCGAGGACGATCCACGCCATCACCGTCGCGCGGGCCACCGGCGGCTGCAGGCCGGTCAGGAGGCAGTACCCTCCAAGGCCAAGCGCCACCACCGGCAGCCGCAGGCGCCACGGAAGCCCCGCCACTCCCAGCACCCACCCGAGCAGTCCCGCCACCAACCCCACGTTGAACCCGCTGATCACCAGCAGGTGGATCGTACCGGTCTCCACAAAGGCCGCTTTGATCTGTTCGTCGAGCGCCACTCGCTGCCCAAGCAAGAGTGAGCGGAGCAGCCCCGCATCCCGCGCGTCAAAGTGGGCGTCCAGCAGCTGCCCCCACCGTCTCCGGAGGCGAATGACGAGCGCGATCCACGGATTGGCCTGTTCTTGCCGCAATCGCACCAGCCCATCAAACGGCTTCACGCGGAGCAGCCCATGCACCCGCTGCCGCGCCAAGGCCTCGCGCCAATCGTACTGGCCCGGGTTGCCCGGCGGCGGCACCCGGAACCACTCCCCCTCCACCACGACCTCGTCGCCATACGCGAGGGTGGGCTCGGCCGTGTGCAGCGTCGCCCGCACCCTGCCGGTGATCGACTGCCACCTCGCCGCCTGACGCGCGTGCAGCAACTGCAACACGCAGACTTGGCGGGACGGCTCTTCGGGGTCAAAGGGGCCGGCTGGATCGTTGATGACCCGCGCGTGGAGCGTGACCGGCCTCGGGTCGTCGGAGAGCAGATCGCGAAGCCCCATGTCCGGATGCGCCTCCCAGGCGGCCATCCGCAAGGCGCCAAGACATCCCCAGAGCACGAGGAGGGCGACGATGCCGGACCGCGCGCGCCCGTGCCGCCATCGCGCAACGCCGGCGCTCACAGCGCCCACGATCATGAGACTCCATGGAGGGAGCCACGCGGAGGTCCCGATGACGATACCCGCGAGGAACGCGAGGGTAACTGGAACAAGCGGCGCTGCTCCGAACCGCGGTGTTGCGCTCTGTGCTTCTGTGGAATGCTGTGGCATCGGTGAAATAAAAAAACGCAGGAGAGAGCGTCACTCCCCTGCGTCTCCAGTTGGTGAAGCAACAGTCAGTCCGACGAACGATCCGCCTCCCAGGAACTGGCGCCGTCTTGCGTCTCGAGCTGCCCGTACTCGTACAGGCTGAAGCGAATCTCGCGAAGGAACCGGGAAGGCTGCAACAACAGGGAGGCGTTCGCCCGTCCGCTCATCTCCATCAGCGGATAGGTGATGTACAGCTCGTCCTTCGCCCGCGTCGTCGCCACGTAGAAGATGCGGCGTTCCTCCTCCTCACCCTCCGGCTCGCGCAGCGCAATCTCCGATGGGAAAGCCCCCTCGCACATCCGGATGAGGAACACCGCGCGCCACTCCAACCCCTTCGCCTGATGGACGGAGCTCAGGATGAGCCGCTCGGGATCCGCCGAACCATTGCCTGTCACCTCCTGCCCGTAGATCTCCCCCAGCAGCACCAGCTCGGACAAGAAGCTCCGCCGCGTGCGGTAGGCGCGGGCGAACACCGTCAACTGCTGGAGATCCTCCAGGCGTGAGGGCACGTCGTCGTAGGTGGCGCGGAGGTAGTCGAGGTAGGCCGTCTCCATCACCGCCTGGATCAGCGCTGACGGGGAGGCGTCTTCCGCCATCGACGCCAGCGCCCGCAGATCGTGCTGGAACCGTTTGAAGGAGACCTGCGCCGCGGGCGGCAGGCTCCTCAAGATCGAGTCGGCCAGCACCGCCTGCAGCGGAGCGGCGGCTGTGGAGATCGCCTCCCAGAGGCGCGCGGCGGTCGCGTGGCCGATGCGCGGCAGCATCAACCAGAGCCGCCGCCAGGCCATCTCATCGAACGGGTTGTCGAGCACCTTGAGGTGCGCGACGACATCCTTGATGTGCGCCTGCTCGAAGAACCGGACTCCTGAGCGCACCTCATAAGGGATGTTCCGCTTGATCAGCTCCGCCTG
>JAUYPJ010000084.1 GCA_030697665.1 Candidatus Omnitrophota bacterium
GAACTCCGAGACATTCTGCGAACGGCTCCGGTGAGCCAGGTGAACTTGGCGAAGCGGTTGGGCGTCACCCACGCGGCCCTGAGTCGGTGGCTTCATGGTCGTGCCACGCCTCACCCATCGCACCGCCTGGCCATTGCCGCGCTCCACAAAGCGCTGGTGGGATTCAAGCCGCTCACGATCACTGAGCGAGCTCAGCTCTTGAAGCGAGCTCGCGCCTTGCAGCAACCCCGCCTGTGGGAGGTCATCCGACGCAAGCCTGATCTCCTTGATGAGCTCTTGTTGGAGCATACCTACAACTCCAACGCCATCGAAGGCTCCACCCTCACCAAAAAGGAAACAGAAGCCGTCATCTTTGACAAGAGCCGACTGCCTGATAAATCCCTCATGGAACACTTGGAAGCCACCAATCATGCGGTGGTGCTGCGCGACATTTTCACGCAGAAGTATCCCACGGTGATCACAGACACCTCGATCCGCCAACTCCACCGAGCGCTGCTGCAAGGCATCCGACCCGATGCCGGCGACTATGCGACGCGACACCGCGTCATTCGCGGTGTCAACATCGCCCTGACGCACCCCAAAGATATCCCGGAAGAAATGGCCCGTCTCTTGAGAGCGTGGAAGCGTACCGAGCGACATCGCTATACCGTGGCGGACGTGGCAACGTTCCATGCGGACTTCGAACTGATTCATCCCTTCGGAGATGGAAATGGTCGCGTCGGACGGCTCGTCATGCTCATGCAATTGTTACGGAGGCATTATCCCCCGGTCGTGGTGGAGACATCGCGGAAGGCGGAGTATTACGAGGTGCTTGAATACGCGCAGCGGCGTTCGATCGATCCGTTTGTCGTTTTCCTGGTCGATGAAATGGAACGCACCTCGCAGCTCTTGCGAAAGCACCGTTAACACCCTGAGAAACGTAGTTGGCAAGCGCGATGCCCCGTGGCACAATAGGCGCGTGAATGGAGACTGTGCGGAGATGACAAAGGAGGCGTGCCGGCGATGATCAAGTTTGCCCGAATCGTGGTTGTGCTCTTGGTCGGGGTGTGGCTCTGGCCGATCCAGGGGTCGACGCAGCAGCAGCAATCCGCGCGGCAGCGGCTGAAGGAACGGTTTCAGCAGCGCAACATCCAGTTCGATGCCGCCGGCCAACAGTTCAGCACGAATGAGGGCTGGCAGCAACAGCTGGATGAGCCCGTGGCCCAGTCCGCCGCCCCCCCTGCCGCCGTCGGCGGGCGCGACGATCGAGAGGCTCGAGAGGCTGACGCGCTCACGGTAACCGGGGTGATGTCCCGCGCCGAGCCGGCGCCGGTGCGCTATGCCATCTACCAGAGCGAGTACCGGGCCGAGATCGAAGAGGAGATCGCCAAGGTCCATGGGACGGTGACGCTGGAGGTCTTCGCGAAGACCGGCGGGGCGGCCATCCCGCTCGTGAACACCTCGGTGGGCCTCAGCGACGTCACGATCAACCGGCGGCCCTCCGTGGTGACCCGCCGCGGCAATCGCTACGTCCTGCTCGTGGACAAGGCCGGTAAGTATACCGTGGACTTGGAGTTCTTCGTCAAGCTGAGCCGCGAGCGGGAGCACGGCCCCGGACAGTTCGCCTTTGAAATGCTGCCCTCCCCCATCGCCCTCGTGGATGTCGAACTGCCCCAGCCGGAGATGGATCTGTTCGTGGAGCCGTCCATCAAACTCGAGAAGGAAACCGTCGCGAACAAGACGCTGGCCACCGCGGTCCTGCCGTACACGGAACAGGTCACCATCCGCTGGAGCCCGGCCGCCCGGCGGATTGAGATTCCGTCGGTCAAGCTGGAGCCGCGGCTGCACGCGGAGGCGGAAACGCTCATTTCCGTGGAGGAAGGCATCGCCCACGGGGCCACCCGCTTACGATATTCCATCCTCCAGGCTGAAGTGTCGGACTTCAGCGTCCTGCTGTCGGGTGACGTGACGGTGCTGAACGTCCAGGGCAACGACGTGCGCGACTGGAAAGTCCTGCCGAAGGACCGTGGGCAAGCGGTCGAGGTCTATCTGGCGCACGGGATCAAGGGCCTCTACGACCTCCGGCTGGAATACGAGCAGGCGATCGGCGAAGGGTCGGTCACGGTGCAGCTGCCCGAGATCATCGCCCTGGGGGTCGAGCGGGAAGCGGGGGTGGTGGGCATTCAGGCGCGAACCAACGTTGAGGTCGCGCTCAGCCGGCTCAAAGACGCGGTCGAGATCGATGTCAAGGAGCTCCCTGCGTCTCTATGGCAGGAAGCCTCTCATCCGATCCTGCTCGCGTACAAATACCTCAAGCACCCCCTCGAAGCGGAAATCTCCATCACGCGGCACAAGGAGGTCTCGGTCCTGGTGGCCGCGATCGACTCCGCCAGCTACGTGACGCTGCTGACCGACGAAGGCAAGATGCTCACCGGGGCGACGTTCCAGATGCGCAACAACGTGAAGCAGTTCATGCGCCTGGACCTGCCGGAGGGAGCCACGTTCCTCAGCTGCTTCGTCTCCGGCAATCCGGTGAAGCCGGCGCAGGATGAGCGCGGACAGATCCTGGTCCCGTTGGAGAAATCCGAAGCGCTGGGA
>JAUYPJ010000089.1 GCA_030697665.1 Candidatus Omnitrophota bacterium
CCGTCGCCGGCGAGTTCGTCGGCCACGGCGCCTTCGCCCTCCAGGGTAAGTCGCAGTGGATCGGCTGGATCCAGCAGTTCACCGGCGTGAACCTCGCTACGGCAAGCCAGCTCCTCTTTCTCATCGGGTTGATGGATCTCGCCGTGGCACTCGTGGTGTTGGCGAAGCCGTTGCGGCCGGTGCTCCTCTGGGCCGCCCTCTGGGGGTTCTGGACCGCACTTATTCGGCCGCTGGTTGGAGAACCTATCTGGGATTTCATTGAGCGGTGGACGAACTGGGGCGCGCCGCTCGCGTTGTACGTTATCCGTAATCGGAGATTCTAACATATATGATGTGGAACGGCTTTGGCGGCATGATGGGCTACGGCGGCGGAGCGAGCTTCTTTTTCTGGGTTACCACCCTCCTCGTCTGGGCGGTCCTCGTGCTTGTCATCATTGCCCTCTGGCGCTGGATTCAGCGGCATTAGCGCTTTCACGAAAACAAACAAGCGACCCGCCCCTAAAAGCGGGTCATTTGTTTGTTATCGCACCGTATCCGGAAAATCCTTGACAAATTTAAATTTGTAGTGTACATATTAGATGCGCATAAATGCTGGGGTATCCTGGCATAGTGAGAAAACGGCCCGCAGTTTGACATTCTGGCAACCAGAGGGGAGAGATTACGGTGCTACGAATCCTGCAAATCCTCGGAGCTGTCGTCTTCGCCGTGTTCTTCGCCACGCAAGTACTCTGGCCGATGTGGCAGGGAACCCTTCTCTTCCCCATCTTCAGGCCCAAGCAACGGCGTCTGGAGAAGGAACTCCGGACGGTTCGGGAGGAAACCGTCACGGCCGATCTGGAAAAGGCTGTTGAGCAGAGCAAGGATGAACTCGCAGCTCGACGTAAGCCGGGCAAACAGACACAGGCCTAACCACCAACCGAGTGAAGTCAACGACAACAGGAGGGTACTCAATGGCTTCCAGTACACCGAACGCTGTTCAGGGCTTTTCACCCCGGAGAGTGCTCGCCGCGGTGCTCGCTGTCATCCTGGCCATCGCGATCATCGTCACTCCCTTCGAGCTTTGGGAGGACAACAAAGCCGACGAGATCCTGGTCGTCCAGGCCCCGTTCTCGGGCATCTTCACCTGGCACTTCACTGCCGGCGTGAAGACGCAGAACTTCGGTTGGATCAAGGAGTACAAGAAGCGCGGGATTTACTCGTTCGACACCGAGCGGTGGGAGGAGTTCAAGGACCAGAAGGGCCAGCCCTACAAGAAGCTCGTCTGCTGTGGCATCGAGGTCCGGTTCAACGACGGCGCCCACGGCATGATCCTGGGTTCGATCCAGTTCGATATGCCGATGGATTCGAAGTACATGACCTTGATCCATACGAAGTACGGCAGTCAGCAGGCGGTTCAGAAGCAGATCATCGAGACCGTCACCGGCAAAGCCGTCTACTTCGCCGGTCCCCTGATGTCGTCGCGGGAGTCGTACGCCGAGAAGCGGAACGACCTCATCCACTACATCGAGGACCAGATCCAGCACGGCGTCTACAAGACGCGCCAGCGCGAAACGCGGGTGAAGGATCCGCTCTCCGGGCAGGAGAAAACCGTGACGGTCACCGAGATCGTCATCGGCAAGGACGGCAAGCCCGAGCGGCAGGAAGAGTCCGTGCTCTCCGAGTTCGGCATCAGGGCCTTCAACCTCGCGATCAAGCGGCTGCCCTACGACCATGATGTCGAGGCGCAGATCCAGCAGCAGCAAGTGATCGCGATGGACGTGCAGACTTCCCAGGCCGACGCCAAGAAGGCCGAGCAGAGGACCTTCACCGTAATCGAGCAGGGTAAGGCCAACGCCGCCGAGGCGGAGTGGGCACAGAAAACGATCAACGCCAAAGAAGTCGCCCTGGCGGAGAAGGACAAGCAGGTCGCAGGCCTCAAGGCCCTGGGCGCCGAGCATTACAAGCGACAGCAGATCCTCGAAGGCGAGGGTGAGGCGGCCAAGAAGCGCCTCGTAATGGAAGCAGACGGCGGCCTCGAGCTGAAAGCCAAGGCAGCCGTCGACATCGCGCGCGTGCAGGCCGAGGCGCTGAAAGGCGCGAAGCTCGTGCCCGACATCGTGATGGGCGGCGGGGGCGGTAACATGAACGCCGCCACGGCCGCCACCGATTTCATGAACATCATGACGGCTGATGCCACTCGTCGGCTAGGCCTCAACCTCGGGATCGGGGGCGCCGAGAAGACCGCCGGTCAAGGGACGAACGCTCCGAGTCCCGCTGCGGCGGCACCAGTGGGCGCCGGCCGCGGAGCAGGCAGGTAAGAGGCAAGTAGAAGCAGTTCTTCGGATTCACCCAGGCGTGCGGCTCGTGCCCACGCCTGGTTTTCTATTTGATTTGACAAGTTATATAAAAGTAGTATAATGAATATAGGCAGCAAATTCCACCAGTGAGGGAGGAACGACATGAGGAAGCTTCTCGTAGGGGTTGGCGTGGTGGTGCTCCTGAGCGGCCTTCTCTACAGCGGCCACTCGCGCATCGAGATTGCAGGGCGCACGCTAGATGGAGTCCCCGTGACCATCACCATGGACACATGGGCTCCGCGGTTGGTCGGTCTGGTCAATCCAATCGATCCGGCGTCACCCAGTACCAGCAAGAGCAGTTATGAAGCCATCCTGAAGATGAAGGTGATGATTCTGCTGGCTCCGCTCTCAGTCAAGCAGTTACAAGGGAACGAAGACACGTTCAAATGGCTGCTCGCCGGGAAGGCCCAGGAGTATGGGTTCTACCTCGTTCGGGTGAAGGTCGTCCTACCGCCCGATGTGGTGGAGAAACTGAAGAAATCGCAAGCTGCAAGCGGCTTGTCTGCACGGGCGAAGGAAGAACTCCTTCGCCCGTTTCACCTTTCTAGTGGCCTCTAAAATCACAAGGCAAAATGGGCTTGCAATTTTTTAAGCTTTATGGGAGAATTCCAGCAGAGAGAGTTCTGGTAACAACCCATAGTCGGCGGACTATAATCGCGGAGGAAAAGTGATGGACACCATGTCTGACCGGGTACTCGTCGACCTGGGAGGCCGCCGCTTCGCCGGGGCCGATCCCAAGGAACGCTTCGCGCAACCCATCCCGAATGTCGAGCTCTTCCGGGAACTCGCGGCGTCGATCCGTCAGGGTTCGGCGCTCCTCGCGCTGAAGTCAGATGAGCTGACCACCAAGTCGCCCATCTACGCCGCCTACGCCCAGGACCTCGCCCTGCTCCGGCGGTGCCACGCCGAGTTCCAGGGTTGCGTTCGCTCGGCGGTTCGCTGTTCCATCACCGCGGTAGCACCGGGTCGTGACCGCGCGTGGGAAGAGGCCTGGCAGTTGCTCGCCACGCAGATTCCCCACACGGCCGACGTACAACCGCTCGACCTGCCGCACACGCGCGCGGCCAAGCCCATCCCCGAGCTTCTCGTCGAGCTACAGGCAGAGATGCACGAGGGCGTCGAGCGGACGTTGCGACCCCTGGCCGACTGGCTCCAGCTCCTTGCCGAATCCGAGCTCATCGGGATCGTCGAGTGGTCCGGCGTGGATGTCGGGTGCTACTCCTTCTTCCGCCACGAGTTCACCACGGCGGTGACGAGGGGCAAGAAGCGGACGGAGGTCACGGTGGACGATTCCCAGCGGTTCGGTTCAAAGACGACCTACCGCATCCTGCGTGATCGGACGGTCGCCACGACGCAGGTCCTCGAGCGTCATGTCCACCACATCGTGGATGCCAAGCTCCACAAGATCACCGACTACCCGCACCCGGTTCCTTCCCATGTCGCGATGTTCCTCAATAGTGTGCCGGCTTCGCTCGAGCCGCATCTCTTGATCGTCGAGGGTACGATCACCAAGGAGGAGCGCCACCGGCGTCTCATCGCCGAGGGCACGCGCACCGAGACGGAAGTCCTCTCCGTCTACAAGGGTTCTCCGGGTGTCCTCTTCGGCCCCTTCAACCTCATCGGCTGGAGCAGCGACGATCTCGCTTCGGGTGGCGTCTTCTCCTCGAAGCAGAAGGCGGCCAAGCGCAAGACGGGTAGCGCCCGCGAGCGCCTGCGGCGCGCGACCGGTCACCTCTTCACCGCCTGATCCCCGCGGGTTAGGCGTCGGACTCCCCGGCATGTCCAGCAGTACGGCATGTCGGGGGTTTTTATTGTTTCGTCCGCAAGAATACCTCGCCGCTTTGCGGGCCAGACGCGAGGCGTGTTGCCGGAGGCAGCTGCCCCGTCTCCGAGGATGAATTGCGGCAACGAAACGATAACCCAGCACCTTTTCTACTAACCGGCCTCTCTGGGTACAGCAAGGATACGG
>JAUYPJ010000094.1 GCA_030697665.1 Candidatus Omnitrophota bacterium
GTTCCGCTTGATCAGCTCCGCCTGGAGGATGGAGGAGTGGGCGTGCGCGCGGTAGAGCACCGCGATCTCCTCCAGGGGGATGCCGTCATCGCGGAGCTGCAGCACCCGCTCCGCGACGAAGGCGGCCTCCTGATACACGTCGTTGAGCGGCAGCACCACCGGCAGGCTCCCCCGGGGGCGCTGCGCCACGAGCGTCTTGCGGTGCTGGCGATGGTTGTGGTGGATGCTGGCGTTGGTGAACTCCAGGATCTCCGGGGTCGAGCGGTAGTTGAGCTCCAGCTTGAAGATCTCGGTCCCCGGATTGCGCTCCGGGAATTTCAGGATGTTGTCGTCGTTGGCCCCACGAAATTTATAGATACTCTGGGCGTCGTCACCGACGACCATCAGGTTGCGGCCGTTGTGCTCGGCGAGCCGCTCGATGATGCGGGCCTGGATGATGTTCGTGTCCTGATACTCGTCCACCAGCAGATGCCGGAACTGCCGGCCCAGGCGCTCCGCGACCGAGGGGTAGTCGTCCAGCAACCGCAGCCAGAACCGCAGGAGATCATCGTAGTCCACCACGTTGGCGGAGCGCTTCTTGGCGTCGTAGCGCGTCGAGATCCGTTCCAGCTCCGCAAGCCACTGGAGAAAGTGCGGGGCCCGCTCTTCCACGACGACGGCGAGGGGCCGCTGGGTATTGAACGCCATGCTGAGGAGGTCCGCAATGAGGGCGGGGGCGGGAAAGCGCTTGGCGTCCACCTGCACCTTCGCCTCCGTCACGCAGAGCTTGAGCAGATCGCGCTGGTCGGCCCCATCCACGATGGAGTAGTTCGGCTCAAGCCCCGCCTGGACGGCGTGGTGGCGCAGGAGGCGATTGCCGATGGCGTGAAAGGTGCCGCCCCAGAGCGAGCCGGCGACCGAGGCCGGGCCCACGCTGTCAGGCGGGGTGGCCGACGGGAGTGCCGAAGGACGTCGTCCGAGGCCGTCGCCTCCCGTGAGCGCTTCCACGCGGCTGAGCATCTCCCGGGCGGCTTTGTTGGTGAAGGTGGCCAGGAGGATCTGCGACGGCGGAATCCCCTTCGCGATCAGATAGGCCACGCGGTAGGTGATCGTCCGGGTCTTGCCCGAGCCGGCCCCCGCGATCACCAGCTTCGGCCCATCGCCGCAGGCGACCGCCGCCCGCTGGGCCTCATTGAGATCGCGCTCCAGGTTCAGGTGCTGCGCCTGGACGGTGGAAGAGATCGTGAAGGTTCGCGTCATGGTGGGACTAGCGCAGAAACTCGTCCATCAGGATGGTCGCGGTAGAGGGACGAATGGCCGCGTTCATCGCTCGGTTGTCATGGAGACGTGACCGTTAGGGGCTCTGCGTCGGCGCGCTGGTATCGGTAAACTGTCCGCTCAGCGTCTCCAAGACCGCCTGGAGCCGCAATCCGTCCGCCGTCGTCACCACGAACCGGTAGCCGCCGGGAATCGCCTCGCAGCTCAGCAGCGGCGTCTGCCCCGGCGGCAGCCCATCAAGGCGTTGGACGGCGGCGTCCTTCACCTGGTCGAGCCGCAGACGGCTCGTGACCCAGGGGATCCGCCGTCGCCTCATCAGGCCGCGCCGTTCCACCGTCTGCAGCTCCGGGCAGGCGCGGGTCACCTCCAGCTCCAGTCGGAGCTTCCCGGCCGAGGGGACCAGACGCGCCCGATCCACCCTCGCCCCGTCGAGGAGCTCACTCAGGGCGTTGATATCGCTTAATACGGTGATCGCTCGTTCCATCTGCACACCTCACTTCACGACCGCATAGTCGGCTAACGCCTCGACCGTCTTTGCTCCGATGCCCTCAACGCCGGACAGCTCTTCCAGCGACCGAAACGGGCCATGGACCGTCCGGTAGGCCACGATGCGGCGGGCCAGCGCCGGCCCCACGCCGGGGAGCCGCTCTAATTGTGTAACCTCCGCCGTGTTCACGTCAACCTGCCGCGCCGAGGCCAGCGCATCGTCCCATCCCGCCGCCTGCGCTGGAAGTTGGGCCGTCTCGATCAGGAGCGGGGCCCTGCGCTGCTGCCAGGCGAGGACGACGACCGCGGCCAACGCAACGCCGCCCACCACCGTCAGGGCCGCTCGCTCCTGCGCCGTCACTCCCATCAGAGGTAGTGCCTGAGTTCCCCTTTAACACCACGGAGGCCACAGAATTCCACAGAGACACGGAGCAATCCTTGAGGAGCCGTCTCCGTGCTTCCGTGGCGCTTCCGTGATTCCGTGGTGTGAACAGGCAATTGAAGGCAGTACCCCATTAGAGGACGATGTTGACCAGACGCTTCGGCACCACGATATCCGCCAGAGGCGGATCCGCCTTCGGCGGAAACTGCTTACACGACAATATTGACCAAGCGTTTTGGCACAATAATAAACTGTTGAATTGGTTGGTTGTTGACGTAGCGCTTGACGTCGTCGTCAGCCAACACGGCCACTTTCAAGGCTCCCTCGCTAATGTTAGTCGGCAAGGTCAGGCGGGCCCGCACTTTGCCGTTCACCTGCACCACGAGGACGGCTTCGGCCTGTTCAAGCGCCTTCGCATCCGCCTCCGGCCATCGCTGAGAGGCCAGGTCCTCCGTGTGGCCGAGCCGCTGCCACAGCTCCTCGCAGAGGTGGGGGGCAAACGGCGACAGCAGCAGCACCAGCGTCTCAAACGCCTTGCTGATAGCTGGGGGCTGGCTCGCCCCGGCTTCAGGCTTGGGAGACGAGCCGGGGGAACTGGGGGCTGGGGGCTCACGGCTTGGTTGGCCGTGAAGCGCTACGGAAGCATGACACGTATCGTACATCGCGTTGAGAAATTCCATCATCGCGGAAATGGCGGTATTGAAACGAAGGTGTTCAATGTCCTCGGTCACGCGTTTGATCGTCTCATGTCGTTTCCGTTCCAACACCGGCTTCGCGTCAGTCGATCCTTGACTATGGACTATGGACTGTGGACTATGGACTATTTCCCCGAGTCGCCACACCCGATTGAGAAACCGCTCCACCCCCTCGATTGAGCGCGTGCTCCAGGGCTTCACCGACTCCAGCGGGCCCATGAACATCTCGTACAGCCGGAGGGCATCCACCCCGTGCTGGTCGATGACGTCATCCGGGTTGACCACGTTGCCGCGCGACTTGGACATCTTCTCGCCGTCCTCGCCCAGGATGAGCCCTTGGTTGACCAGCTTCGTGAACGGCTCAGGGCTCGACACCAACCGCAGGTCATAGAGCACCTTGTGCCAGAAGCGCGCGTAGAGCAGGTGCAGCACCGCGTGCTCCGCCCCGCCCACGTACAGATCCACCGGCATCCAGTAGCGCTCCTTGGCGGGATCCCACGCGGCGCGGTCATTTTGGGGATCGAGGTAGCGCAGGTAGTACCAGCACGAGCCGGCCCACTGCGGCATGGTATTCGTCTCGCGTTGAGCCGACCCACGACACCTCGGACACGCCGTGTGGACCCATGCGGTCGCTTTCGCCAAGGGCGGCTCGGCGCCGCCGGTCGGCTTGAAATCGGCCATCTCCGGCAACGTCACCGGCAGCGCCGATTCAGGAAGCGGCACGATGCCGCACGTCGCGCAGTGGAGGATGGGAATCGGCTCGCCCCAATAGCGCTGCCGTGAAAAGAGCCAGTCGCGCAGCTTGTAGGTGACCGCGCGCGCGCCCATCCCGCGCGCGGTGAGCCACTCTACGACCTTCCCTTTCCCTTCCTCGCTGGGCAGCCCCGTAAAGGGGCCGGAGTCGTGCATCCGTCCCGGCTCAACAAAGGCCTCAGTCATGCCCGCCAACTCCAGCGGGCGATCCTCGGGCATGATGACGAGTCGGACATCCAAGCCGAACTGCAGCGCAAATGCCAGGTCTCGCTGATCGTGCGCCGGCACCGCCATGATGGCACCGGTGCCATAGCTGGCCAAGACGTAGTCGGCGATCCAGATGGGCAGGCGCTCTTGGTTCACCGGATTGATCGCATAGGCTCCGGTGAACACCCCGCTCTTGTCTTTCGCCAGCTCCGTCCGATCCAGCTCGCTCTTGCGCGTCGCGTCCTGACGATAGGAGTCCACAATCTGCCGGCGCGCGTCAGTCGTGAGGTAAGAAACCAGTGGATGCTCAGGCGAGAGCACCATGTACGTCGCGCCGAAGAGCGTGTCCGGGCGCGTGGTGAAAATCTTCAGTTCGACCGCACCGTCCCGACGGCGAACTCGCACCCCATCAATGACCGCATCCGGTACGGCCAGCGTCCCTCCGGCTTCGCCTACGGGACTTCCTCGGCGACCACCGCGTTCCGCGGCGGTGCCCGCCTCGGTCGCAAACCACACCTCCGCCCCCTCGCTCTTGCCGATCCAATGGCGCTGCATCTGCTTGATGTGCTCAGGCCAATCCAGCCCTTCAAGGTCGCTCAGCAGCCGCTCGGCATACGCGGTGATCCTGAGCAGCCACTGTCGCATCGGCCGGCGCTGGACCGGGTGGCTCTTGCGCTCGCACCGCCCCTCGACGACTTCCTCGTTGGCCAACACCGTCCCGCAGGAGGAGCACCACCACACGGGGACATCGGCCATGTAGGCCAGGCCCCGCTCGTACAGCTTCAGGAAGATCCACTGCGTCCACTTCACATAGCGCGGGTCGGTCGTGTCGATTTCGCGGTCCCAATCATACGAAAAGCCGAAGCGCGTGATCTGGCGGCGGAAGGTATCGATGTTCCGGCGCGTCGTCACCGCCGGGTGCGTGCCGGTGTCGATCGCGTATTGCTCAGCCGGCAGCCCAAAGGCGTCCCACCCCATCGGGTGGAGCACGTTGTAGCCCTGCATGCGCTTGAACCGGCAGTAGATGTCCGTCGCGGTGTAGCCCTCCGGATGGCCCACGTGCAGGCCCGCCCCCGACGGATACGGGAACATGTCCAGCACGTAGAGTTTCTTTCGCCGAGCGTCCCCGTCGACGGCTCGGAAGAGCTTGTGTTCTTCCCAATACCGCTGCCATTTTGGCTCAATGTCTTGAAAGGGGTATCCCTCAGACATGATTAGCGGCTGGCCAAAATGGTCCTGAGCTTGTCGAAGGACCACTTCGGCTCAATCTCGGCGAATGGGTAACAATCAGACATCAGACCTCAGTTGGACTAGAGACCAGAGACTAGAGTTTTGTATTGTCATACACCAAGTTTTGGTGTATAGTTTTGGTGTACAGGAGGCGGCTATGCGATTGTCAATCTCGGTTGACTCGTCCTTGCTCGAAGAGGCCAAGAAAGCCTCGGGTTCCCACACCAAACGTGAAGCCATTGAACGTGCGCTGCATACGTTGATCGAAGCTCATCGGCGTGGTCAGGCCATCCGTCATGCAGGAACCATCCCCCTCACGATTGACCGAGCCACCCTGCGCAAGCTCCGTCAGCAAGAATAATGAGTCCGGCCCGCACTGGTCTGATCCTCGTCGATAGCTCAGTCTGGATTGATTACTACCATCCTAAAGGGCCAGAACTTCTTAAGCGAAGACTCCAAGAAGAATTGGCGCAGGGTACCGTGGCCACGATGGGCTTGATCGCCGTCGAAGTCCTGCAGGGCGCCTCCTCGATCAGCGCCCTGGCCCTCCTTCGAGAAGATTTCCTGGGATTCCATTGGCTTGATGTTACACAGGACATTTGGCTGGAAGCCGCCCGTTTGGGGGCAACGCTCCGACAGGAAGGCACATCGATCCCAACGACGGACATCGTCATTGCCGCCACCGCGCTCCATTACCACGCGCGGTTGTGGCACCGCGATGAGGACTTCACTCGCCTCTCCCGCCACATCTCTTCGCTGCACGCCACATCCCTTTCTTGACGTCAGACCAGAGACCTGAGATTCGAGACCAGAGGCAAGACATCAGACTTCAGACATCAGGGAACAAGAACCAGAGGAAATCAGAAGCGTCTCCCAATTTTCCTTCTCCTCCCTCAAACCTGTCTTTTTATGAACTTACGCGTCGTCGTCCTCTTTTTGATTTTTAA
>JAUYPJ010000096.1 GCA_030697665.1 Candidatus Omnitrophota bacterium
ATCACGAAGCAGGATACTCCGCGACGCCATGGACGAGGACAGACGCTTGACGAATGCGCCAAATCATGCTACACTTTGCCTGCACGTTGCTTGACGGACCTTCGAGAGGCGGTTCCTTGTTCCAGTCATCCCCATCACGTAGTCTTGCCCTATTGATGAACCGAACGTTCGTCACCCAGCTCATCCATGGTGGAGTCGCTTTCCTGTTGATTCCCGGCGCCGTCGCGTGCGCCTCCAGCTTGCTCCGTAAAGAAGCCGCCGCGTACCAGGACCAGGGGAATGCCGCGCAACAGCAAGGCGATGTCGGCGGCGCGCTCTCCTTCTATCAAAAGGCGGTCGCGCTGGATCCGTCTTCACCAGCCCTCCACAACGACATCGGCCGCATCCTGCAGCGCCAGGAGCGGTGGCGGGAAGCCGAGCAGACCTTCCAGCGCGCGCTGGCCATCGATCCGAACAGCGTGCAGACGCATGTCAATCTTGCCCGGCTGTACGAACAAATGGGCGACGAGGAGCAGGCGGCCTCCCATTGGCTCAAGGCCAACCAACTGGAGAGCCCGCAGGACTCTTGGGAGGCCAAGACGCAGGAACGGCTCAGCAGCGCCCCTCGCGAGCATCGTCACGTCGTGGAGGAAGAGCTTCGCGCCCATGAGGAGCCCCTCCAAGAGCCGAGCAGCATCTCTAGAGTGACGGAGCCAAGCGCTCAACCCGCGCCCTCCAGCTCCAGTGAGCGCCGAGCCGTCATCGAGGAAGAGCTCCGCGCTCATACGGAGTCCCTCGATGAGTTTCGCGCCGTGACTGAGCAGCATCGGAACTGGCCGTAGTCCCACAACCCATCTCGCCATCTCACACGTCTTCCCCAACACTCCCGCAACGTTGAGTCGTGAAAGCCACGGGCCGCTTCAGACGTTATGACGCCGCTGCCCCGCGTCTGTACTGTCCGACATTTGATAGATTCCGCTGATTACAACGTGATTCCGCAGATTGAATCATCTGCGAAATCGATCTTTAAATCTGCGAAATCACTCAAATTAGGACACTACCCCCGCGTCTGATCGGGCTTCCTCAAGAGGACGTGTGTCATGTCAAAGGTGTTTTTGATCGACGGCACCGCATTTTGTTACCGCGCGTTCTACGCCATCCGGAACCTCAGCACCTCCGATGGGCGGCCGACGAACGCGGTCTATGGGTTCGCCGTCATGCTCCAGGCCCTCAGGGACAAGGAGCAGCCGACGCACCTCGGGGTCGCCTTCGACGTCGGCAAGCCGACGTTCCGCCACAAGCGCTTTGAGGAGTACAAAGGACAACGCAAGCCCATGCCCGAGCCGCTCATCGGGCAGATCCCGCTCATCAAGGCGCTCTTGGCCGCCTACCGAATCCCGATCTTCGAGCAGGAAGGCTACGAGGGGGAGGACGTGCTGGCCACCATGGCCTCCCAGATCGCGCCCGGGGGGGCTGAGGTATTCCTGGTGACCGGGGATAAAGACGCCTTGCAGCTTGTGAACTCGCACATCAAGGTCTACAACCCGCACCAGGAGGGGACGATCCTGGATGCGGCGTCGGTCCAGGCCCGCTACGGCGTCGGGCCGGAGCACATGGTCGACCTGATGGCCTTGATGGGGGACGCGATCGACAACATCCCCGGCGTGCCGGGAATCGGCGAGCACACCGCCCGTCAGCTCCTGGCGCGCTTCGGCACCCTCGATGCGCTCTATGCGCGTCTGGATGAAGTCGAGAGTCCTGCGCGTCGGAAGACGTTGGAGGCCTGCCGAGAGCAGGTGGAGCTGTCGCGTGAGCTGGCCCGCATCGACCGTCACGTCTCCTTGCACGTGACGCTGGACGACCTGAAGGTGCAGGAGCCGGACTGGCGTGCCTTGCGCACGCTCCTGCGCGAGCTGGAGTTCAAGCGGCTGCTCCACGCGGTGGAGCAACAGGCGCCCATGAGCCACGCCACCGCCGTCACGCATCCCGTCCTGACGGAACGAGACTTGACCGCGCTGGGTAAGGCGTTAGCGGCTCACGCCACGACGCAGCGGGCGAGCGCGCTCGTCTGTTGGCCGCTCGGTACTCCGATCCGCGCCGCAATGCTCGCCGTGGCGATCGATCCGGAGGCGGCGTGGGTTGTCCGCATCGATGAGACCCTACCACAAACGCCGCCTGGGCAACGGTTGGCCGCCTGGCTGGCCGATCCGGCGATCCCGAAGCTCAGTCACGACGCAAAAACGGCCAAGCGCATCCTGGGGCGGCTTGGGCTGCCGCTCAACGGCATCGCGGGCGATACGATGATCGCCGCGTACTTGCTCAATCCCGCGCGCACCGCCCAGAGCCTCAACGACCTCTCGGCGGAGCAGATGGACCAACCCCTGAGCCCTGTTCCCTCGCTGGAGGAGACCGCCGCTCCATCGGACCCCTTCGGCCCCTCGGCCTGCGCCGTCTGGCGACTGCACGAGCGGCTGCTGCCCGCGTTGGAGGCGCAGGAGCTGAAGGCGCTCTACACGGAGCTTGAGCTGCCGCTCCTTGAGGTCCTCGCCGCGATGGAGGCGCATGGCATCGCGGTGGATCTGCCGTACCTGGCGAGCCTCCACGCCTCGATGGACGCGCAGCTGAAACAGCTCTGCGAGGAGCTCTACCGCCTCGCGGGCTGCTCGTTCAACCTCAACTCCCCGAAGCAGCTTGCCCAGGTCCTGTTCGGCCACTTGGGCCTGCCGGTCGTCAAGCGGACCAAGACCGGCCCCTCCACCGACAGCAGCGTCCTCCAGCAGTTGGCGCAGCGCCACCCGTTCCCGCAAACGCTGATGCACTACCGCGAGCTGTCGAAGCTGGTGTCCACCTACGTCGACGCCCTCCCACAGCTTGTCAACCCGGCGACGGGCCGCCTCCACACCTCGTTCAACCAGGCCGCCACCGCGACGGGGCGGCTCTCTTCCAGCGAGCCGAACCTCCAGAACATCCCGATCAAAACCGAGCTCGGCCGCTCGATCCGCAAGGCCTTCGTGGCCGAAGCGCCGGAGGGCGTCCTGGTCACCGCGGACTATTCGCAGATCGAGCTGCGGATTCTCGCGCACCTCTCCCATGATGCCCGGCTGATCGAGGCCTTCCACGATGACCGGGATATCCACTGCGTGACCGCCTCCCTCATCTACGGCTGCCCTGAAGCGGAGGTGCAGCCACAGCAGCGCCAGGCGATGAAGGCGGTGAACTACGGCATCCTCTACGGCATGAGCGCGCACGGGCTCTCGAACGAGCTGGGGATCCCGTTTGAAGAGGCCCAGGTGTTCATCGAGGCGTACTTCGAGCGCTATCCGACGATCCGCGACTACCTCGACCGGCAGATCGCGCAGGCCAGGCGCGACGGGTTCGTCCAGACGCTGCTGGGCCGCCGCCGGTACATCCCAGAGGTCAACAGTCCGGATCCGGTCGTCCGGCAATTCGGGGAGCGCATGGCGATCAACGCGCCGATCCAAGGCACCGCCGCCGATCTCATCAAGCGGGCGATGGTCCAACTCGCCGGGGAGCTCACCGGCCAGCGCCTCAGCAGCCTCATGGTCGTGCAGGTGCACGATGAGTTGGTCTTCGAGGCCCCGCGCCGGGAACTCGATCGGCTCGTGCCGCTGGTGCGACGCGTCATGGAAGGGGCCATGACGCTGGACGTCCCCCTGAGGGTCACGCTGAAACACGGTCCCAACTGGCTCGACCTCACTGCACTGGAGTGAGTCTATAGTCCATAGACCATGGTCCATAGTGAGGGCTATATCAGTTCTGACGATGGACTATCGACTATGGACTATGGACTGTTGCGATGGTGGTGATCGGCGTCACGGGCGGGGTGGGAACGGGGAAGAGCACCGTCGCCAAGATGTTCCAGCGGCTCGGGGCGGTCGTGCTCGATGCGGATGCGATGGCCCACCGCGCCATGGAGCCCAAGCGGGTGGTCTGGCGGCGGATCGTGAAGGCGTTTGGGGAGGAGGTGTTGAACGGCGACCGGACGATCAACCGGCGGCGGCTGGCCGCCCTGGTCTTCCGCGACGCGCACCGCCGCGCGCAGCTTGAGGAGATCGTGCACCCGCACGTCGCGCGGCAGATGCGGCGGGAGGTGCATCGGCTGCGGCGCGCGCGAAGGATTCCGGCCGTCGTGCTCGACGTCCCGCTGCTGGTGGAGGTCGGGGCCCGCAGGTGGGTCGACGCGCTGGTGGTCGTGACGGCCCCGCCGACGATCCAGCGCCGGCGCCTGGCGCGCGCCTACGGATGGTCGGCGCAGGAGACGGATGAACGCATGGCAGCGCAGTTGAATCTTTCGGCCAAAGCGGCTTTGGCCGATGATGTGGTGGATAACTCGGACGGCGTGGACGCCACGACAACACAGGTGAAGCGCATATGGAACAAGCTGGTACCGCCCAACAGGCGAAGCTCGACCTCGCGGCCCTGAAAGAGCTCACGATCTCTGAGCTCACCAAGGTCGCCCGCGAGCTGGGGGTCAACGGGATCTCCGGCATGAAGAAGCAGGATCTCATCTTCAAGATCCTCTCCACCCAGACCGAGAAGGAGGGGCTCATCTTCTCCGCCGGGGTCCTGGAGATCCTGCCCGACGGCTTCGGGTTTTTGCGCTCGCCGAAGTACAACTACCTGCCGTGCCCCGATGACATCTACGTCTCCCCCTCGCAGATCCGCCGGTTCGACCTGCGGACCGGCGACATCGTTAACGGCCAGGTCCGCCCGCCCAAAGAGGGGGAGCGGTACTTCGCCCTCCTGAAAGTGGAAGCGGTCAACCATGAGAACCCGGAGGACTCGAAGGTCAAGACCAACTTCGATGACCTCACGCCCATCTACCCGAAGGAGCGTCTGATCCTCGAGACGACCCCGAAGGAGATCTCGACGCGGATCATGGACCTGCTCACCCCGATCGGGAAGGGGCAGCGCGGGCTGATCGTGGCCCCGCCGTACAGCGGCAAGACCATCCTGCTCCAGAAGATCGCCAACGCGATCACGACCAACACCCCCAACGCCGTGCTCATCGTGCTGCTCATCGACGAGCGTCCGGAAGAGGTCACCGACATGCAGCGGTCGGTGAAGGGCGAGGTGATCTCCTCCACCTTCGATGAGCCGGCGGACCGCCACATCCAGGTCGCCGAGATCGTCTTGGAAAAAGCCAAACGCCAGGTCGAGCACAAGAAGGACGTCGTCGTCCTGCTCGACAGCATCACCCGCCTGGCGCGGGCCTACAACACCATCGAGCCGCACAGTGGACGGGTTCTCACCGGCGGGTTGGACGCCAACGCCCTCCATAAACCCAAACGGTTCTTCGGAGCGGCCCGCGGCGTGGAAGAGGGCGGCAGCCTCACCATCATTGGCACCTGCCTGGTCGATACCGGATCCCGGATGGATGAGGTGATCTTCGAGGAGTTCAAGGGCACCGGCAACCTGGAGCTGACCATGGACCGGAACCTCTTCCAGCGCCGCATCTATCCGGCGATCGACATCCGGCGCTCGAACACGCGGCGGGAGGAGCTGTTGGTGCCCGCCGATGAGCTCCAGAAGGTGTGGATCCTGCGGAAGGTGTTGAACGAGATGGACCCGGTCCAGGCCATGGAGCTGCTCATCGACCGGCTCTCGAAGGCGAAGTCGAACGAGGAGTTCCTGGCCACCATCACCAAGAACCCGAAGTAACGAATCCGTGAAGGAGGGCTTCGCATGAAAGACGGCATTCACCCGGAATATGGCGAGTGCACGATCACCTGCACCTGCGGGGCGGTCTACCAGACGCGGTCCACCCGCAAGACCATCCACGTGGAGATCTGCGCGAGCTGCCACCCCTTTTTCACCGGCACCCAGAAGCTGATGGACACGGCGGGTCGGGTTGAGCGCTTCAAGCGGAAGTACACCCGCGCATCGTCCCCTCCGAAGAAACCGTGATTCGTGATCCGATCGCATCGTCCCCGCCGCATTTCCCCACACAGCTTGCGAGTTGACACCGATGCCGCTTCCCCGTGAGCAGCTCTTGGAGCACCTGGCGCAGTTGGAGCGCCGGTACGCCGCGCTGGAAGATCGGGCCGCCGCCCACGCCGGCGGCGGGCATGACACCGGCGAGACAGGCCGGATGTACCAGGAGCTCTCGCAGCTCCAGGAGCTCGTCATGACGTACCGGACCTACCTCCGCCTCGAACGCGACGCCGCTGAGGCGGAGGCGCTGTTGGGCGCCAAGAGCGATCGGGAGCTGCAGGAGTTGGCGAAGGATGAGGCGGCGACCCTCCGACGGCGGCAAGCCGAGTGCCTTTCGCGGCTCGAATCGCTCTGGCAGGAACGCCACCAGCCGCCGGAGGAGCGCCCGCTGATCGTTGAAATCCGCGCGGGGACGGGCGGGCTGGAAGCCAGCCTCTTCGTCGCGGAGCTCTACCGCATGTACACCAAGTACGCCGCGAAGTGCGGCCTGACGGTCGAGCCCATGGACAGCCACCCGACGGAAGCCGGGGGATTTAAAGAATTGATCGTGGCCGTCAAGGGTCAGGGTGCCTACGAGCGCTTCAAGTTTGAAAGCGGGGTCCATCGGGTCCAGCGCGTGCCCCAGACTGAAGCGCAGGGCCGCATCCACACCTCCACGGTGACCGTGGCGGTCTTGCCGGAACCTGAGGACGTGGAACTCCCCGCCATTCCCGCCAAGGAATTGCAGATCGATGTCTTCCGGTCTTCCGGGCCCGGGGGGCAATCCGTCAACACGACGGATTCCGCGGTGCGCATCCGGCATCTGCCAACCGGCTTGATCGTGACCTGCCAGGATGAGCGCAGCCAGTTGCGCAACAAGGAAAAGGCGATGCGGGTGCTGCGGGCGAGGCTCTTGGACCGCTTGCAGCAGGCGCAGCAGGCGCAGATCGCCTCCAACCGGCGCTCACAGGTCAAAGGCGGCGAGCGCAGCGAGAAGATCCGCACGTACAACTTTCCCGACCGGCGCATCACCGATCACCGCATCGGCCTGACGCTCCACAAATTCGAGGCGGTCCTGGAAGGCAACCTCCAGGAGCTGGTCGATCCGCTGCTCGCCGCCGAACGCTCCAAGTCCCTCCAGTCGTCCTCCTAAACCAACCTTTATGTGTTGTATCGTCATGATCCGCAATGGTAGCGTCAAGTAAACTGTGTAAATTCCTTTAAGGGCTTTTCCTGCCAGATGGTATTTAAGCGATGGAACACCGCGTAGATAATCCGATCACAGCTCGCCGCATTCGTGAAGCAGCCGATCGGTCGGGTCCGCCGTCTGA
>JAUYPJ010000108.1 GCA_030697665.1 Candidatus Omnitrophota bacterium
CTCACCCACCCCGTCACCCCGTCACCCCGTCACGCAGTCACCCAGTCACCGCTTTTAATGCCCCACGCTGATTTCGTGCACCTCCATCTCCACACGAACTACTCCCTCTTGGACGGCGCCTGTCGCGTCGGCCCATTGGTCAAGCGCGCGGTAGAGCTGAAGTTTCCCGCCATGGCCATGACCGATCACGGCAACCTCTTTGGGGCGATCGAGTTCTATCGGACCTGCATGAAGGAGGGGATCAAGCCCATCATCGGCGTGGAGACCTACCTCGCTCCCAAGAGCCGCGTTGACAGGTCGGGGAGCGGCATCCGCGACTCCAACGCCCACCTCGTGATCCTGGCCAAGGACGAGGAGGGCTACGCGAATCTCATGCGGCTGGTGACGATCAGCTACCTGGAGGGGTTCTACTACAAGCCCAGGATCGACAAGGAGGTCTTGACGCAGCATCGCAGCGGCCTCATCGCCCTGACCAGTTGCCTCAAGGGCGTCTTGAACGTCCACCTGACGCAGGATCAGGTTGAGCTGGCAAGAAGGGAGCTGGACGACCTGATCCAGATCTTGGGCGGGTCCAACGTCTACGTGGAGCTGCAGGACCACAATCTCCCGCTCGAGCAGAAGGTCCGCCCGCTCCTGCGCCAACTGGCGCAAGACGCCGGCGTGAAGTGCGTGGCGACCAACGACGTCCACTACATCGAGCAGGCGCACGCCAAGGCGCACGACGCCCTCATGGCCATCCAGACCCAGACGACGGTGGATGACCCCCATCGTCTGCGCTATGAGCAGCCGGAGTTCTTCCTGAAATCCGCCGAGCAGATGAAGTCGCTGTTCTCCGATGATCCGGAGGCGATTGCGGCCACCCTGGAGATCGCCGAGCGGTGCAACCTCAAGCTGGAGTTTGAGAAGATCCACCTGCCGTACTATGAGCCGCCCTCCGGGAAAACCCAACGGGAGCACCTCCGAGAGCTCTGCGAGCAGGGACTTCACGCCCGCTACGCAGAGCCCACCCCCGTCTCGGTGGACCGGCTGGAGCATGAGCTGTCGGTGATCGAGCAGGCGGGCTATACGAGCTACTTCCTCATCGTCTGGGATTTTGTCCGCTTCGCGAAGGAGCGCGGTATCCCCGTCGGGCCTGGGCGGGGCTCCGCCGCCGGCAGCCTGGTCAGCTATTGCCTGCGCATTACCGACATCGATCCCCTGAAGTACGACCTGCTCTTCGAGCGGTTCCTCAACCCCCAACGGGTGACCCAGCCGGACATCGACATCGACTTCTGCTACGAGCGCCGCAACGAGGTGATCGACTACGTGATCCAGAAGTACGGCAAGACGAACGTCGCCCAGATCATCACCTTCGGGACGATGCAGGCCAAGGCGGTGGTGCGCGACGTGGCCCGCGTCATGAAGCTCTCCTACGCGGAGGCGGACCGCCTCGCCAAGCTGATCCCCAACGACCTGGACATGACGCTCTCGCGGGCCATCGCCGAGGTGCCCGAGCTGACGCACCTCTCCCGCACCAACGAGCAGGTCAAGCAGCTCATGGACATCGCGCTGGTCCTCGAGGGCCTCACGCGCCACGCCTCCACCCATGCGGCGGGGATCACGATCGCCGACAAGCCCCTGAGCGAATACGCGCCGCTGTTCAAGAGCAATGACGGCCAGATCACGACCGGCTTCGACATGTCGGCGCTGGAGCACATCGGGCTGCTGAAGATCGACATGCTGGGGCTCCGGACCCTGACGGTCATTGATGAGACGGCGAAGATCATCCGCCGCCGACATCGGCTGACGATCGATGTGGAGACGCTGCCGCTGGACGACGCGGCGACCTACCAGCTCTTGGCGCGCGCGGAGACGATGGGGGTGTTCCAACTGGAAAGTCCGGGGATGCGTGATCTGTTGCGCAAGATCAAGCCGACCCAGTTCGAGGACATCATTTCGGTCATTGCGCTCTTTCGCCCCGGCCCGATCGGCTCAGGGATGCTGGATGAGTTCATGAAGCGCAAGCACGGACAGATCCCGATCCGGTACGAGCATCCGCGGTTGGAGCCGATCCTGCGCTCGACGTACGGCATCATCGTGTTCCAGGAACAGGTGATGCGCGTCGCCAACGAGCTCGCCGGTTTCTCCCTCGCGCAGGCCGATCTGCTCCGGCGGGCCATGGGGAAAAAGATCCCCGAAGTCATGGAAGCGCAGCGCAAGGCGTTCGTCGATGGCTCCAAGCAGCAGGGCATCAGCGAACGGCACGCCAACCGCATCTTCGACCTCATGGAGCATTTCGCGGGGTATGGGTTCAATCGGAGCCACAGCGCCGCGTACGCCCTGATCTCCTATCGCACGGCCTACCTCAAGGCCCACCACCCGGTCGAGCTCATGGCCGCCCTCCTCACGAGCGAGATGGGCAATACCGACAAGCTCGTCGTCTATCTGGATGAGGCCAAGCGCATGGGCCTGGCGATCCTCCCGCCCGATGTCAATGAGAGCCAGGCGTCCTTGACGGTGGTGGATGACCGGACCATCCGATGCGGCCTGGGCGTCATCAAGAACGTGGGTCTGGCGGCGATCGAGTCGATCATCCGGGCGCGGGAAGCGCGGGGGGCGTTCCGGTCGATCGGGGAACTCTGCCGCGAGGCGGACCTCCGGCTGGTCAACCGGAAGGTGTGTGAGAGCCTGATCAAAGCCGGCGCCTGCGACAGCATGGGGGTGTCGCGCGCCGCCCTCTTCGCCGGCCTGGACCAGGCGGTTGAAGAAGCTACCAGCGTGCAGCGCGACCGTCAGCGGGGTCAGTTGACCTTGTTCGAGGAGCTGGCGTCGACAGAGACCCCCACGCCTTCTTCGGCGTCGGTGACCAACGCCGGCCTGCGCGACTGGCCGGAGAGCCAGAAGCTGGCGTTTGAGAAAGCGTTGCTCGGCTTCTACGTCTCAGGGCACCCGTTGGCTCGCTATGAGCAGTCGATCCGGGCGCTGGGGAGCGCGACCTCGCGCCAGCTCCTCCAGGCCGAAGAGGGCAAGGCGGTCACCGTGGGCGGGATGCTGACGAAGATCAAGCGCACCACCACGAAGAAGACCAATGAGCAGATGGCGGTCTGTCTGCTGGAGGACGTCGAGGGAGACGTGGAGGTGCTCGTGTTTCCCAACGCATTCGCGCAACTCGCCCCTCACCTGAAACCGAGCGCCGTGGTCTTCGTCCGGGGGCGCGTGGCGAACCGCGAAGAGCGCGCACGGCTGATCGCCGAGGAGATCGTGCCCATCGAGCAGGGGGTGAGCCGGCTCGCGAAGGCAATTGAGCTTGCGCTGCCCGGGCAGGGCCTTGAGCGAGAGTTGTTAGGACAACTGAAGGGGCTGCTGGCGCGGTTTCCAGGCGGGATGCCCATCTACCTGAAGGTCGACGTCCCCAATGAGCCGTCCCTTCGACTCAGGCTGGCGGAAGAGTTCAAGGTCGATCCTCGCCAGGAGCTGGTGGAGGAGCTCATCCGCTTGCTGGGAGATCGGGCGGTCGTCTTCCAACGCTTGACAGGGAGAGATGGCGTATGGTAACGTACTCACCTTATGGCCCTGACTAAGAAGGACTTAGTGTTGATGGTGGCCAAGGAGACGGGGGTCACCCAAGTCGAGGTGAAGCGAGTGGTCCAGGGGACGTTAGACCACCTCATCGCCGGCCTGAAGGAAGGCAAGACCGTTGAATTGCGCAATTTCGGCGTCTTCAAGATCAGACAACGAGCGCCACGGCGCGGCCGCAATCCCAAGACAGGCCAGGAAGTCCCCGTGCCTTCGAAGCGAGTCGTCGTCTTCAAGCCCGGCCTGCTCATGCGCCAGGACATCAAGTAGCCCCCACCATCCCAACCAACTCCTTCACGCCTTCCTTCCATTGCGAATTGCGGAATGCGGATTGCGGATTGAAGGGCGAACAATCCGAACTCCGCGATCTGAAATCCGCAATGAACGTCAGTTGTCATCCGTAGCCTATGGGATTCCAGGCCCTTCGTGGCACGACCGATCTCTTCGCTGATGAGGTGGAGCGATGGGCGGCGGTGGAACAGACCGTCCGTCGCGTGGCCCGCCTCTACGGCTATCAGGAGCTCCGCACCCCCATCATGGAGGACGCGGCGCTCTTCCTGCGCTCCATCGGCGAGACGACCGATATCGTCCAGAAGGAGATGTTCCGCTTCCAGGACCGCGGCGGGCATGAGATCGTGCTGCGCCCGGAAGGCACCGCCGCCGTCGTGCGGGCGTATCTGGAAGGCCACCTCCATAAGACACAAGGCTTCGCCAAGCTCTTGTACCTGGGGCCGATGTTCCGGGCTGAGCGGCCGCAGGCAGGCCGCTTCCGGCAGTTCCACCAGTACGGCGTGGAGGCGATCGGGTCCAGCAGCCCATGGGTGGATGTGGAGGTCATCGCCTTATGTTTGGACATGCTGCGCGCGTGCGGCGTGAAGAGTTGCTCGCTGTGGATCAGCAGCATGGGTTCGCGGGATGATCAGCAGCGCTCCGCGCAGGCACTGCGGGAACGGTTGGCCCCACAGAAGGCCACGCTGTGCAAGGAATGTCAGACCCGGTTTGACAAAAACGTGTTTCGGGTCCTGGACTGCAACAACCCTCAGTGTCATACCCTGGCATGGGAGACGACCGCGGGACAGGAAGCTCGCGGGCACTTCGCATCGCCGTTCCTACTCACTCAAGACAGTCAGGCTCGTTTTGATGAGGTTCGTCAGGGGTTGCGGTCTCTCGGCATCGCGTTTGACGACACACAGGTCTTCGCCAGAGGCCTGGACTACTATACGCACACAGTTTTCGAGGTCCGTGCGCTGGGGCTGGTCGGGAAAGGCGCGGTCGCAGCCGGGGGGCGTTACGACCATCTCGTGGAGGAGTTGGGCGGTCCTGCCGTTGGGGCGGTCGGATTTGCGGCGGGCATCGAGCGGGTGTTGATGGCGGCGGGGCCCCATGTGTCGGCCGCGGCCTCCACGCGGCGCGGCCTCTACCTCGCCATCGCCACGCCGGTTCTCCTGCAGGAAGGGTTTCGGCTCCTCCAGCAGTTGCGCGAGCGCGGGGTCAGCGCCGTGATGGACTACGACGGCAGGAGCCTCAAGGCGCAGCTGCGCGAGGCGGATAAGCAGCGCTGTCGCGTGGTCGCGATCCTTGGGGAAGCGGAGCTCAAGGCCCAGGCGATGACCCTCAAGGATTTGGAGCAGGGCAGTCAAGAGACCGTGCCGCTCGACACCTTCGTCGAAGCCGTCGCCCAACGGATGGAATCAGCATGTCGCTAATGCCTCGTGAAGCGTATCTCGTGAAGCGTATCTCGTGGGGCACTTGTCCCATGACGACGCTTCACGCTTCACGCTTCACGCTTCACGCGCTCTGATGATGCGCACGCACGACTGCGGACAACTCAACGCAGAGCTCATCGGACAGTCCGTCACCCTCTGCGGGTGGCTCCATCGGCGGCGGGATCACGGGGGGTTGACGTTCTTTGACCTTCGGGATCGCTCCGGCCTGGCGCAGGTCGTGTTGAACGCCAAGACCGACCAGGCGCTCCATCACCAGGCGAAGGGCTTCGGGCCTGAATATGTCCTGAAGGTCACGGGGCTCGTGCGGCAGCGGCCTCCCGGCACCCAGAATCCCAAGCTGCCGTCGGGCATGGTGGAGGTGGCCGCCGGCGCCATCGCGGTCCTCAACCCATCCCAGCCCCCGCCGTTTGAAATCGATGATCAGCTGGACGTCTCCGAAGACGTCCGGATGCAGTGGCGCTACCTCGACCTCAGGCGCCCGGCGAGCCAGCAGAAACTCGTGCTTCGCTACCAGGTGATCCACCAGATCCGGCAAACGCTTCATGCGCTGGGGGTGGTGGAGGTGGAGACGCCGGTGCTGACGAAATCGACGCCGGAGGGCGCCCGGGACTACCTGGTGCCGTCGCGCGTGAATCCGGGGCGGTTCTTCGCGCTGCCCCAGTCCCCCCAGCTCTTCAAGCAGCTTCTCATGGTGGCGGGGCTGGAGCGCTACTTTCAAGTGGCCCGCTGCTTTCGGGACGAGGATCTGCGCGCGGATCGCCAGCCGGAGTTCACGCAGCTCGACCTGGAGATGTCGTTCGTAGAGGAAGAGGACGTCTTTGCGGTGGTGGAGCAGGTGCTGCGGGCCGTCTTCGAGGAAGCGCTCCATCTTTCCCTGCCGCTGCCCTTTCCGCGATTGACGTATGAGGAGGCCCAAGCGAAGTTTCAGAGCGAGAAACCGGATCTCCGGACCGAGGCCCAGCCGTGGGCGTTCTGTTGGGTCACAGAGTTCCCGCTCTTTCACTGGAACGACCAATCGAAGCGATGGGACGCGGAGCACCATCCGTTCACCGCTCCCCGGGCGGCGGATGCCGAATGGCTTGAGCGCGACCCAGGTAAAATTCGCTCACGGGCCTATGACTTGGTGTTGAACGGCGTGGAGCTGGGCTCAGGGAGCATCCGGATTCACGAACAGGCGCTGCAGCGCAAGATCTTTGCGGTCCTTGGGCTGAGCGAAGAGATGATTCAGGAACGGTTCGGGTTCCTGCTCCAGGCGTTCAGCTACGGGGCACCCCCCCATGGGGGATTCGCGTTGGGGTTGGATCGGCTGATCGCGCTGATCACGCGGGCCTCATCGATCAGGGAGGTCATCGCGTTTCCGAAGACGCAGAAGGCGGTCGATCCGGTGACGGAGGCCCCCTCACCGGTCACGGAGGCCCAGCTCAGGGAACTCGGAATCGCGGTCGTAACGGCCAAGCCCTCACAGGGCGCTGAACACGCCAGATGACACCACAGAAACACAGAAGCGCCACAGAGCCACAGAAGATTTCTCGACGAGGTTCTCTCTGTGTTTCTGTGGGATTTCCGCCACAAAGCCTGGCGGATCCGCCAATCTTTTTGGCGGACTGTGTCATCTGTGGTGTGGCCAGGCGCGTTTCCGGAGGCTGACAAGGAGGGAGGGAACGATGCAGCAGGCGACTCGGCTGGCGCTTGGGCTTGCCGGCGTGTGGTTCGTCGGGGGATGCCGCACGGCAACGCGCATTACGGAGGTTCCGCGCGTCGATCTGGAGCTGAGCGGAGGCAATCGCGGCTACGTCATCGGCGTCCCTCCCGAGGAAACGGTGGCGCTCAAGGCGACGCGGCAACTGATCCAGAGCGATGTCGAGCTGCCCAGCGCCTACAAGCCGGGCTCCACCCGCGCTCGGATTCGCCTCGAGGATGTTATGCCGGCTGAGGATGGCGCCGGCGCCGCGGGGCCTCAGTCTGGGGGATCGAATGAGATCTACGTGGTCCAGAAGGGCGACTCGCTGTGGTCCATCGCGGCCAAACCGGAGGTCTATGGCGACGGCACGCGCTGGCAGGCGCTCCTTGAGGCCAACGATGATCTCCTCAGCGGCCGCCCCGGTCGCCTCCGCGCCGGCATGCAGCTGAAGATTCCACGGACTGCTTCCGCGCCTGAGCGTCAGGCCGGCCCGCACGGTGACGATGGCGCGCCCTTCACGAAGTGACTCCACCTTCGACCTGAGGAGTCCACTCGGGTTCCAGCATGGTGGCGTTGATGGCTGAGCAGGCCGTGACGTTGCGCAGCGATCAGGAGGCGCAAGCGCTGTTCGGCAAGCACGACCAGCATCTCCGTCGGATTGAGCAGGCGCTGGGGGTGTCCGTCGTCTCGCGCGGGGCGGAGCTGAAGGTGGCCGGGCCAGGGGAGGCGGTGGCACATGCCACCAGGCTCGTGGAGGACCTGCTGATCATCGTCCGCTCCGGGGCGATGTTGCGCCGGGAGGACGTCGACTATGGGTTGCGGGCGCTGACGGACACGCGCCTCATGCAACTACGCCAGATTTTCCAGGAACGGATCGAGGTGCCTTCGAAGCGCCGGTTCGTCATCCCCCGCACCCCAGGCCAGAAAACCTATGTCGATGCGATGCGCTCCCACGATATCGTCTTCGGCATCGGCCCCGCTGGAACCGGGAAGACCTATTTGGGCATGGCGATGGCGGTCGAGCATCTCACCAAGGGCGAGGTGTCGCGCATCATCCTCACCCGGCCTGCGGTCGAGGCCGGGGAACGGCTCGGGTATCTGCCGGGAGACCTCGCCGAAAAGATCAACCCGTACCTGCGCCCCCTCTACGATGCGCTGTATGAGATGATGGAGGTGGACATGGTGCAGCGCTACCTTGATCGGGGCATCATCGAGGTGGCCCCCCTGGCGTACATGCGTGGAAGGACGCTTAACGACGCTTTCATCGTCCTCGATGAGGCCCAGAACACGACCACCGAGCAGATGAAAATGTTCCTCACGCGGTTGGGGTTCGATTCGAAGGCGGTGGTGACGGGGGATGTCACCCAGGTCGACCTGCCGGCCGAGAAACTGTCCGGTCTCATCCAAGTCCAGAGTGTGCTGACGGACATCCCAGGGATCGCCTTCGCGTTCTTCAACGGCCAGGATGTCGTGCGGCATGAGCTCGTGCAGGCCATCATCCACGCGTACGAACGGACGAACCACAGCACCCACGACCGGTCCGGGACATGAGACATGGGACAGGCGACAAGAGACAGGTGAAGAACGGTTCACCTGTCCCACGTCCCGCGTCTCGTGTCCCAACGGTGTGCGTGACTAATGCCCAACGCGACGTGCCGGTCGACGTGGCACGCCTCGGGCGACTCACCCGCTGCGCGGTGCGGTTGCTGAGGGTTCGCGCGCGGGGGACGCTGGCCGTCACGTTCATCGGGACGGAGCGGATGCGTCGCCTGAACCGGCGGTTCCTCCGTCACGATCGCCCGACGGACGTGCTGAGCTTTCGCTATGACGGGGCACCGATCGTCGGGGAAATCCTCATCGCCCCCGGTGTGGCCCGTGCCTACGCCGCGCGGCATCGTCTCTCCTACCTGGAAGAGCTTGGCCGGTACGTCGTCCATGGCCTGCTCCACTGGCTCGGCCACGGCGATCGGACGCCCGCCCAGCAGCGCCGCATGCGCGCGCTTGAAGACCACTTGTTGGCAAGATGCATGGGAAATCAGTCCATAGTCCATAGTCGATAGTCCGTAGTCAGAACATCTTCTATGGACTACGGACTATGGTCTATCGACTCGAGAAACTGATGGGCATCCACACGGCGGAGGCGATTGTGCTCAGGCGCTATCCCTTTCGGGAAACGAGCGTGACGCTGAGCTGCCTCACCGACGTCTTTGGAAAGCTCAAGGGGCTGGTGAAAGGCTTGCGCGCGCAACCCAACCGCTACCGCAGCCCGATGGAGCCGGCGACGATTAACCGGATTGTGTTCTACGACACGCGCACAAGCCAGCTGCACCTCATGACCCAGTGCGAGCTGCTCTCGCCGCTCAATGGGCTCCAGCGCGACGTCGAGACGATGCGCCTGACCTGCCTCTGCCTGGAGTTAGTGGAGACCACCGTTCCCTTGGAGGAGCCCCAGCCGGCGATCTATCAGCTCCTCAGGCGGACGCTGGAGCGCCTCGATGGCGGTCCGAGTGTGGGCGCGGAGGCGTTGCGCGTCCACTTCATCGTCAGGCTGCTGCGGTTGGTGGGATTCCAGCCCCAGCTCGATCGCTGCACCGGCTGCGGGGCGGTGGTTCACCTGACCGGCTACTGGAGCGCCAAGCAGGGTGGGCTGTTGTGCCAGGGCTGTCGGTATGAGGATCCACGGGCGAACGCCGCCGCCCCCGAGATGCTCTCGGCCTTGGAAGCTTTGGTGGAGTCTGATGCGCCTGTGGCGCTTGAGCGCCAGGTGGTCCTTGCGCTGCGCCAGCGGCTGGATGAGTTCCTTCGCTGGCGTCTCGACCGTCCCCTGAAGACGCTGACCACATGACGAACATTGCGGATTGCGGATTGCGGATTGCGGAATCCTGGGCAGCTCAATCCGAAATCCGAAATTCGAAATCCGAAATCTCCTCTTCATGCAATTTCAGCGCTTGATCCGGACCCTCGATACGTTCTGGGAGCAGCAAGGCTGCCTCATCGCTCAGCCCTACGACATGGAGATGGGGGCCGGCACCTTCCACCCGGCGACCTTTTTCGGAGCGCTTGGGCCGGGTCCGGTGCGAACCGCCTACGTCCAACCGTCACGGCGTCCAGCAGACGGCCGCTATGGCGAGAACCCGCTGCGGATGCAGCGCTACTACCAGTACCAAGTGCTCCTGAAGCCGACGCCTGATGACGTCCAGCGCCTGTACCTCAAGAGCCTGCGGGCCTGCGGGCTGACGCTCGAGGATCACGATCTGCGGTTCGTCCAGGATGATTGGGAATCCCCGACACTGGGCGCTTGGGGGCTGGGGTGGGAAGTCTGGATGGATACCCTCGAGGTCACCCAGTTCACCTACTTCCAGCAGGTCGGCGGGATGGACCTGGAGCCCATCTCATGCGAGATCACCTACGGCCTTGAGCGTCTCACGATGTTCGCGCAGGGCACGGATGACGTCTACGCGCTCGCGTACGGGCCCGGAGCCACGTACGGGGACCTGCACCTGGCCAACGAGCGGGAGGGCTCGCGGTACAACTTCGAGTTGGCCGACGTGGCGTTCCATCAGGAGCTCTTCTCGAAATGCGAGGCCGACGCCGACCGCCTCCTGAAGGACGGCGTGCTGCTGCCCGCCTACGAGCAGCTCCTGAAGTGCAGCCATACGTTCAACATACTCGATGCGCGGGGAGCGGTCGGCCAATCGGACCGCCCGCGCTTCATCCTCCGCATCCGGACGCTAGCCAAGCGCTGCGCCGAACTGTACCTTGAACGGCAGCAATCAGCGGATAGCGTGCAGCGTACAGCGGACAGCAAATGAGAAAGCCGTCTTCCCTAACCGCTGAACGCTCTACGCTGAACGCTCGCTCTGCGGATTTGCTGCTGGAGATTGGGACGGAAGAGCTGCCGGCCGCGTACCTTCCGGCGTTGATCGAGCAGCTTGGCGCCGAGGCGAAGGCGTTGCTCGCGGCACACCATCTCGCGTTCAGGCAGGCGAAATCGTTCGGCACCCCTCGACGGCTCGTCCTGTTCGTGCGCGGCCTGGCCGCGATCCAGCGAACACCCGGCGAGGAGATTCGCGGCCCGTCCAGGCAGGTGGCGTTTGACGCGACAGGCAAGCCCACCCAGGCGCTCCTCGGCTTTCTGCGCTCGCGGGGCGGAACCCTGGATCACGTCGGCGTAATCTCTTCGGAGAAGGGCGAGCACGTCGTGCTGCGCAAACCTCCCACCGAAACGCCCATACTGACGCTGTTGCCAAGACTGCCGCAGCAGCTCATCGGGAAGCTGCGCGCACCGAAGACCATGCGCTGGGATGATAGCAGGAGGCGCTTCGCCAGGCCGATCCGGTGGATGTTGGCGCTCTACGGCTTGCAATCCATCCGCACGTGGGTTGGAGGGGAGTTCGAACCGGAAGGAACGACGGTCATTCATCGTGCCGTTCGGAGCGGTGCGACAACGCGCATCGGACGTCCGCAGGCGCTACGACAGGTGCGTATCGCCTCTATTCCAGGCTACCTCCAGACGCTGCAAGAGGCTGGCGTTGTCCTTGATCAGGTCAAACGACGGGACCGGATTCGAGCACTGGTCGAACGCGAGGCGCAGCGCGTTCATGGGGTCATCGCGCCGGAAATGATCCGCCATGGCCTCTTAGACGAAGTGACCTATCTGACCGAATCGCCGGTGGCGCTGGCCGGTTCCTTTGATCCGAAATATCTTGAGCTCCCGCGCGAAGTGCTCCTCGCTAGCATGTCCAAACACCAGCGGGTGTTCGCTCTTGAGGCGGACGGCAAGCTGCTGCCCTGCTGGGTCGCCATCCTCGAGGGCAAACCCGGCAAGCCCGAAGCGGTGCAAGCGGTCATCGAACGCATTCTCAACGCCCGCTTGGCGGACAGCTTCCTGTTCTGGAACGAGGATCGCAAGCGGCTTCCGCTTGAGCGACTCGTGGCCGATCTGTCCGGCGTTACATTCCATGAGCGGCTGGGCTCAATGGCCGATAAGACAAAACGACTGGAAGCTCTGGGCGAAGTCCTCATTAACGCCTGGAAGACGAATGAGGCGCAGGCGGATCACATCCGACGGGCAGCAAAGCTCGCCAAGGCGGATCTTGTGACTCGCCTGGTCAAAGAGTTTCCGACTCTGCAAGGTGTGATAGGAAAGCATTACGCGTTGGAATTGATCGATGGCAAGAGAGAAGATGAGGATGTCGCCCAGGCCATCGAACAGCAGTATTTCCAGCAAGAAAGGACTGAGGAGGAACGACGGCGTAATGCGGTGAAGGTCACGGGCCGCCAGATGAGAGATGGGCGCGAGTGGTATACAGCTTCCGCATTAACCATCATCGAAAAGTACGACACCGTTG
>JAUYPJ010000086.1 GCA_030697665.1 Candidatus Omnitrophota bacterium
AAGAACTACGGCTGCACCCATTTCATCGTCGGGCGAGACCACGCCGGGGTGGGGACCTTCTACGGCACCTACGACGCGCAGAAGATCTTCGAGGAGTTCCCGGCGCAGGACATCGGCATCACGCCGCTGCCGTTCGAGAACACCTCGTTCTGCACCGTCTGCGGCGGGATGGTGTCCAGCAAGACCTGCCCGCATCCGCCGGAGAAGCACGTCAGCCTCAGCGGCACCAAGGTGCGGGAGCTGCTGGTGGCCGGCACCCCGCCGCCGCCGGAAGTGTCGCGGGCGGAAGTGGCCGCCGTGCTGATCGAGGCGATGCGCCCATCGCAACCGCAGAGGGCCTAAGGTCCGTCCATGCAGGTCGAACTTCAGCACGTCACCAAATCGTTCGTCCATAACGGCAGCCCGTTGCCGGTGCTCGATGACATCACGCTGACCGTCGGGGAGGGGGAGTTCGTGTGTCTGCTGGGCCCGTCGGGCTGCGGCAAGAGCACGATCATCCATCTCATCGCCGGGCTTGAGCGCCCCACCTCAGGCGACGTGCTGGTCGATGGCCGGCCGCTCACCAGACCGGACGCGAGCCGGACCGTCGTCTTTCAGGACGCGGCGCTCTTTCCCTGGCTGAGCGTCCTGGGGAATGTGGAGTTCGGCTTGCGCATGGCCGGCATTGAGCCCCGCAGGCGGCGCGAGCAAGCGCTTGAGTACATCCGGCTGGTGCACCTCTCGAAGTTCGTCCATGCCTATCCGCACCAGCTCTCCGGAGGGATGAAGCAACGCGTGGCGATCGCCCGGGCGCTGGTCCTGCAGCCGGCGATCCTGCTGTTGGATGAGCCGTTCGCGTCGCTGGACGCGCAGACGCGGGCGGTGCTGCAGAACGAGCTGCTCGAAATCTGGGAGCTGGCGCGGCCCACGATCCTGTTCGTGACGCACAACGTCCGCGAGGCGACGGGATTGGCGGACCGCGTGTACGTCATCTCCTCGCGCCCGGGGCGCATCCGCGACGTGCAGGCCGTCAGCGTCCCTCGGCCGCGTCACGCCGAGGATCCCGTCCTGCTGGCGCACCAGCACAAGATCCTCGGACTCTTGGGCGAGGAGGTTGAGAAGGTACTGCGCGAGGAGCTGGGTGAGACGGTGCATTTTCCGGAGGCGCAGCATCCGGCGCCGCCTGACCGTCCGCTGGGAATGCACATTTGAGCCATGGCCAAGCTGCCGAAAGGGTTGACGTTGCTGAAACCACTGCAAGCGCTCCTGCTGCTCTACGTGCTGTGGGAGGCGACGGCGTTCGTCTTTCCCGGCTGGCCCTCTCCACGGGCGGTGTTCGGGGCGCTGGCGGCCGACTTCCGGCAGCCCGCCTTCCGCGCCGCCCTGGCCGGCAGCGCTTGGCGGATGGTCATCGGCTACGCGCTGGTCATGCTGGTTGGCATCACCGGCGGGCTCCTGCTGGGGCGGGTGCCGCTCATCGACCAGATCATCGGCAGCTTCGCCGTCGCCATCCACGCCATCCCCGGCGCCGCCTGGGTTCCGCTGTCGATCGTCTGGTTCGGGATGACGGAGTGGGCGGTCATCTTCACCATTCTGCTGGGCGCCTCAGGCATCGTCATCGTCAACACCGATACCGGCGTCCGGGAAGTGCCGCCGTTCATCGCGCGGGCCTCGCGCACCCTGGGGGCCCGTGGCTGGACATACTTCTGGTTCGTCGTCGTGCCCGCGGCGATCCCGAAAATCGTGGACGGATTGCGCCTGGCTTGGGCGTTTGGCTGGCGCGCGCTCATGGCCGGCGAGTTGCTGACGTCGGTGAGCGGCCTGGGGCAATTGTTGAGCCAGGTGGCGAAAACGCAGCAGCTTGACCAACTCCTCGCCATCATGCTGCTCATTGCGGGAATCGGCATTGCCGTCGACGGCCTGGTCTTTAAGCCACTGGAGCACGCGGTGCGCGTGCGCTGGGGCCTTGCGTAATGCACAGAAAGCAGAAGGCAGAGAGCAGACAGCAGCCACTACAAGCCCTGGATCGAGGCCACCCTGCCTACTGCCTACTGCCTACTGCCTACTGAGCCATGCTTCGTCTCCCGCGGCGCTTATACGAGGAGATCATCGCGCACGGCCGGCGGGCGTATCCCAAGGAGGCGTGCGGGATCCTGGCTGGGCCTGTGGGGGACGAGGATCACGTGGTGGTGCAAGTGTATCCGATGAGCAACGTGGAGGACAGCCCCATCGGATACGCCATGGATCCGCGCGAGCAGTTGAGCGTGGAACAGTCCATGCGGCAGCGCCGCCAGCGGATGGTCGGGATCTACCACTCCCATACGGCCACCGAGGCGTACCCCTCGTCGGTGGATATTGGGCTGGCCATCTCGCCGGATGTGTCGTATGTGCTGGTGTCGCTGAGGCGGCTCACGCACCCTGACGTGAAGAGCTATCGCATTGACGGGACGACCGTGACGCCGGAGCCGATTGTCGTGCACGACCAGGCCGTTTCGCGATGAGATGAAAAGTGGCGATCAGCCGATGGGGGTCGGTATAATGGCTGCACCTGTGCTGAGCGTCGATGTGCGGGACATGCTCTGTGCCCAGGCGCTGGCGCTCACGTCACAGGCCCTGGAGCGGCTGCAGCGCGGGCAGGCGGCCGAGATCCTCTACGACGCAGCGGACGTGAAACGAGATCTGCTGGTGTGGGCGAGGGAACGCGGACATTCCGCGCGGGCGCATCGACCTGGAGCGCTCCGCGTTGCGAAACGGTGAGCCGATGCCGAACGCGGTTCGGACGAAAGTCGCGGCGAACATCCTGGAGCTCATCGGGAACACCCCGATGGTCCGCCTTCAGCGAATCGTGGAGCCGCGCATGGCGACGGTCTTGGCCAAGCTCGAATCGTTCAATCCCGGCGGCAGCGTGAAGGATCGGATCTGCCTGTCGATGATTGAGGACGCCGAGGCCCGCGGCGCGCTGAAGCCGGGCTCGACCATCGTGGAGCCGACCAGCGGGAACACCGGCATCGGGTTGGCGATGGTCTGCGCGGTGAAGGGCTATCGCGCGATCCTCACGATGCCGGAGACGATGAGCGCCGAACGGATCCAGATCCTCAAAGGCTACGGCGCCCAGGTGGTCCTGACGCCGGCCGCGGAGGGCATGATGGGGGCGGTCAAGCGGGCGGAGGCGATTGCGCGGGAGACCCCCGGCTCGTTCGTGCCGCAGCAGTTCATGAACCCCGCCAACCCGGACGTCCACCGGCGCACCACCGCCCAGGAGATCCTGCGGGCCACCGACGGACAGCTCGATGCGTTCGTCGCAGGGGTCGGGACCGGCGGGACGATCACCGGCGTCGGGGAGGTCCTGAAGAAGCGCGCCCCGCGCGTGAAGATCGTGGCGGTCGAGCCGAAGAGTTCCCCGGTCCTCTCGGGGGGCGCGCCGGGGCCGCACATGATCCAGGGGATCGGCGCGGGCTTCGTCCCGCAGGTGCTCAATCGGGAGCTCATCGATGAGATCGTGACAGTTGCCGATGAGCAGGCCTACGAGACGTCGAAGCGGCTGGCGCAGGAGGAGGGACTGTTCGTGGGGATTTCCGCAGGGGCGGCGTGTTGGGCGGCGCTCAAGGTGGCCAAGGAGCTGGGGCCTGGCAAGACGCTCGTGGTGATCTTTCCGGATACCGGCGAGCGCTACTTCAGCATCCAACCGTACTTCGAATCATGAGTTACGTCATTGGACTCAAGTGCCGCGAGTGCGGCCGGCGCTATCCGAAGGAGGTCATCTTCGTCTGCGAGTACTGCTTCGGGAGCATCGAGGTCGACTACGACTACGACGCCATCCGCCGCGTGCTCACGCGGGAGGCCCTGGCCAGCCGTCCGAAGTCGCTCTGGCGCTATCGGGAGCTGCTCCCCATCGAGGGGGAGCCGACCGTCGGGCTCTGGTCCGGATTCACCCCCTTGTTCCGCGCCGAGCGGTTGGCCGAGCGGTTGGGGGTGCGCGAGCTGTACGTGAAAGACGACTCGGTGTCGCACCCGAGCCTCTCGTTCAAAGACCGGGTGGTGGCCGTCGCCTTGAGCCGGGCCAAGGAACTAGGGTTCGACACGGTGGCCTGCGCCTCGACCGGGAACCTGGCCAACGCCGTCGCCGCGCACGCCGCGCGGACGGGATTGCGCCGGTACATCTTCATTCCCGCGGACCTTGAGATGGGCAAGGTGGTGGCCTCGCTGATCTACCGGCCGACGCTGGTGGCGGTGGAAGGCACCTACGACGAAGTCAACCGGCTCTGCGCGGAGATCGGGGCCAAGTACCCGTGGGCCTTCGTCAACATCAACATCCGGCCCTACTACGCGGAGGGCTCGAAGACGTACGGCTACGAGATCGTGGAGCAGCTCGGCTGGCGCGCCCCGGCCCATATCGTGATTCCTGCAGCCGGGGGTTCGCTCATCACCAAGATCGGCAAGGCGATCAAGGAGCTGGCGCTGCTCGGCCTTCTGCGGGGGGCCCCCAGGACCAAGCTCTACGCCGCCCAGGCCAGCGGCTGCGCGCCGATCGTCAACACGATCAAGGCGCGGGCCGATATCGTCAAACCGGTCAAGCCCAACACGATCGTGAAGTCGCTGGCGATCGGCAACCCGGCCGACGGCTACTACGCCACCAAGGCGGTGCTGGAGTCGGGGGGAGGGGCCGAGGCCGCCACCGATGACGAGGTGATCGACGCGATGAAGCTCCTGGCTGAGACCGAAGGGGTCTTTACCGAAACGGCTGGCGGGGTGACGCTGGCGGTGGCCAAGAAGCTCATCGACCAGGGTGTCATCCCGAGGGAGGAGTCGATCGTCGTGTGCATCACCGGCAACGGACTCAAGACCCAGGAGCCGATTCTCAATCGGGTGGGTCAGGCGGTGCGGATCAAGCCGACGCTGGCCTCGTTTGAATCCCAGCTCGCCGGGCAACTATAAGGAGGGGGTCATGCCAGTGACCGTTCGGATTCCCACGCCGCTCCAACGGCTGACCAATGGTCAGGGGGAGGTGCAGTGCGAGGGGCGGACCGTGACGGAGCTGTTGGCGGATTTGGATCGGCGCTTTCCCGGTGTGAAGGAGCGGATCTGTGACGAATCGGGCAAGCTCCGGCGCTTCGTGAACGTCTTCGTCAACGAAGAAGACATCCGGTTTGCGCAAGGCGACCAGACCGCCATCAAGGATGGTGATGACGTGTCGATCATCCCGGCGATCGCCGGCGGCTCAACATGGTATCTGGGTAACTGAGTGACTGAGTGACTGGGTTATCCTTATGATTAGTTACGCAGTCACGCAGTCACGCAGTCACGCAGTGACGCAGTCACCCAGTCACTGAAAAAGGAGGAGGCATGGCGAAGAAGCAGGTGACGTTGATCTTTCCACAGCACCTGATCAAGGAGCCGGTCATTTACATGATGGCGAAGGAGTACGACGTCATCCCCAACATCCGCCGGGCGCGCGTGACGGAGAGCGTCGGGGAAGTCACCCTGGAGCTGGAAGGGCCTGAGGAGGCGCTGAAGAAGGCGGTGGCCTTTTTGGAGACGAAAGGCGTGAAGGTCGAACCGGTGGTCGGCGACGTGGTGAGCTAGTCCCGCGGTCAGCCGCACGACGCGGTGGGCGCGCCCCGTCCGTTACGTGGTCCCTCCATGACGCAGCAACGGTCTCGATCCACCGGCGCGGGCCGGCCCCGCACCGCCCCAAGCGGCTGGCCCTTCTGGAGGGACTTCCTCTCGTTCGTCGTCACCCTGGCGCTCCTCGGGCAATGGATCGTCCTCCACGAGATCGCCCACGGCCGGCTCGGAGCGTTCTGGGGAACGATGCTTCCGGGCCTGGCGATTTTCGGCGCCGCAACCCTCCTCTCATGGGGCGCGGAGCTCGCGCAGCTTGAGATCACCCAGGCGCTCGCCCTGGCGTTTCTCGCCCTGGTCGCCGTCCTGCCTGAGTACGCGGTCGACATGTACCTGGCGTGGCGGGCCGCGAAGGAGCCTGCCTACACCGCTTTCGCCGCCGCCAACATGACCGGCGCCAACCGTCTGCTGATCGGGGTGGGCTGGTCGGTGGTCCTGCTGGTCTACTGGGCCTCGAGTCGGGCGCGGGCCATCCACGTGAAGCCCGCCCAGCGCCTGGAGCTGTTGACGCTGCTGCTGGCGACCGGCTACGCGTTCTGCATTCCGCTCAAGCGCACCCTGTCGCTCCTCGACACCGTCGTCTTGGGCGGGCTCTTCGTGCTGTACATCCGGCGGGCCAGTCAAGGGCGCGTGGAGGAGCCTGGGCTGGCCGGACCGCCCGAGCGGATCGCGCTGTTGCCACGCCGGTGGCGCCGGCTTGTCACGGTGCTCTTGTTCCTTGTGCCCGCCTACGCCATCTTCATCGCCGCCGAGCCGTTTGCGAACGGGTTGTTGCACAACGCCAGGCGGCTTGGGATCGAGGAGTTCATCCTCATCCAATGGCTCGCCCCATTGGCTTCAGAGGCGCCTGAGTTCATCGTCGCGGTGCTCTTCGCGCTCCGGCAGAACCCCGCGGCGGGGCTGGGGATCCTCGTGTCGTCGAAAGTCAACCAATGGACGCTGCTCATCGGGATGTTGCCGCTCGTCTACGCGATCTCCGGCGGCCAGCCCCATCCCATGATGCTGGATCAAAGACAGGTCGAGGAGATCTTCCTCACGGCGGCGCAGTCGTTGCTCGCGTTGGTGGTGTTGGCCGACCTCACCTTTGGGTTGGGGGAGGCGGTGCTGTTGTTGAGCCTCTTCGTCGTCCAGTTCGCATGCCCCACACCCCAGATCCGCGTCGTGCTGGGGTACATCTATCTCATCATCGCCGGCGGATATCTGTGCCGCCGCGGCGTCCGGCGCGCCTTCTTCGAGTTGTTCCGCGTGGGCTGGCGCGGGAACCCTCCCTAACACGCGCGAGGACGCGTCCCACGCGAGGCGGGAGGAGCGGCGGCGAGCGGGTGGCGAGTCGTTCGGTGAGCAGCACCTCGGAATTTCGAGCGGGCACGGTGTCCCCGCCTACGGCGGGGACGAGCGAGAAATTCCGCGGAGCGCCGCGAGCCACGCTGGGGCGAGCCAGCGATGCGGCGAACCGAATGCGAGCCAGGCCCTGCTCGCCAGCGCATCCGCGAAGATGGGACGCATCCACCGCGACTTTTCATTGGCACGGGCCTGGCACGGCGTTATAATACGGATCGTGAGCGCGCGCGGTGTCGAAAGGCGTCGTGGAGGCGAGAGGCATGGCAGGCAGGGGATCGTCCCGGAAGGACGAAGCCCGCGGAGCGCGCCCCCACACCAAAGATGTTGGTGCGGGGGCACAGACCACGCGCCGTCGGGCGGTCGTCCGCGCGAAGGCGCGGACCGCTCAGCCGAAACCCCGCGTCGCCCGGCTGAAGTCGCTGGTGAGGACGCTCAAGTCCCGCGCGCTCGCGGTCGCCCGCAAGGCCACCGGGGTGAAACCGGCGCGGCTCGCGTCGCCTCGAGCGGCTCACGCGCCACCTTCCAGAGCGCCTGAACGACCGGCTCCCTCCCCCCCGCGCCCCCTCAGAGCGGCGACGGCTCACCCGATTCCGCGTCGCTCCATCGTGCGAACGCCTCCTCGGACTCCCAGCGTGAGGGCCTCCAGGACCACCGGGCGTAGGGCGGCGGCCTCCGCGCAATCCAGTGGTCAGCATCCAGGAGGCGCTCCGCCGCTCAGGGCTCCTGCCGCCGTGACGCCTCCCGGCGCTCCAGCGCACGCCACCTCCGCATCGGCACACCGGCCTTCGTCTGAGGCGACCTCAGGGCAGACCCCGGCCGCCTGGCGGAGCGCGGAGGAGGGGTTCTCCATTCCGGCGGGTTACGGCGATGACCGCATCGTCCTGATGGTGAAAGATCCGTGGTGGCTCTACGCCTACTGGGAGGTCCAGCCGAGCACCGAGCGGGCCGCCAGGGGTCAGCTCGCGCCGCAGGAGGTGGCGGGCCTGCAGACGGTCCTCCGGGTGTACGACGTCACCGATCTCGAGGGTCCAGACGACGGCGCCCCCAGGTCGTTCGACATTTCCCTCTCGGGCCTGGCGACCAACTGGTACATCCACACCAATGCGCCCACCAGATCGTTTGTGGTCGAGATCGGCCTGTTGACGGCGGGCGGACGGTTCCTCCGCCTGGCGCGCTCCAATCGGGTGACGGCCCCGCGCGCCGGCCCGTCCGATGTCGTGGATGAGACCTGGATGACCACCGACGAGGAGTTCTGGAAGCTGCTGGGCCGCTCGACGGGCATCGGGATCGGCTCCAGTCCCGGCCGGATCGAGTGGCTCCCGCAACAGCTCTTTTCCTGGAGCTGGTCGTCCCCGACGGTGTTTGGTCCGCACCGACGGGCCGCCGTGCGCGGCTTCTGGTATCGCGTGAACACGGACCTCGTCATCCACGGGGCCACCGAGCCGCGGGCCACCGTCGTCGTGCAGGGCCAGCCGGTCGTTGTTCGTAAAGACGGCACCTTCAGCCTTCGACTGGCGCTCCCGGAAGGGACTCAAACGGTGACGATTGACGTGACATCCCCCGATGGGCAGCAGACGCGCACGATCAGCCCTGTGGTGACCCTGGCCCTGTCAGGACCGCTCACCGGCTCTGCGACGACGGCGACCAAACGACAGGTGGCCCGGTCGCGTCCGACGACGCGCGGTCGTCCTGCGCCGGGCGTCGCGCCGGAACCGGGAGCAGGGACGGCGTAACCCAATGGATGGGCCCGTCGGATTCCTCGCCGTGGTGCTCCACGCCCACCTGCCGTTTGTCCGGCATCTGGAGCACGACGATTTTCTTGAGGAACGCTGGCTCTTTGAGGCGATCACCGAGACGTACCTGCCGCTGCTCCAGCGGTTTCAGCGGCTGGGCGAGGAGCGCATCCCCTGCGGCCTGACGATGTCGGTGACGCCGACGCTGCTGGCGATGCTCGCCGACCCCTCGCTCCAGGCGCGGTATCTCCGGCACCTGGAGCGGCTCCTGGAGCTCTCCGCGAAAGAGATTGACCGCACCCGATGGCAGCCCGCCTTTCACCGGCTGGCCTGGTTCTACCACCACCGGTTCAAGACGGCGCACCACCTTTACGTGAATGTCTTTCACCGCAACCTCATCCAGCCGTTGCGCGAGCTCAGCGACCGAGGGGTCGTGGAGCTGATCGCCTCCGGCGCGACCCACGGGTATCTTCCACTGATGGAGACCCAGCCCGCCGCGGTGCGGGCTCAGATCCAGGTGGGGATCGAGGCGTTTGCCCACGCCTTCGGGAAGCGCCCGGCAGGATTCTGGCTGCCGGAGTGCGGCTACCACCCGGGCCACGACGAGTTCCTCAAGGCGTGCGGCATCCGGTACTGCGTGACCGACGCCCATGGGGTCCTCTTCGGCTCCCCCAGGCCCCGGTACGGCGTCTACGCCCCTGTGGTGTGCCCCAGCGGCGTGGCGGTGTTCGGCAGGGACCTGGAATCGTCCAAGAGCGTGTGGAGCGCGGAGGAGGGCTACCCGGGAGACGGCGACTACCGGGATTTCTATCGGGATATCGGCCATGACCTGGACTACGACTACGTCCGTCCGTACCTCAACGGCGACGGCACGCGGGTGAACACCGGGATCAAATACTACCGGATCACGGGCAAGACGGACGACAAGCAGCCCTACGACCCGGACCGCGCGCTGGAGAAGGCGGCCCAACATGCCGGCAATTTCCTGTTCAACCGGGGCAAGCAGGCGGAGTACCTGCGGTCGGTGATCGACCGCGTGCCGGTGATCGTCAGTCCCTACGACGCGGAACTGTTCGGGCACTGGTGGTTTGAGGGGCCCGATTGGTTGGAGCTGCTCATGCGGAAAGCCCAGGCTGATCAGACGGGCCTCCAGCCCATCTCCCTCTCGGACTACTTCGACCACTACCCGACGAACCAGGTGCTGGAGCCGTGCCTGTCGAGCTGGGGCCACGGAGGCTACAGCGACGTCTGGCTGAACGGGTCCAACGACTGGATCTATCGGCACGTGCACAAGATGGCCGAGCGGATGACCCAGCTCGCCGATGAGCATCCCCAGGCTGATGGGCTGCGGGCGCGCGCGCTCAACCAGATGGCGCGCGAATTGCTCTTGGCCCAAGCGTCCGATTGGGCGTTCATCCTCAAGACGCAGACGCACACCGCCTACGCCTACCGCCGTCTCCATCGTCACCTGGCGCGCTTCACCCACCTCTACGACGCGATCCGGCACGATCGCCTCGATGCCGCGCAGCTGGCGGAGATTGAGGCGAGCGATCGGCTGTTCCCCTTTCTCGACTACCGGATCTACGCCACCCCATGAAGATCTACAGCCTCTCCTCAGAGATCGATCCATTTGCCAAGACCGGCGGGCTGGCGGATGTCGCCGCCGCGCTCCCGAAGGCGCTCGCCCGCCTCGGGCACGACGTCCGCCTCGTGATGCCGCTCTATCGGCAGGTGGACCGCAAGCGCTTCGGGCTTCGCCGAACCCGCGTGAGCGTCGAGGCGCCGCTGGGAGACCAAACGCTCGAAGGGCGTCTGTGGGAAGGCCGACTGCCACGAACGGAGATTCCGGTCTACTTCATCGACTGCCAGGCGCTGTTCGACCGAGACGGCCTCTACCAGGAGCAGGAACGGGACTATCCTGACAACCTCACACGGTTCAGCTTTTTCTCACAGGCCGCCCTCCGCCTGCTGCCGGTCGTGGGGTGGGCGCCGGAGATCATCCACTGCCATGATTGGCAGACCTCCCTGGCTGCTGTGCACGTGGCGAGGGGCGCGTTAGGCCAGGAGCCGTTCTTCGCGTCCATGGGCACGGTGGTGACCATCCACAACCTCGCGTATCAGGGGCTGTTTCCGAAGGAGCAATGGCCGCTGACGCAGTTGCCCGAGGCGGCGTTTGCGGTGGAGGGGCTGGAGTTCTACGGGCAGATCAATTGCCTCAAGGGGGGGCTTGTCTGTGCCGGGATGCTGACGACGGTCAGCCCGACGTACAGCCGGGAGATCCAGACGGAGGCGTTTGGGTGCGGGCTGGAGGGGGTCTTGCGGGCGCGCCGCGACGACCTCGCGGGCATTCTCAACGGGATCGATCCGGAGGAATGGAATCCGCAGACGGACCCGCATCTCGCCGCCCCCTACTCGGCGGATCAGCTTGCGGGCAAGGCGCTGTGCACGCTCGCCCTGCAGCGGAGCCGGCACTTGCCTGAGCAGCACGACCTGCTCATCGGGATGATCCAGCGCCTCGCCGAGCAGAAAGGCATCGACCTGTTCCTTGGCGCGCTGGAGCAGCTCATGACCCTGCCGATCCAGATCGTCATCCTGGGGACGGGCGAGCCGGCCTACCACCGCCAGCTTGAGCAGATGGCGGCGCAGTTTCCAGGTCGGCTGGCGGTTAACCTGACGTTCGATAACGCGTTGGCCCATCAGATCGAAGCGGGGGCCAACGCCTTCCTCATCCCGTCCCGCTTCGAGCCCTGCGGGCTCAACCAGATGTACAGCATGCGCTTTGGGACGGTGCCCATCGTCAAGCGGGTGGGGGGGTTGGCCGATACGGTGGTGGATGTCAGCCCCGAGGCCGTCGCCGAGCGACGCGCGACGGGATTCGTGTTCGAGGAACATTCCGCTGGCGCCCTCGTCGAGTCGGTCAAGCGCGCGGCGACGGCATTCCGCGATCACGCCCTCTGGGCCTCCCTGGTGCAGACCGGCATGCGACAGGACTTCTCCTGGACGCGCTCGGCCGGCGAGTACGTGCGCGTCTACGAGCGCGCGCTGGCTAAAGCGGCCCACACCGTTTTGCACCGCTGAACGCGGCGAGCGGCTCTTGACCCCTTCGACGCTCATCGCCACCGTCACCCTCAACCCTTCCCTCGATGAGTGGGTGGAGCTTCCCGCCCTCCGGCCGGGACGCTTGCATCGCGCCACGAGCTTCTCCCGCTACGCCGGCGGTAAGGGCATCAACGTCTCCCGCGTCGTCCATGAGCTGGGGGCCAACACGCGGGCGTTCGCGCTGGCCGGGGGAGAAGACGGCGCGATCCTTCGAACACTCCTGCAGCGCCTGGCCATCCCGCAGGCGTTCGTGACGCTGGCAGGCTCGACGAGGAATAACTACAAGATCCAGACTCGCGCGCCGCGCCTCCTCACCGAAATCAACACCCCTGGACCCCGCGTGCCGAAGACGGCGCTGCGCGCATTGGAGCGCCGGCTCTTCCGGCAGCGACCAGCTCCGCGATGCGTCGTCCTCTCCGGGAGCCTGCCGCCCGGCGTGTCTCACGATCTCTACCGGCGATGGATTCAGCGCCTCCACCGTCTTGGCATCCCGGCGGTGCTGGACAGCTCTGGGGTGGCATTGCGGCAAGGGCTCCGCGCGCGTCCCTGGGTGATCAAACCGAATCGGCACGAGGCGGAAGAGCTCCTCCAGCGTCGGTTGAACCGGTTGGCGGACGTGGCGGATGCGGCGAGCGCGCTCGCGGCGCAGGGCCCCGACCTGGTCATCGTCTCGTTAGGCGCCGACGGAGCGGTGCTGGCCTCTCGGCCCGATCAACCTGCCCCTGCGTCGGGGCGGGTCTGGTTCGCCCGTCCCCCTACGGTGAAGGTGGACTCAGCCGTTGGGGCGGGCGATTCGCTGATCGGGGGATTCCTCGTCGGGTGGGCGCGCCGCCTCAGCCTGCTGGAGGCGTTTCGCCTTGGCGTGGCGTGTGGTGCGGCGACGGCGATGACGCCAGGGACTGAGCTGTGTCACCGGGCCGATGTGAAGCGCCTGCTGGGGCGCGTGACGATCAGGCGGCTCGCGTGACCCCACCACCTCGCGCGCCAGCCGTAGGCTGGCATGTCACCGTGGTCGGCAAGGGGGAGAGTACGAGGGGGTCGCGTCACCTGAATCATGAGGTGACACGGAGCCGCCACGGGCGGCTCCAGCGCCAGGTGGTGGGGTGAGGGCTACGGCAGCGGTGCGGAGGGGGTTTGCGGTTCTTCCGACTGGTCTGAACTTGCAGGGGGCTCGACAGGCTCCACCGACAGCGGCACGATCCCTCGCAGCCCGCTGCGCTCGTAGATGATGCCGTTGAGCCGGACCTGCTGATTGACGTAGTCGTAGACCAATTCGTTCGGATCCTCGCCAGGCTCTTCAGCGAGGAGGAGGTAGAGCCTGTCGTCATCGGCGAGGAGCGCCAGCGTCTGCCCGCCATCCACCGCTTCGTAGGTCTGATCGGCGAGATCCGATCCTCGCGCGCCCTCTTTCAGATACCCGGCCGGATCCACGATTTCGCCCTCGAGGGTCTGCTCCTCGGCGTAGGCGGAAGCTGCGAGACCCTGGACGACGAGCAGCGTGACGCCCAGGAGGCACCAGCGAATCAGACGATTGCGCATGGTGAGCATTACACCAGAGCCCCGGCGTGCTGTCAAGCTCCCGTGCCCCCGGGTAGTGTACGATCAAGTGTGTAAATTCACGAGTTTGTAAAGGCAACGGGCGTATCCTGCTCCCAGCAACGTGTGGAGCTGCGCACCTGGCGAGGTGCACAACAGGGAGGGACACGCCCATGCCGACGGCCCAACTGGATT
>JAUYPJ010000116.1 GCA_030697665.1 Candidatus Omnitrophota bacterium
ACGCTGGCTCAATCACCGGCCGAGGAAATGCCTCGGCTTCAAAACCCCGGCGGAGGTCTTCAAGGCCGCAGGTGTTGCACTTACTGGTTGAATTCGGGTCTCGTATCTCGTGAAGCGTATCTCGTGTTCGCTTCACGCTTCACCCTTCACGCTTCACGCTCTATTCTTCGACGCCGCCTTCCTCAATATACGGCTCGATGAGGTCCAGCAAACGGTCAAGCGTCTCCATGAGCTCGTGCTCATCGGTCTCCAGCAGCGCCTGCCGCACCGCAGCCAAGTCGACGCGTTTCGTGATAATCGCGTCCGACAGCGCATTCGCCAAGCGCCCGCGCTGCTCGGCACCGGAGGTCTGGTACTCCCGCAGCGCCGTGATGAACACCGCCGGCTCGTGCACCTGCCCTTCAAACATTACGACCTCACGAGCGGCTCCTCGCCACTTGCGTTGTCATGTTCCCTTGTCGAAGCGGGCCTTCATGCGATCACGCCATTGCTCAAGGAGCGACGCATACCGTGGAAGGTTGGCATAAATCTGTTGCGCAATTCGCTCGTTGTACGTGTGCACGGTCAGGTTGCGGTCATCCATCATCTCAAGCGCCTGCGTGGCTTGCTCGTCATCCAACAGCCCAACCTCCCGACACATCCGAACAGCGGCCTTTGGCGAGCCGGCACTCAGCCCCTCCCTGATGTCGAGGTAGCGCTGAGCGGCTTTCCAGATTGCCTCAACGGTGTATTCAAAACGCTGGATGGCCGCGTCGCGCTCGACGAGACTAGCTGGAGGTTGTTTGAGAAGCTCCTTCAGCGAGGCCAGGGCACTCGACCCCACTTCGAGCCGCTGCCTCAGTCGTTCCATGGAATCGCCTGATGGATCACGACTTGCCGAAACGTTTCATCGACGGTACTGAGATCCACCACTTCAACCCGATAAGGGATGTGGCTTTCCTCAAACCGCTCCCGCAACATCGCCAAGACCCCCGGTGGCAGTGGTCTGACCGGATCAATCGCCACATCGATATCCGAGTGAGGAGAAGGACTGCCCTTCGCCCACGAGCCAAACAGATACACCTTGACCGGATACTGGCTCAGCACCTCGTGCGTCGTCTGTCGCACTTCCTGCAAGACCTGCGTGCGCTTTTCAGCAACTGAATCAGCCATGCCCGTCTTTGGTCTGGTATCAGCCCATCTGTCCATGGTCGCGTTGGCGAACGAACTGCGCCTTCACCGCCGGCCGCAACAAGCAATAAAGCATTACTCCATGAAGCAGAAGGCCTCTGGATAACATCATCATCGCTGCTCCCTGATCGTGCCAGTAATAGAGAGCATAGTTGACAACTGAAGGGTTGCCGGGCATCAACTCAAATAGCCCCCATCCGACGCCTATACTTGCATACCCAATCGCAAGCCGGTAGGCCCATCTCCACTCCATGAAAAGCCCGATAGCAGAAATCATTGAAACCGCAATGACCAGAACTGCCAAGACAATAAATCTGTACGTTAAGTCTCTGCGGAGAGACTCCGATCTCAACGGATCAGGCACAAATGTAGTCTTAGAACCAGCTGCAACTTTCGCCTTCCCAACGCGTTCCCATTCGTCCCACCTTGCCAGATCCTGCTTCTGCTCTTGTTGCCACCTCCCCAAGGCTGGCACAAGATCACTAAGACGCCAGAACTGTAAACCAATATTGGCAGCGAGAAGCACAAAAATAACCTTCAAAGTCAGCGGCTGCTTCACGACCGGCTCCTCGCCACCGCCCTCGCTCGCAGCCGATTGGATGGCGGACGACGCCTGACCGGTTTCCCCTGCCCCCTGCCCCTTGCTCCCTGGTCTTTCTTCTTGACTTGTCGCTTGTCACTTGTCGCTTGTCGCTGGTCTCCGATCCAGGGCATCAAGGCTCGCAGCTTCGCGCCGACCTGCTCGATCTGATGCGCATCGTCCTGGCGCATCAGCCGGGTGAAGTTCGGTCGACCGGCCTCATGCTCGGCGATCCACGCCTTAGCAAACTGTCCAGACTGGATCTCGCGCAACAACTGGCGCATGTGCTCCTTGACCTGCGCATCGATGATCCGCGGCCCGCAACTGACGTCCCCCCACTTCGCCGTATCCGAGACGCGCTGCCGCATCCCCTGGATCCCGCCGGCCCAGATCATGTCGGTGATCAACTTCAGCTCATGCAGGCACTCGAAGTACGCAAGCTCCGGCTGGTAACCGGCTTCCACCAGCGTCTCGAATCCGGCCTTGATGAGTGCCGACACCCCACCGCAGAGGACCGCCTGCTCGCCGAAATTATCCGTCTCGGTCTCTTCCTTGAACGTCGTCTCAAGGGCCCCTGCGCGCGTCGAGCCGATGCCCTTCGCCCACGCGAGCGCGAGCGGCTTCGCGCCTCCAGTGGCGTCCTGGTGCACCGCCACGAGGGCGGGCACCCCCTTACCCTCCAGGAATTGGGACCGCAGCAGGCTGCCGGGTCCTTTCGGAGCGACCATCACCACATCCACGTTGCGCGGAGGCGTCACCAGCCCGTACAGGATGGAGAACCCATGCGAGAACCCCAGCGCCTTCCCCGGCCGCAGAGAGGGCGCAATCGACTCCCGGTAGATCTGCGCCTGGAGGGTATCCTGGGCAAGCAGGATCACCACGTCCGCGGACGAGGCGGCCTCAGCGGCCGAGAGCGGGGTGAACCCATCCTGCTTGGCCACGTCGTAGTTGGGACCCCCTCGACGCTGCGCCACGATCACCTTCAGGCCGCTGTCGCGCAGATTCAACGCTTGGCCGCGGCCCTGAATCCCGTAGCCGATGATCGCAATGGTCTTGCCCTTCAACGCCTTCAGGTCAGCGTCCTTGTCATAGTAGATCGTTGCCATCGTCTCCTCTCACCTCGTACCTGATGCGAACCACGCCTTCACGCGGGGCTGGGTCACATAGCGAATCACCACCACGTGGACGGCCGCCCCACACGCCGCCAGCAATGCTCCCAGCGGACGCCCTGAGACGATGAGCGCGCCTGCGACAGCCAGCGTCAACCCCAGCAGCAACAGCGACGTCCCAATCGCCAGGTGCCTGGCCCACGGTTTCAACAGCGGCAGGCCGACCATCGCGCCGGCCGACATCACGAGCCAAGCCAGGGGCCAGCCGAGCGGCCGCTCGCTCATCCCGGCCACGACCTTCCACACCATCACCGCCGACAGGGCGGCGATGAGCCCATAGAAGAGCGTCAGCAGGGCAATCGGCCACGGCACCATCTCAGTACGCAGTAGGCAGAAAGCAATCAGCAGAAGGCAGCCATCAACACTCACAATGAGCCTACAGCGTCACATCCTTCTTTACTGCTTACTGCCGGCTGCCTACTGCCTACTGTTTTTCGAGGGCGACGCGGCCCGTCCGGACGAGCGTGGTGATCCGGTACGGGCGGAGCTGCTCGATAAGCTGATCCAACCGCTTGGTATCCCCTGTCACCTCGATGACGACCGAGCGCTCCGTGGCGTCGGCGCACTTCGCGCCGAAGCGCGCGAGAATCTGCTCCAGCTCGGCTCGGGCCTGTCCGTTGACGTTCACGCGAGCCAGGAGCAGCTCCCGATCGATGAACTCGCCCTCCCGGAGCTCCTGCACCTCGATGACGTCGATGAGCCGGCTGAGCTGGCGCTTCACCTGCTCCAGCTTCACCGCATCGGCATCCACCACGATGGTCATGCGGGAGACGGTAGGATCCTCCGTCGTGCTGACGGTGAGCGAATCGATGTTGAAGGCCCGCGCGCTGATCAAGCCTGAGACGCGGGCCAGCACGCCGAAATGATTTTCGACCAGACATGACAGCGTATGTTTCTCGCTCATGGTGGGGATCCGCCACCCAGTCCATAGTCCATAGTCCATAGTCCATAGTTGAGCCACGATTGGCTATCGACTATGGACCATGGACTACGGACTGCTTTCATCAGCCGAGGCTCAGCTTCGCTTCTTCGTCGGGCTCCACGTGACGGTGCTGGGGGATCCCGCCTTCTTGCTTCAGGCTCTCGTAGGTGCCCAGCATCTGGTCGTGCGGCTTGCCCGGGGCGATCATGGGCCAGCAATCCTCCGCTTCTTCCACCATGAACTCGATGACCGTAGGCCGGTCCGAGATCTGCATCGCCCGGTCAATGGCCTGGCGCACCTCGTCCTTCTGCTTCACGCGGATGCCCGCGCAGCCGTTGGCCTCCGCGAGCTTCACGAAGTCCACGGGATTCAGGCGCGACTGGGCATGACGGCCCTGATAGAACAGATCCTGCCACTGGCGCACCATGCCATGATGCTGGTTGTTCATGATCGCGACCTTGACGGGGAGTTTGTGCTGGGAGGCGGTCGCCAATTCCTGGGCGGTCATCTGAAAGCTGCCGTCGCCGTCGATGTCCCACACCACCGCGTCCGGGCGTCCGAACTGCGCGCCGATGGCCGCCGGCAGCCCGAAGCCCATCGTCCCCAGGCCGCCGCTGGTGATGAGCGAGCGCGGCTTGTTGAACTGGTAGAACTGCGCCGTCCACATCTGGTGCTGGCCCACCCCGGTCGCCACGACGGCCGCGCCCTGGGTGGCCTCGGAGATTTGCTGGATGATGAACTGCGGCAGCAGCTTGGTCTTTTCCCGGTACACGAGCGGGTACTTGACGCGCATCTCCTGGATGGTCTTCAGCCACGCCCGCGTATCCACCGGCTTGACGAGCCGGTTGAGCTCCTGCAACACCCGCTTCACGTCGCCGATAATCGGGTAATCCACCAGCACGGTCTTGTTGATCGAGGAGGGATCGACGTCAATGTGGATCTTCTTGGCGCGCCGCGCGAACTCATCCGGCTTGCCGGTCACCCGGTCGTCGAACCGCGCGCCGATGCCGATCAACAGGTCCGCTTGGGCGACCGCATAGTTGGTGTATTCAAACCCGTGCATCCCCAACATCCCCAAACTCAATGGGTCGGCCTCCGGAAACCCCCCCAACCCCAGGAGACTCGTCGTCACAGGGATCTGCGTCTTGCGCGCGAGCTCCGCCAGTTCCTGCGACGCCCCGGCGTGCAGGACCCCCGCCCCGGCATAGATGATCGGCTGCAGGCTGGCGGCAATCGCCTCGACGGCCCGCCGGATTGAGTCCGGATCGAGGGGGGACTGGGCCTGGAGGCGGTAGCCGCGGATGTCCACCTGCTCCGGATACACGAACTCCGTCTCAGCAACGGTGGCATCCACGGGGAGATCAATCAGCACCGGCCCCGGGCGGCCGGTTCGCGCGATGTAGAACGCCTCTTTCACGACGCGCGCGATGTCCCGCGGATCCTTCACCAGGTAGCTGTGCTTGGTGATCGGGCGGGTGATGCCGATGGTGTCGACTTCCTGGAACGCGTCGTTCCCGATGACGGTGGTGCGCACCTGGCCGGTGAGCGCGATAAGGGGAATTGAATCCATGAACGCCGTGGCGATGCCGGTCACTAGATTCGTCGCCCCGGGTCCCGACGTCGCCAAGCACACGCCCACCTTGCCGGTGGCCCGCGCATACCCGTCCGCCATGTGGGCCGCCCCCTGCTCGTGCACCGTCAGGATCACCTTGATCGGCGACTGATACAGCGCGTCGAACGTGGGCAGATTGACCCCTCCGGGGATGCCGAAGGCCACGTCCACCCCCTCGCGCCTGAGACACTCCACAAGGATCTGGGCACCCTTCATTCTCGTCGTCATCGTCGTATTATCCCACAACCTGCCGGTGTCCCGCAATCGGCGGGACGGCCAGCGACCACTAAATGCGCCCACGAATGCACCTTAACAGTGGGGGCGCATTTACCCCGAGCGATAGCGAGGGGTTACCCCTCGTCGTAAATGCTCCTCGGGGTAAATGGAACTACTTGGAAACGTCAAGTTGCATTGGTGGTTCCATTTAGGGGCATGCGCTGCCCTGCTGGCCAGGCGGCGCTCACCTGACTATTCCTGACTGGTGCGACACGTTCTCATGCAGGCGCCACCTTCGGCAGATTGTGGGATTATACCACTATCGAAGGACGCTGGTGGGGCGGTCGGGGGAGCGCACTTGGCAGTCTGCAGGATAGAGATACAGCGGCGCCAGGCGGCTGGGATCATCGCGTGCGCCGCTCAGGAGGCGCTCGCTCCCGAGCCTGGCGAGCGTCGCGGCGCGCGGCAGCCACAGCTCCGGGGCGGCAAACTGCGCCTGGGGGCATTGCGCAAGGACGCGGTCTCGGTACAGGGCGCAGCCATCCCCCAGAAAGAGCGTGGGACCTTGGACGGACCGCAGCACCTCCTCCACGGGACCGAGGAGGTAGTCCGTCTGCCGCGTGGGCCGGCCCTCTTGAAGACGATACACCGCCCCGTAGACGTTGCGCTGCTTGGCATCGAGGAGCGGACAGACCGGCAGCGGGACGAACGGGAGGTTGGCCGCCAGGACATCGAGTGAAGACACCCCCACGACCGCCCGCTTCGTCGGGAACGCCAACGCCTTCACAAACGCCAGGCCGATCCGCAGGCCGGTAAACGAACCCGGCCCGACGTCGACCACGATCGCTTCCACCTCATCCAGTCTCAGGTGGGCGGCTTGCAGCACGCGGGTCACCGCGCCGGGCAGCTCCACCGCGTGGGGATACTCCGCCAGCAGCTCATAGGAGGCGAGGGTCCGCCCCTCATCACTGAGCGCCACCCCAAGCTGCTGCGTAGACGTTTCAATCGCCAAGATGCTCATCTGGCATGAGTCCATAGTCCATAGACCATAGTCCATAGTTAAAAAAGCAATTCACGGTCAAGGACAATCGTCCACAATTATTCAGTTCCCTTAGCACTTTTCTCGCTGTCATGTTCGGCTTTTGCTATGGACTATCGACTATGGACTATGGACTGGTGATCTGCTGAGCGATGGCCTGCGCCCGCGCCGTCCGAAGGGCCAGGCGCATCCGCCGTCGATTCGTGCTCACGTGGTCGAGGTGCACCTCAAGGGCCTCCTCCGGCAGCAGCCCCGCAAAGCGCTCCGCCCACTCGATCACCGTCATCTTCCTCGGCGAGAAGATCATCTCAAGGTCCAACCAGGCAACCGCCGCGGCCCCTTCCAGGCGGTAGCCATCCACATGGACCAGGGGGACCGCGCCCGGATATTCCCGCATGAGGACAAACGTCGGGCTCTTGACGGTCTGCGGATCACGCCCCAGGCCCCGCGCTATCCCTTGGACGAGCGTGGTCTTGCCGCTGCCGAGCGCTCCGTGCAAGGCGACGACGTCGCCTGGGCGCAATGCCCGCCCGAGCCGTTCTCCGAGCGCCAGGGTCTCCTCGACGGAGGCGCTGACGCACTCCCAGTCAGAAGTGGCGGAACCCTTCATGGCGGAGCGTCACTATGGACCCATCGCGCGTTTCAAACTCGACCTTGACGCCATGGCCGACCACCCTCCCAATCCGCGTCACGGGACATGCGCCGATCCGAGGCGGGACCCTGGAGGCCGCGCGGGCATCGACGGCAAACAGCAGCTCGAAATCCTCCCCATCCATGAGCGCATGGTACACCGCCGGCCGATCCCGGCCGACCCGACCCGGCATCCTCCCGGCCCATCGTCGGCAACGGCACCCGCGTTGTCGACAACCCCTGGCGGCCGGCGCAACCGGGATCCTGGCCTCCTCGACGCGCAGCACGACACGGCTGGCCCGGCTCAGCTGCCACAGGTCCGAGGCCAGGCCATCCGACAGGTCCATCATCGCATGGATCCGAACGCGCCGGAGGAGGGCCTGCGCCTCCGCCACGCGAGGGACTACGCGGGCGTGTCGGCCGTCGCGCAACGATCCGCCGAGCCGCCCGGTCACCAAGAGCAGATCGCCCACCTGGGCGCCGCTGCGCCGGACCACGCGCTCGGGGCGCGCGGCTCCGACGATGGCCACGTCCACGATGAGCCGCGAGGACCGGACCGTGTCGCCGCCGACAATGGCGACCCCGAAGCGGCGCGCACACTGCTCAAGGCCTCGGTAGAGCGCCTCGACCCATGAGACGCTCGTCCGGGGCGGAAGACCGAGCGACACCACGGCCCAGAGCGGTGTCCCCCCCATCGCGGCGATGTCGCTGAGGTTGCACGCGAGCGCCTTCCAGCCGATCCATCGAGCGGCGAGTCGGCGACGCTGAAAATGGACGTCCTCCACGAGCATGTCGCTCGCCACGAGGAGCTGCCGTCCCCGCGGCGGGCGCACCACCGCCGCGTCATCGCCGATCCCCACTACGACCGATGACGTCCGACGGACGCGCCGCCGAATCCGCTCGATCAACCCGTGCTCACCGATCTCCCGAAGGGTCGAGGCCATTTCACACCCTCGCACTCTGTGTCATCTGTGGTGTAGCTCAAGATGAACGGTCTTCTGTGGCCTCTGTGGTTCACCCTGGCACCATGAGCCGCCGCGAGACCAGCGCCAGGCTCATGAGCAGCGAATTGTGCACGATGTGAATCGCCAGCGGGCTGAGGAGCGACCCGGTGCGCTCATACAGGTACGCCAGCAGGCAGCCGAGCAGGAGGATCGGGAGGAATCCGATGAGGTTCGTATGGATGAGCGCGAACAGCGCGGCGCTGATGAGCATCGCCGCCGCGCGGGAGAGACGCTGACGCACCGCCGTATAGAGGACCCCGCGAAAGAACAGCTCCTCCGCCACCGGACCCACGAGACACGCCAACACCACCGTCCCTGCGAGAATCTCCGGCCGATCATCCTGAGCGAGCAGCTCCTGGATCGGCTCCAGCGGCGGTTCAAAGCCGAGCCGACGCGCGATCGCCACGAGGAGCAACAACAGCAGGAAGATCCAGGGGAACACCGCGAGATAGCCGCGCAGGCCCATGCCGATGGCCCTGAGCAGATGCCCGGGGGAGCGCCCGACGCCGCGCCACATCGAAGGGATCTTCTCGAGCGCGAACGTCAGGATCGTCAGGATGACGAAGAGATCCAGCAGGAGCATGGAGACGACCACCCAGCGGTGAGGATCCCCTCCCCATGCCGGGAGCTGGGCCAAGAGGGCCACCTGCACGAACGGCAAGAGGCTCGCGATCATGACCGTCAGCACACCGATGCGTCCCAGCTCCCTCAACGACCACGCCGGGAGCAACGCGGCTGGAAAGCGCCAGAGCGAGCGAATCCGCCCGGTCACAAGCGCCCGGCCCCCCAACACCAACCCCACCAGCCCCATGATCATGAGCAGCGCGCTCAGCATTGACAGCGCGAGCGCCAGCCTCGGTTCCCGCCTCGCGAGCTCCTGCAGCGAGACGACGTCCCTCCCCTCGGGTTGCGCCCACCAATCGAACGGTTCGCCTGCTGACACCGCGCGAGCCGGCCCATCCGCCGCAGAGGGCGACGAGGCTTGCCCGTTCCCGGCCGGTCTTCCCGAAAGCCCCAGCAGATGCAGGAAGACCACCAGGCAGCCGAACACCACGTAGAAGATCCGGCCCTGCAGCAACCGTGCCATTACCCACTCACCTCAGCCACGACCTGAGGAAACAGGACCGGGTGCGGACCGATCGGCTGACCCACCGGCAACTGATGCCAGCGTGCCGTATCCTGCAGGCGGCGCGGACGCGACCCGCAGCCGAGCTGCTGCCACATCGCCTGGGCCACGGACGGCATGAACGGCTCCAACAGGATCGCCATGACCCGCATCACCTCCGCCAGCAGAGAGAGCGCCGTCCGCAGCCTCGGGGCCTGCTCGGGCTGCTTCGCCAATCGCCATGGACCGACGACTTCAATGTAGCGGTTGGCCTGGGTGACGACGCGCATGATCCGCTCAAGCGCCGCCGAGAACTCCAGGCGCGTCATCGCCTCCTCCACCTGCGCCGCCAGGCCGACGGCGGCCTGCTGCAGCGGCTCATCGTCGAGCGCGCACCCGACCGCGTGCGGTTCCGGGATCTTCCCGCTGCAATACCGCTCGATCATCGACAACGTCCGATTGACCAGATTGCCAAGATCATGGGCGAGGTCCGCGCTGAGCCGAGACAGGATGGCCTCCTCGGAAAACGATCCGTCCTGCCCGAACGGCACCTCGCGCAGGAGGAAGTATCGGTACACATCAGCGGCAAATGGTTGTCCCTTCAGGACGTGGTTGATCACGACCGTTGGATCCACGATGTTGCCCAGCGACTTAGACATCTTCTGCTCGCCGACTTTCCACCAGCCGTGGGCGAAAATCAGGCGCGGCATCTGCTCATTGGAAACACCCAGCGCATGGAGCACGATCGGCCAGTAGACGGCGTGATGCCGGAGGATATCTTTGCCGATGAAATGCACGTCCGCCGGCCAGGGCCCTGCAAAGCGCTGCTCATACACATCGTAGCCAACCGCGCTGATATAGTTGAGCAGCGCGTCAAACCACACATACGTCACGTGCCCCTCACTGAACGGCACCGGAATCCCCCATCCAACCCGCTGGCGCGGGCGCGTGATGCACAGGTACTCGGGCAGCGGCCGGTTCACCAGGCTGGCGATTTCATTGTAGCGCGTCTCTGGCCGCACGAACGTCGGATGGGTCGCGAGGAAATGCTGAAGCCACAGCCGGTGATTCTCCAGCGGCAAATACCACCCTTCCTCGCTCACCGCTTCCAGCGGTCGCTGACATGTCGGACACGATGTGGAAACCGTGCCAGCTACAGCTAGCTCAGCCAGCTCTTGGTTGGTCCAGAACGTTTCATCCGGCGTGCAGTACCAGCCTTGATAGGTGGCGTGGTGGAGCTTGTGCTCCTGTTGCAGACGCGACAGGCACGCCTGCACGACGCGCACGTGCCGGGGCTCGGTGGTGCGGAGAAAATCGTCATAGGAGATGTTGAGCAGCGTCCACAGCTCCTTGAAGCGCGCGACCACGCCGTCCACAAATAGTTGGGGCGGCTGTCCGGACGCGGCGGCCGCCTGCTCGATCTTCTGTCCATGTTCATCGGTTCCCGTCAACAAGAACACGGTCTCGCCCTTCAGCCGATGGTAGCGGGCCAGGCAGTCCGCCGCAATCTCGGTGTAGGAGTGGCCGATGTGCGGGGCGGCGTTCACGTAGTAGAGCGGCGTCGTCACGTAGAACGTCTTGGGCATCGGTCCTGGTCCACCGTCAACAGTCCACAGTCCACAGACACCCGTCTCTTATCATTCTTCTTCACGGTGGACGGTGGATGGTCGACCGTGGACGGGTGTTTCATGGAAGAGGGAGAGCCACTCCTCGCGCGCCAGGGCGGCCACCAGACGGGGACTCACAAACTGCTCCAGCGACTCCCGCAGCGCCGCCAGCCTCCAGGCCGCTTCAAGACACCGGTCGAGATCCACGACGAGCGCCTGGCGGCGAAGCGCCTCGATGTGCGCCGCGTGGGTCACAGGCGCCGCGCCAACTGTCGCCGCCACGGCGAGGTCCCGCACCCACTCCATCATCCCATCCAACAACTCGGCCACCTCCTGGCGCGTCTCCGGCAGGGGCCGTTCGAGCCACACGGAGGACGCCGGTCCCTCCGCGAAGGATGCCCAGATCCGCTCGTAGCGCGTCCACCGCGCCGCCAGATCGACCGCCGCTGAGGCGCTCCCCGCCGCCAGGCGCGCGATCACCTCGGCGAGGCGCGGATCACAGCCCTGTGTCTCCACAAGGATCCGCCGCACGCTCTCGCGAGGCAGCGGCTGGCAGCGGATGAGCTGGCATCGCGACACGATGGTCGGCAGACAGTCGGACAGCCGAGACGTCGTCAAGAAAAAGTAGCTGCGCGCCGACGGTTCCTCCAGCACTTTGAGCAGGCTGTTCGCCGCCTCCTCCGTCAGCCGCTGCGCATCGGCAAGGATCGCGACTTGCGCCCTCGCGCTGAAGGGCCGCAGCGCGATCCGCCCCATGAGCGACCTGATGTCGTCCATCCTGATCTGCTCCGACGCCCCTGTCGGTTCCAGGAAATGCACGTCAGGGTGGATCCGCCGGGCGATCTGGCGACACGGCCCACAGGCGTCGCACGGCCGTGCCTCACCGACGCAGTTGAGCGTTTTTGCCATCTCCAGCGCCACCCGGCCCTTGCCCACCCCGTCAGGCCCCGCCAGCAGATACGCGTGCGCCACCCGGCCCGCGCACAGGTGCGCCTGCAGGAGACGCTTCGGAAACTCCTGTCCGAGAATGTCGCTCCAGGCCATTCAACGAGTGGCGAGTGGCGAGTGGCGAGTGGCGAGTGAAGACACCTCACTGTGGCGAAGCCGCTGAAGCACGATGCGGTCGACGTCCTTGCGGACCTGGTCGGGAGATCGACGCGCATCGATGACCACGAATCGGCGAGGCTCTCGTTTGGCCAAGCGGAGGTAGCCTTGCCGGACCCTCCGGTGAAAGCCCATCGCCTTGCGCTCCATCCGATCGCGGGCACGGTCAAGACGGGCGAAGCCTCGCGGCGACGGCAGGTCCAGCAGAATCGTCAACGACGGCATCACGCCATGGATCGCCGAGCGTCCCAGCCGATCCAGCCAGGGCACCTCCAGCTTCCCCCCGAAGCCTTGGTAGGCGACGGTGGCATCATGAAAGCGGTCGCACACCACCACCTGAGCTCTCGCCAGGGCCGGACGGATGCGCTCCTCGACGAGCTGGACGCGGCCGCCGATGAAGAGCAACGCTTCCTGCAGCGGCGACATCGGCGCTGCGGTGTGCAACAGCACCCGCCGCAGCGCGCGGCCCAGGGCGGTGGACCCTGGATCCCTCAGGAACACCACAGGGTAGCCGAGCCGCCGCAATCGCCGGAGGAGCCACCGGCCCTGGCTCGACTTGCCTGAGCCCTCCGGGCCTTCAAGGGTGATGAAGAACCCGCGGCGATCAGACATGCCTAGCGGATAGCGTACAGCGTACAGCGTATAGGACAAACATCAGACCTTACCTAGAAAACCGTTTTGGGTTTGGGATAGGAAACGGCCCGTCAGGCATATCCTCAATGATAAACCCTTTATCTTCGACAAGCTTTCGAAGGCGATCGGCCTCATTAAAATTTTTTAGTCTTCTAGCTTCCTCTCGTTTCTTAATAAGCTCTTGAACATCGTCTGGAATGCTGATGGACTCAAAACCATCAAATAATCCAAGCGCATTTCCACATTGGAGCAAGACATTCCGAGCTGCAACCAATTTGCCTAGCAGCATAGATTTTTCGGGACTATCCTTTCCTTTTATGTTCTCGGCATCAACAAAACACTGGTAGCCGTAATTTAATAGCTGGTCAAGAATGGCTAAAGCTTGTGGAGTATTTAGATCATTATTCATCGCGCCATCAAAAGTGGTTCGCAACATCTTAATTTCTTCTGGTATTTCTGCTGGAACAGCAGCCCGCCCTTTGCGTATATCTGCTGCAAGCATCAGATGAAACCATCCCTTAAAACGACTGGAAGCGGCCTTAATGTTACTCTCTGTATAGTCCAATGGACTGCGGTAGTGTGCGCTGAGGAAAAATACTTTTAAAACATTTGGATTCCCATTACCCTGCTGCAAAGCTTGTTCAACCGTCACAAAATTGCCAAGAGATTTGGACATTTTTTCGCCGTTGACGGTGAGGAGGCCGTTGTGGATCCAGAAACGGGCGAAGGGCTTTCCGGCCGATTCGGCCTGGGCGATCTCGTTTTCGTGGTGCGGGAAGACGAGATCGATCCCGCCCCCATGGATATCGAACGCATCGCCGAGATACTTCGTGCTCATGGCCGAGCATTCGATGTGCCAACCCGGCCGCCCCTCGCCCCAGGGGCTGTTCCACGACGGCTCCCCGGGCTTGGCTTTCTTCCACAGCGCAAAATCGAGCGGGTCCTGCTTGGACTCACCAGGCTCCACCCTTGCGCCGGCCTGCAGCTCATCGAGCGCCCGATGGGAGAGCTTCCCGTAGCCAGGACACTTGCGCACCGCGAAGTAGACATCCCCGCCGGCTTCATACGCGACCCCTTGCATCAGCAGCTTCGCGATCAAGTCGGTCATCTCCGGCACAACATGCTCGGTGGCTTTCGGCTCGATCTCCGGCCGCCCGATCCCCAGCCGGTCCATCGTCTCGTGGTAGCTCTTCAGATAGCGCTCCGCCACCTCCGCGCACACGGTCTTCAGGTCGCTGTGGACGGTGGACGGTGGACGGTGGACGAATTCCTGCCTGGCCTTCTCAATGATCTTGTCATCCACATCCGTCACGTTGCGGACAAACGTCACCTGATAGCCCTTGTGCGTCAGGTAGCGGCGCAGGATGTCAAAGATGTAGGCGCTGCGCGCGTGGCCGATGTGGGGGTCGTCGTACACCGTCGGGCCGCAGACGTACATCCGCACCGTCCGGCCGTCCATCGGCTGGAACTCCTGCGCCGTCCGCGAGAGCGTGTTGTAAAGGCGAAGGGCCATTCGCGTCCCACCGTCCGGAGGTCAGTGGCTGGAATGGGGGGGCGGCTGCGACGTGCGGTGTGCTTTGAGATGCTGCTCCAGCGCATCGATCTCGTGCTGGAGGCTCTCCAGCCGCTCAGCCAGCGGATCTGGCAGGTGGGTATGGTCGAGGTTGATGCCGAGAAAGTGCCGGTCCTTCGTCTTCGTCACGCGTCCCGGCACCCCCACCACCGTCGAATGGGCGGGGACGTCTCGAATCACCACCGCGTTGGCGCCGATCAGTGAATGCTCTCCCACCGTGATGTTCCCAAGGACCTTCGCGCCCGTCCCAATCACGACGTGATGGCCGATGGTCGGATGACGCTTGCCGCGTTCCTTCCCGGTGCCGCCGAGCGTCACCCCCTGAAACAGCGTGACGTCCTTCCCGAGCACGGCCGTCTCCCCGATGACCACGCCCATCCCATGATCGATGAACAGGCCCCGCCCGATCCTGGCGGAGGGATGGATCTCGATGCCTGTCATCCACCGCACGACGGCCATGAGAAGGCGCGGCGCCAGGGGCACCCTGAGGCGATCCAGCGCGTAGGCGATGCGGTGGGCGACGATCGCGTGGAGCCCGGAGGAGGTCAGGAGCACCTCCAGGAGGTTGCGGGCGGCCGGATCACGCTCAAAGCACGCCCGGATCTCCGGGCGGAAGCTCACCAGTACCCATAGGAGGCCGACCCCAGCGATGATGATGAACCACGCCATCGAATTATCGTTTCCTGTGGCCTGGAGCCTCTTTGAGCAGGACGACCGCCTGGGCGGCGATGCCGCCCGTGCCAGGCGGAAACCCCTCTGTGGTCTTCGCCTTCACCGAGACCTGGCCCGGGCGCACGTCCAGCAACCGGCTGATCGCCTGGCGCATCTTGGCTTTGTAGCCCATCAGCTTCGGCGCATCGGCAATCACGGTCGCGTCCACGTTGCCGACCAGCCACCCTCCGCGGCGGACGGCGGCGTAGGCTGCGCGGACGAAGGTGCGGCTGTCCGCGTTGCGGTAGCGAGGATCCCCAGGGGGAAACTGCTCACCGAGGTCCGGCTCCCCGACCGCGCCGAGCAGCGCATCGGCCACCGCATGCAGCAACACGTCAGCGTCCGAATGGCCCGACAGCCCTCGGGCAAACGGGATGACGACGCCGCCCAGCTTCAAAGGCCGCTTCCCCTCGAACCGATGGCTGTCGTACCCCAAGCCCACCCGCATGTGGCTCATTTAGCAGGTTGCTGAACAACCCCAGATGACACCACGGAACCACGGAAGCGCCACGGAGACACGGAACGTTGCTCGACGAGCAGTTCTCTGTGTTTCTGTGGGATTCCGTGTCATCCGTGGTGTGGCGAGGCGTTTTTCCGCACCCTGTTAGAAGAGCGGAGACGCGCAGCGCGTTGGCCTCTGCGCTGAAGAATCGCCCCCGCGAGGATCAGGTCGTCGCGCGTCGTCACCTTCAGGTTCAGGGGATCCCCTGAAATCATCGACACCGGGAATCCCGCCGCCTCCACGATGGCCGCGTCATCGGGGAACTGTCCCAGCCGATGGTCGGCCGCCTCGAGCGCGCGCGCGAACCAGTCACGGCGAAACACCTGCGGGGTCTGGACGAACCAGAGGTGTTCACGGTCCAGCGTCACCCGAACCCCCAGGCGCTCATCCACCGCTTTCACGGTGAGCGACGCGGGCAAGCCGCAGGCGACAGCGCCATGCCGCTTGGCCGCCCGCACCGCCTGCTCCACCAGACGGCGGCCAAGGCACGGGCGCGCGCCGTCATGGATCAGGATCCACTTGGCGTGGCGGGGAACGGCGGCGAATCCTCGCGCCACCGACTCGGCCCGCGAGGCGCCGCCGGGGCACGGGGGGAGCGCCTTCGTAATCCGGTAGCGCTTCACCAGCGCGGCCGCGCTCGAGAGGGCGCTGGGGTGCACGACGGGGATGATCCACCGAATCGCCGCGCTCTGCTCAAGCGCGCTCAAGGCGTAGGCGAGCAGGGGGGCTCCGTTGAGCGAGGCGAACGGCTTCTTGATGCGTCCCAGAAACCGACGGCCCGCGCCCGCGGCAGGAACGATCGCCGCGACATCCGCGCCCATCGTTACCCAAGTCCATAGTCCATAGTCCATAGTCCATAGTCACACCAAAAACGGCTGGTCGCTGGAATCTGCCGTTCTGTCATCTTGGTTCTTACCTGCGCTATGGACTATCGACTATGGACTAGACGGGCGCTTGGCAGGCACGGTATCGGGCCGCATGAAGACCATCCGACCCGCCGCCGTCTGGAGGACGCTGGTCACGACCCCTTTGACCGTCTGCCCGATGAGCGGACGTCCGCCTTCCACCACGACCATCGTCCCGTCGTCCAGATAGGCGACCGCCTGGTGGTGCTCCTTGCCTTCCTTGATCGGCTTGACCTCAAGCGGCTCTCCCGGCAACACCACCGGCCGCAGCGCCTGCGCCAGCTCGTTCACGTTCAAGACCCTGACGCCCTGAAACTCCGCGACCCGGTTGAGGTTGTAGTCGTTGGTGATCACGCGGGTGTCGAGGATCTGCGCCAGCTTCACGAGCTTCGCGTCCGTTTCCGCGATCCCCGGCACGTCGTCCTCATGGACCCGCACGTCGATGCTGGTGAGCTGGCGCAGTTGGTTGAGAATCTCAAGGCCCCTCCGGCCGCGGTTGCGCTTGATCTGGTCCGTGCTGTCCGCCACCCCCTGCAGCTCCTTCAGCACGAACTGCGGGACGATGAGGCGCCCCTCGAAGAACCGCGCCTTGCACAGATCGAGCAGCCGGCCGTCGATAATCGCGCTCGTATCCACGAGGTAGGACTGCTCGGCGCGGTCATGACGGGACAGTCGCACGTACGGAATGATGACGCTGAACTCGTCACGGCCCCGCAGGGCCATGGCCATGCCCAGGTAACAGAAGGCCCAGGTCAGCAGCACGCGGAGCGTCGCCGTGATCCCCTCGCCCAAGGGGATCAGCTCGATCGCATCCGAGACCAGCTTCGCCATGATGAGCCCGAAGAGCAGCCCGAAGACCGCGGCGGAGAAGCCCCGCACGGAGACGCGGCCGATGCGGTGAATCGCCGCCTCGATCAACACCAAGATCGCCCCGGCGATCGCGCCGATGGCCGTCCGGACCCACACGGCCCATCCCGGGCCCTGCCCGACCACTTGAGAACCGAGGAGGGCGCTGATGATCACGAATCCGATCCGCACGAAGCGTAAATCCATCATCCCACCACCTAGCGCCGGATCCCGCCTGCAGGCGGGATCCGTGTCACTTCGCTCGCTTGAACACCCATTGTTCTGTCTCCCTCAACACGCCGGTGACACGCCAGCCGTTGGCTGGCGCGCCAGGTGGTGGGATCAGGCCAACGCCTGGGCGACCACGTCCCGGACGTGCCGCGCCTCGATGACCTGCATCCCCTCCACGTCGCGACGGTGGTCGCGCTGGGCCGCCACGAAACAGCGATGGAATCCGACGCGCTTGGCTTCGTGCAGCCGCTGCAGGAGGTTGGCGACCGGGCGGATTTCTCCCGTCAGCCCGACCTCGCCGATGGCGAGATCGCCCCGCTCGGTCGGATGCTCCTTCAGGCTGGACGCGATCGCCAGGACGATGCCCAGGTCGGCGGCCGGCTCCAAGACCCGCACCCCCCCGAGGGAGGAGACGAACACATCCTGCTGCGCCAGCTGGCGCAATCCCACGCGCCGCTCGAGCACCGCCAGCAGCGCGGAGAGCCGGTTGACATCGACGCCGGTCGTCCGGCGACGGGGCAAGCCCATCCCCGCCGGGCTGGTGAGCGCCTGGATCTCCACGAGCAAGGGCCGGCTGCCCTCGAGGCTGACCGTCACCATACAGCCCGGCGCCGGATCGGTCCGATCGCTCAGGAACAGCTCCGAGGGATTCGAGACCTCTTCGAGACCCTCCGTCGTCATGTGGAACACCCCCAACTCATACGTCGCGCCAAAGCGGTTTTTCGTGGAGCGGAGCACCCGAAAGCCGCTCGTCGGCTCCCCCTCGAAGTACAGCACCGTATCCACGAGGTGCTCCAGCACCTTCGGCCCGGCCAGGAAGCCTTCCTTGGTGACATGCCCGACCAGGAACAGGGCGCTGCGGCTCTCTTTCGCCAACCGCACCAGCGCGTGCGCGCAGGCGCGGACCTGACCGATCGAGCCCGGCGCCGAATGCAGCGCGCCGGTTTCGATGACCTGGATGGAGTCCACAATGACCGTCTGCGGCTTCAGGCGCCGAATCGCCTCCACGATGGCCTCGAGCTGCGTGTGGGCCAGCACCTGAATCGTGGAAGCGCTCAACCCCAGGCGCATGGCGCGCAGCTTCGTCTGCCGCAGCGACTCTTCCCCGCTGACGTAGAGCACCGTCTCGCCGGCGGCGGCCAGCGCGCCGGCGACGCTCAGCAGCAACGTCGATTTCCCGATCCCCGGCTCCCCGCCCACGAGGATGACCGATCCGGGGACCATCCCTCCGCCGAGGACGCGGTCAAACTCTCCCACGCCGGTGCGCACCCGCGCCGTCTCATCCGTCGGCACCTCCGCCAGCACACTCGGCGTCACGACCTCGGCCGGGGCGCCGTCGCCGTTGATCACCGGCTCCACAAGCTCCTCCACGAGGGCGTTCCACGCGCCGCACCGGGAACAGCGGCCCTCCCACCTGAGGGCCTGAGCGCCGCACTGCTGGCACACGTAGAGGGTTTTCGCTTTGGACATCGAATTCAGAGCTCAAGAACCGCCTTACTCCGCCTTCCGCCCTCTGCCGTCTGCCTTGTGATCCGTGGAACGCCTCAGCAGCTTCCAGGGATGGGCGTGGAGATCTTCGACAAACGCGACCATCCGCTGATAGAGCTCCTCGTCAAAGAGCAGCTTCCCGAGGCTGCCCTGCCCCGCCTCCGTGTAGAGCATCGCCGTGTTGAGCCGTTCCCCCAGCATCCGCCAGTGGCGCGTGGCGTCCCGCGCCTCCTGGATCGCCTCCTTGAAGTAAATCCGCGCTTCAGGATCGCCGACCAGATGGTTCAGCCCCTCAAGGGTTTCCTTGAACTCGGTGAGGACTTCGTTGGATCGCTCCATGATCCGCTCCGTCGACACGGGGGGCTTGCCGATGAGCTGTCCGCCGGGCTCGATGACGGCCGCGGCCCCCGGTCCTGGGGTGATCTCCAGGTACTTCTCCCCCAAGAGGCCAAAGGTGCTGATGGCGGCCTGGTCGTCGGTCCGGACGGCGACGTGCGAGGGCAGACGCATCGTCAGCTGGACCATGGGGCGGTCGTGCCCCTCGGGGTAGACGATCGCGACCTGTTGGACTTTCCCCACCTCCACCCCGGCGTACTGGACGGGCGAGCCGTCCGTGATGCCATTGGCCGAATCAAACAGCACCTGCAGCCGATAGCCGGGCTGAAAGACCGTCGAGAGATCACCGATCGCAAACACGAACAGGACGAGCAGCACCAGCCCCAAGACGACAAACGCGCCCACCTTGACTTCCAACGTCCAGCGTTGCGTCATTCGATCTCCATCGCCGACGGCCCTACCGAAGGCTTGCGCGGCTCCACGGCGACCACCGCGACAAGACGGCGCGGCGGCCCGGCAGCCCCTCCTGAATGGGACCCACCGCTTCCCCCTTGATGAACTGCTGCACGACGGGACTCTTGGAGTGACGGATCTCCTCGGGGCTGCCGACCTCGATGATGCCCCCATTG